>NZ_CAJQUM010000001.1:3150692-3465762 GCF_907163265.1 Georgfuchsia toluolica
AGACGACGGTTTCGGCGGCCAGCCTGTCGCGGCAGTACACCTCGGCGGGATTTGAAGGATCGGAAAAATGGATCACGCTAAATCGCGACCCATACGTCAACTACGATGCGATCAATTATGTCTATGACTCGAATCCCGAGATGTTCAATAACCAGCGCTCGGTTGCCCCAATCATCGCCTTTCTGGCTGACCACAAGGCGGAAACCCTGACGCGCGTGGTGCAAACCGTCGAAGCTTTTGCCAAAAAGCACGACACGGCAGAGCGGAAGTTTCTCCTGGCGGCGGGCAATGCAGGCATCGAAGCAGCGACCAACATCGCGGTTACCCACGCCAATCGCACGATGCTGCTCTATGTGTATGGGGCGGTGATATTGCTGTGCTTCATCACCTTCAGAAGCTGGCGTGCGGTGGTGGTGGCGGTTGTTCCGCTGATGGTGACCTCGATCCTGTGCGAGGCGCTGATGGTGCTGCTGGGAATCGGCGTCAAGGTGGCGACCCTGCCGGTGACGGCGCTGGGCGTGGGGATTGGCGTCGACTATGCGCTGTATCTGCTGACTGTGCAACTGGTACAACAGCGTCAGGGGTTGGCGGTACCCGAAGCCTACCGCGCTGCCCTGGTGTTTACCGGCAAGGTAGTGGCGCTGATTGGCGTGACGCTTGCTGCTGCCGTGATTACCTGGGCCTGGTCACCGATCAAGTTCCAGGCCAACATGGGGATACTGCTCGCGTTCATGTTCCTCTGGAACATGATCGGTGCCCTGATCGTGGTGCCGAGTCTCGCAACATTCCTGCTACGCTCGGCCACGACAAAGAGCGCAATGCCGATCGATGCGCAGGTCGAGTGGGCCAGAGCGCTAGCACAGGAATCGCCTGATGGTGAGGATGCAAAGCGCTCACAAGCATAATATAGCCATTGCACATTGCAGTGGGCCAGTTCTTTCAGACTGGTGATGCTATACGTTTACTATCAAGGAGAAGACATTGTATCAACACATCCTGGTACCGATTGATGATTCGGAACTGGCAATTGACATCGCATCCAAGGCGGTCGCATTCGCAAAAGCCTTGGGCGCGCGCATTACCTTCCTCCACGCGCGCCCCGACTACGGCGCTACCGGCAATGGCGCCCTGGTGCGAGTCATGTCGCCGCGAGATTTTGCTGATCAGGCAGACGGTACTGCGAGAGCCGTCCTGGCCAGGGCGGAGAGCGAGGCGCGTGATGAGAGTGTAGCCTTTGAATCGATTGCAAAGACGAGCGATCGTCCCTACGAGGCCATCATCGACACTGCCGAGGAGCGCGGTTGCGATCTGATCTTTATGGCCTCCCATGGTCGGCGAGGCCTGAAGGAACTGCTGGTTGGCACCCAGACCCAAAAGGTGCTAGCGCATACAACCATCCCGGTGTTGGTCGCGCTGGTGGAAAATAGCGCGCAGTCAACGGAGATGAATAAGGCCATCAACATCATCCGCGGAGAGCACCAATCGATGGCGGCCGTCGTCCACGGCCTCAAGCATATCTTGCGGCAGGCGCGTGAGACTGGGAAGCCCGCCGACATCCGCTTGCTTCGCGCCATGATCCATTACTTTCTTGCCTTTCGCCGGGTACTGCATCACCCAAAGGAAGAGGGATATCTGTTTGCGCGACTGCGTGCACGTGCTCCGAAATCCGAAGAGCTGGTGTCGCGTCTGGAAGCTCAGCATCATGAATTGGGCGCTCTGCTTGAGGCGCTCGAGACAGCGTTCAACGGATACCAGACCGCACGAGATGCAGATCATCTGAATCAACTGACGCAGGCAGTTGATCGTTATTCCAGACTCCAATGGGAGCATATAAAAATAGAAGAAAAGTGCATCTGGCCAGAATGTCGCGCATATCTCACCAGCGAGGACTGGAAGGAGATCGCCAATGCTTTCGAGCAAAATGGCGACCCCAGATTCGACAAGGATCGTGAGGCCGGATTCGACCACCTATTCTCCAGCATCATGAATATGTACGAACGATCCGAGCGGGGTCAGGGCGGACACGTATAACGCCTCATTACCCAGGCGATGTGTCTTCGCGACGTTCGCCCAAAGAGCCGAACTTCAAGTCACGAAGTAAGTGGAGCCATTTGCTCACTTCCCAAGCCGGCAATTGCTTGAATATTGATCAGTTTAACAGGCCGCTGAAACCCCTCAGTACCAATGAATCTGTATGGCATATTGCTGGTTTTACGCAAAGCTGGATCAAGGGAAGAAATATGCTAGGCGTGGATATCACCCAGCTGCGATATTCAGCTACCGAACATTTAGCGCGCCAAGTACGGCGGTATAGACACCTCCATGATGGCTCGAATGAAGGAGTTGGAGCTTGAGAATGCCCGGCTCAAGAAGATGTATGCCGAGGAGCGGCTGAAAGCCGAGATACTGAAGGAGCGGATCGCCAGGAAGCTCAACGCCGACTTCTTCTTCGCGCATCCTTACGCTTCATGGGAGCGTGGCGCCAACGAGAATATGAACGGCCTGATCCGCCAGTTCTTCCCAAAGTAGACGCGCTTCAATTCCATCACTCCTGAGGATATTGCCCATGCCGTGGATCGCCTCAATCACCGACCCAGAAAATGCCTTGACTTCAAAACCACTCACGAGGTCTTCATGATGCAGCTACACTCGCGTCATAACTCCGTTGCACTCCAGAGTTGAATCCGCCTTTCATTAATGAAGTGGAAATGTAATAAAGCCTACAAAAGGCAGATCAACGCCAGCGTGCAAAGGATCAACACACACGTTGACTCTTCGCTTATAATGATGTTGTGTACCTAATTAATAGGCAATGACCGTTCATGAACTCGGCAACTCGGCCAGACTATCCGCTTTTCAGCTACGAGTGCTTGCTGCAAGACTGGGAGGCGGAAAATTTCAAGCCCACCGTACTGCAGAGGATCTATCAGGAAAACGCTGCGAGAGTTCTCGGAATAAAAGCATGACATCATCAGCACCGATTAAGGTCGAAAGCGACAAACTTTTTAGACAGTGCCGCGGCGGCGGCAAACCAGGAGGTATCTCGAAATGAATCTCGCCCACGATTTGGAGCGACGGGCACAAGAAGAACCGGGCAGAATTGGCCTTTACTTCAAGGATGAAGCCCTGACATTCTTAGGCATTGACCAAATGTCTAGTAGAGTCGGAAATTACCTAAAGAGTGTTGGCCTTGAGAAAGGGAAACGCTTAGCGATATTCCTGCCGAGTTCACCGCGGTTCATTGCCGCCCTTTTCGGCGCATGGAAAGTAGGGGCAATCGTAGTCCCGATCAACAACCTGTATAAGGATAAAGAGTTAAGGCACGGCTTGGAACAAACTAAAGCTGATGCTGTGATAACCGACAAAGATCATTTGGAGCGAGTAAAGAAACTGGGCATGAACTTGGAGGTGCTGTGTTACGACGACAAGTTGTTTGCCGGGTTTTCGTCAGCATGTCCCTCGTTCACTCCTGATGAGCAGGATATTGCCTTAATGCCATTCACGGGAGGCACCTCAGGCGAAGCGCGTGCAGCGATTCTCGGCCATAACTCGCAGTACGCTACGCTGTCCAATCTTGCTGCCATATCCAAAGGCAGGCCCGGCCCGTTTCCAATTGCCAGATCCAATACACCACCAAACTTCATAGCGATGCCCTTGTTTCACATGGGCGGGCTGATGTCCCTACTGATCGCTTACAACGTGGGACGCAGCGTCGTCTTGATGCGCAAATTTGAAGCGGAAACTTTTGTACAGTTGGTTGCCAAACACCGCCCTGATACGCTGGCGCTGATGCCAACCATGATACAGATGTTGGTCAACTATCCTGAAGAGGTGGATCTCAGTTCAGTCAAATCCTTGCTGAGCACAGGGCAGGAACTGAATCCCAGTCTTAAAAGGCGGTTTGAACTGCGTTTCAATATTCCGGTTATACAGAACTACGGTTCGACTGAAGCGGGACATATCGCAGGCTGGACCGTACGGGATATCACGGAAAAACGCTGGAAACCAGGCGCAGTGGGCCGCGTATACGAAAACGTCGAGGTATTTATCCGTGACCCGGAAGGCAAGGATTTGCCTGTCGGCAAGACCGGACAAATTTGGATCAAGACCAAGGGAACCATGGAAGGATACGCTGGCAAGGATTCCGTGAAAGAAAAGGTAATTAGTGAGGACGGCTTGGTCACTACTTCTGATCTGGGCTACCTTGATTCAGACAATTGTCTATTCGTAATCGGCCGATCCAGGGACATGATCAAGTGCGGGGGCTTTCAGGTGCTGCCAGGGGAAATTGAAGAAACACTCAGGGAACACCCAGCTGTGCTCGATGTAGCGGTAGTGGGGGTTCCCGACGAGCGTCTGGGCGAAATGCCCAAGGCCTTTGTGGTTTTGAAAGACGAGACTCAGGATAAGGACAAATTGGCACTCGAACTTATAGAGTTTTGCCGCAGCAAGATTGCCCACTACAAAGCTGTAAGGGCAGTCAGCTTTGTCCGTGAGATACCGAAGAGTGAGGTAGGCAAGGTGGTAAAGAGGTTCTTGCAGGAACAGGCGTCATAGAATTCTGTCGTTGCTTTGAGCCAGGTAGAGGGGTAGCCGCGGCAAGAAGATCGATGAGCGGAAAGTGTTCGACGCCTGCGCAGCGCCGTACCGCGAAGCCAGGCGGAAGCTTTACATATTTTTTACGGGGTACCAGCGATGAAAGTTATTGACCTACAAATCAACTTGATGAACAGGCAGTCTAAATGGCCATTGATCAAGGACGAACAGTTATATGCGGAGTTGACTAAGCACTTCAAGTCACCACCCATAGGACTCAACAAGTCCGAAGAAGAAATGGTTCAGGAACTCAGGGATTATGAGATAAAGGGCACCATCTTAGGCGGAGGCTGGAAGGTCCTTGGCTGGAACGATCTGGGTGAAATTAAAGCTAGGAATGATTACATCGGAGATTTGCAGCGCAAGTACAGCGATGCTTACTTTGGGTTCTGGGTCGGTATAGACCCAGACTGGGGGCATCGAGGGCTGCAGGAACTGGAGCGCTGCATAAAGGACTTGGGATCCTACGGGATCGCGGTTGGTGGCTCATTAACGGGCGTCCCGGCAAATGATAAAGCATGGTACCCGTATTATGACCTGTGCTCTTCAGCTGGGGTTCCGGTCAAGATCTGGGTTGGTATTCTGGCAATCAAGGGGAAGGTTCCCCTTTGGACAGAGAATCCCATTCCTTACGTCGACGACGTCGCCTTGAAATTCCCTGACCTCAAGATCATTTGTGCCCACCACCCTTGGCCATTCGACCAGGAAATGGCTGCCGTTTTAATTCATCATCCCAATGTTTATAACGAGCAGCATGGAACGAGCCCAAAATATTTTTCCGAAGCATTCAAAAGGGAAATCAACAGTCGGATACAGGACAAAATCATGTTTGGCTCGGAGTATCCTCAGCTCGGTTATGAGATGTTATTCAAAGCATGGGAGGCTCAAGGGTATAAGCCTGAGGTCTTGGAAAAGATCTACCGCGGCAATGCTCAGAGAGTGTTGGGACTTGAAATCTGATTCAGATTGAGAAATGAAGGCTCTATTGCTAGCTGTGGATTGAAACCGAAAAATCCGCTCCTAGCAAATTGTTTTAGAGCCATATCGTAACTCGATTGGACTCGATAAACCCCTTGTGCCACAAGGCTTCTTGGCGGTCTAGGACTTAACTACTAGAGCCATTTAGAAATCGTGACAAAATAGCTAAAGGCCTTTACAAACTGGCAAAAGAGTATCTATTTTGCAATATACAATGTCTGTCAAGTCGCTGCTACGGGGAAAAGTTGGGCAGCCGGCGTGATGCATGTAGGCAAAGGTAGCAAACGAAGCACAATGGTGAATGGTAATGCGATGAAGACGATCAACGATGGACTGGATTCCAAAGTTGCCAAACGAGTCGTCAAACTCGATCCATTACACGCGAAGTCAAACTAATCAACGAGAGTAATCGCACAAGTTCGTTGCGGTCGGTCTCTGTGAGCCTGTGAATATTCAAATCATTCAATTCTCGTTCGGCGATAGTCATTTTTTCTAGCAGCCGCTGTCCCTTTTGCGTCAGATAGATTCTCTTGATGCGTTTATCGATCGGGTCGCCTTGGCGTTCCACCCACCCTCTGCTTTCGAGTCGTTCAACTATTGAGCCAAGGCTTGCCTTCCCTACTTCCAGGATATCGGCAAGCTCTACCTGCGTCATGCCGTCTTGTCGGGCCAGATTTGCCAATACCCACCACTGGGCGCGTGTAACCCCCAACGGCTTCATCAGTTGATCGAATGCTTTGCGGCGCGTCCGCGATACATCTTGAATTAGAAATCCTAGCTTCATATCTCGACGCTGGCTTGCTCCCAGATCGGCAGCCGACGTGTGTCTATTGTCGCTGGATGCATTCTGCCGCATTTTCGCCGTCTTGACCGCCTTTGCTTTGGTCATACCTATGGGCCTCCGTTTCTCATTAGGGTGGAATTTTATCCGTGAATCGCCCCGGCTTTGCTAGACACCTCGGGGCCTTACACTTGAGGCAACCACGGAGGTGTCATGAGCGGCAGGCGTTACATCCAGTTACCCTGCCCCATACGAAAGTCGGATGAATCCAATTTCAATTTGAAATTCCAGGTTGACAAAACAGTATGCATATCATACAGTATGATAAGCATACTGAAAACAAGGCGCATGGAATGGAAACGGAGTTTGTTTCTCCTTTCAGCGTCGTGGATAGAGTCTATGGCATTTCATAGGCATGTTAAATAGCAATTATTCGATGTCCCAACCCACTTGAGAGGAGTAATGCGATGAAGACGATAGATAATGCGGCAGATTCCAAGGTAGCAAAACGAGTCGTCAAACTCGATCCATTACGCGCGAAGTCAGCCAGGCTACTGCAAGCGGATTCGACAGACTCGAAGCCGACCAAACGCGTCCAGCGGATGATGAAACAGCTGCGTTCGGAGCCGATCCGGGTTTCCTGCGAACGATTGCGCCCCTTGATCGATACCTACAAGGAATTCGAGGGTGCGCCGGAAACCATCAAAATGGCGAGAGTGCTGGAGAGAAGCCTGGTCGCCATGACGATATTCATCGACGAGTCGCCCATCGTCGGAACGATTACCAAGTACCCGGTGGGAGCCTCGCCGTTTCCCGAGTTGGCGTGCAAGTGGATGCTGAAGGAAAAGGCCTTCGCCACCAGCCTGGGCGAGATCGTGGTCAGCGACAAGGACAAGGAAGTATTGAAGGAGGCGATCGCTTACTTTGACAAGCGTTGCCTCTGGTCCAAATCCCTGCAGACCATTAGGCAAATGTATCCTGATGCCGATCCGATCACGCTGCAGAAGATCGGCCTGGTTGATCACAGCCCGCCGTCCCTGCTCTCCGGCCTGGGCATCCTCGACTTCGGCAAGGTGCTGAATATCGGCCTCGAAGGCGTCATCGCCGAAATCCGCGCCGAGATGGCCAAGCTGGGGCCGTGGGAGCTGGAATCCTACCGCAAGAGGGAGTTCCTGCAGGCCAGTGAAATCGCTCTCACGGCGATTATCAAGTTTGCCGAGAGATATTCCCGCCTGGCCGCCAAAATGGCCGCCGAGGAGTCGGAAGGCGTGCGTAAGAAGGAGTTGGAAAAGATCGCCGAGACCTGCGCCCATGTGCCGGCCAAGCCGGCGCGGACCTTCTTCGAAGCGGCACAGTCGTTCTGGTTCATGCATCTGATGCCCTGGTTCGAAGGCGTCATCTGCGGCTCCCCGGGCCGCTTCCCGCAGTACATGTATCCGTTTTACGCCCAGGACAAGAAGGAAGGGCGGATTACCGAGGAAGAAGCACTCGAGCTAATCGAGATCATCTTCGTCAAGATCGCGGCAATCCAGAACTTTGAGCCCGATGACCTGTACAAGACGACGCAGGGTACGACGCACCAGATCTTGAGCCTGGGCGGCTATGATGCCAACGGCGACGATGCCACCAACATTATCGACTTCCTTTGCCTGGAAGCGCAGAAGGTCGTCAAGTCGACGCCGCTCAGTGTCACGGTGCTCTATCACGACAAGCTATCGGAAGAGTTCCTGATGAAGTGCGTCGAGCTGATCCGCAGCGGCGGCGGCAACCCGCAATTCCACAACGCCCGTGTGTTCCTCGAGCGCGCCCTCACTAGCCATCCCGGCATACCGCTCGCCCATGCCCGCGACACGAGCATGTGGGGTTGCCAGGACATGGTGATCAATGGCCGCGGTTACCTACAGGTACGCAGCATCTTCAATTCGGCGAAGCTGGTTGAACTCGCTCTCAACAACGGTGTGGATCCTTTGAGCGGCAAGTTGGTCGGTCCGCAGACCGGCAAGGCCGAGAGCTTCAAGTCCTACGAGGAGTTCGCCGAAGCCGTCCGCAAGCAGGCTGCCCATTTTGTGCCCCTGACCAATGCGTACCATAGCGCGGGTCAGTACATCAAGTCCAAGTATTTCCCGAACATTGTCCAGTCAGCGCTGACCGAGGGCTGCATCGAGAAAGGCAGGCATCTGTACGAGGGTGGCGCCCAATACAACACCTGCGGAACGGTGTTCATCGGCACGGTCGATCTGGCCAACTCAATGTCCGCTGTTAAGAAAGTGGTCTTCGACGACAAGAAGATCACGATGGGCCAGATGCTGCAGGCGCTGAAGGACGATTTCGAAGGCAAGGACGGCGAGCGCATCCGCAAGCTGCTGCTGGCGGCGCCGAAAGTCGGCAACGACGACGATTATGCCGACGGCATGGCGCGCGACTGGTACGAAGTTCTGTACCAGCTGCACCAGAACGAGATGGTCCCGCCGACGCCGGATTTCGTCCTGCGGCCGGAAGCCTATTCCGCCACCAATCACTTTGGCCGCGGCCGTTTTACCGGGGCTTTGCCGACGGGCCGCAAGGCGACCATTCCGCTGACCGACGCCTCCGTCTCGCCGATGCCCGGCACCGAATGCGAAGGCCCGACCGCCGTCGTGAAGTCGGCGGCGAAGGTGCTGGACTGTGTGAAATGGGGATCAAACCATCTCAACCTTAAGTTCCTTCCTGCCATGTTGGAAGGAACAGAAAATGCCCGGCACCTGCTATCCCTGCTCAAGACCTACATGGACTTGGGTGGTTCCCACATGCAGGTCAACTGTGTCAGCAGTGAAACGCTGAGGGATGCGCAGGCGCATCCGGAAAATTACCGGGATCTGGTTGTGCGGGTAGCCGGCTTTAGTGCCTATTTCACCCTGCTTGACGTGCCGGTGCAAAACGAGATCATTGCGCGGAGCAGCTTCGGCTGGGAATGATGCAATAGGAAGGGACGCGTTTGCTCACGCTCGACATCAGGAGCAAGCGGCCTGATGTCGGGTGTCCTTTCCATGCCGCTTGCCAGCGAGCACTTTCGTGAGCAAGTCATTACCCTACAATGAATTAAGCGTGGTTCCCCTGATGACACAACACTCAGATCACATTCATAATCTGCCTTCGGGCTCTGGACCAGAGACGCAGTTAAGAACCATCACCGGTCAAGTGTTCGATATCCAGCGTTTTTCTACAAAAGATGGCCCGGGAGTACGAACAACCGTTTTTCTGAAAGGCTGTCCGCTCAGGTGTCAATGGTGTAGTAATCCTGAATCGCAACAAAAATATCCCCAAGTAATGGACTTTCCAAACAGCCATGTTATATCAGGGAAACACATGACGCCTGAGGAGGTACTTAAGCTGCTTAAAAAGGATACTTTATTTTATCGTAACTCTGGTGGAGGTATCACGCTATCCGGCGGCGAGCCGACGCAACAGGCGGAATTCGCAACGGAACTCTTGAGAAGCTGCCGACAAGCTGGTTTCCATACCACGCTCGATACTTGTGGCTACTGCAAGTGGGAAGTGCTGCAAGGAATTCTCCGCTACGTCGACCTTGTTCTTTTCGATCTCAAACATATGGATGCGCGCAGGCACAAGGAACTCACCGGGGTGTCCAACAAGTTGATTCTGGAGAATGCCAGACGAATGGCTCAAGCGGGAATACAGTTGATAATCAGGTTTCCCGTCATCCCGGGTTGCAACGATTCGATGGACAACGTCATGCGGCTAGGCGAGTTCGTATCCAACCTCGGCGTTCGCAGGTTCGATCTCCTGCCCTATCACAAGTTTGCGCTTCAAAAGTACGAGGCACTGGGCATGGATTACCGACTAAAAGAGATTGAGCCGCCTTCGCAGGACAAGATAAGAGATATTAAGAATGCCTTGGAATCTTTTGGCTTGGAAATATCGGTAGCCCTTTAGTTAAGTTACCACAAGGTCGGTTCGCTTATCCCGGACTTGGCTTATTTCAGATTTTCGGCGACATACCGCTGCACGTTGGATCCTTGCCGCCAAGATGGAAAGCAAGCCGGCGTGCGCGAAGGTTACTTTCTGCACGAATGTGCCACCACCCCCTTACGGAATATTTCAACGCGTTCGTTTTTCACGTATCATGGTGTCTGCCTCGGCTGACATCGGAGCGCGGCCCCCTGCAATTAGTCCAGTCTTTTGTCGATGCCGATTCCGAGACCGCCCCAGCCTCCAGGAACCGTCAATTGAACGACAATAACTCTTGCGACCGATCGATTGCGAACAAAGTTCTCAGCTATCCGTGTGGCGAGGTGCCGCAGGTCGGATGCGCACGCGAAATCGTGCCAGGCATCCTTTGGGTGCGCATGCCGTTGCCGTTCTCGCTGAATCACGTAAATCTCTGGATTCTGCGAGACGGAGACGGCTGGGCAGCGATCGACGCGGGCTTGCAGAGCAGTGAAACGGCTGCTGCATGGCGCCGTCTTTGCGGCAGCGACGGCGCGCTCGAAGGAAGGCGCATAACGCGCGTGTTCGCCACCCATATGCATCGCGACCACGTAGGCATGATTGGCTGGCTAACGCGGCGGCATGACTGCCGCCTCTACATGACCCGGCTCGAGTATTTGACTTGTCGCGTCCTGGCCGCGGATTCTGGCCGAGAAGCACCCAAGGACGGGGTCGACTTTTACCACAGGGCCGGCTGGAATGACGACGCAATCGAGAATTACCGCGCTCGCTTCGGCGGCTTCGGCAAGTTTATTTATGCGCTCCCCGACAGCTACCGCCGATTATTTGATGGCGAATCCCTGCAAATCGATGGCCGCGAATGGCGCGTCGTGGTGGGCTACGGGCATTCACCGGAACAGGCCTGCCTTTATTGCCCATCCCTGAATGTTCTCATCTCCGGCGATCAGGTGCTGCCGAAAATCTCCTCGAATGTTGCGGTCTTTCCTACTGAACCAGACGCCGACCCATTGAGCGACTGGCTGTTTTCCCTCGACAAGCTTCAACGCGAAGTTCCGGACGACGTCCTAGTCCTCCCCGCGCACAACGAGCCCTTTCTCGGTCTGCACACAAGATTGGCACAACTTAGAGACGACGCGCGTGCTGCGATTGGTCGACTGCGCGGGGCTCTGTCCGACCCCAAACGTGCTATAGACGTATTCGGAGAACTGTTTGCCAGGCCCATCGGTTCCGAACCAGAGCTTCTCGGAATGGCTACCGGCGAAAGCCTAGCACATTTGAATTACCTAATTAGCCACGGTGAAGCGATTAAGGACATCGACAAGGTCGGTGTCGCGTGGTATTGCTTGCGATCGTGCCGTGGGAATGGATAGCGCAGCATGACGCCTCGGTTGATGTTGTTGAGATACTTGTTCTGACGAACCACGATAGGTACTTCTCGATCCTTGTTCGATCTCGTCCATCGCGGCTTTATTGGATCTTGGATTCAACCGGTGGATGCAACAGATTGGCTGAATCGTTCAGCGGGCGTTTTTTATCAGCGAATTGGTGACCGTTTCGGTATCCTTGCCGGCAACTTTTACCAACATCACATAGCGTGTATGACGTTCGATGAGGGTCGGAGTGAAATCCAGATCCATACTATCGTCCTTATTAGTGAACAAACCCTGGCTTGCGCTTTTCAGTAAAGGCTTTCATGCCTTCCTTCTGGTCCATGGTGGCAAATGACGAATGGAAAGCCCTGCGCTCAAACAGGAGTCCCTCGGACAAGCTGCTCTCATACCTGATGGTGCAATATGAATTGATACCGGTCCTCCAGGATGCAAACATTGACCCACAGTTCCACCGGAACACCGGCTTTGCATTTGCAGATCCATTCCGTGTGCGGCTCAAAGATCGAGAAGACCTTCTTGGCGTGCGGGATGGTCTCATCGCCCTGCCGAGCAGCGATGAAAGCTATTGCTGCAAGACTACCGATATCGCCAGGTACGTTATCGAACCAGCCGTGGAAGAGCTCAAGGTTGAAAGGTGAAATCCAACCTTGAAATTGAATGGCGGCTGATCAAGGAGGGTTGGGCGGTGAAGTCGATCGAAATCACAAATTCAGGGAAACCGCAATGCTGTCTGCGTTGAATGGGGCTATCGCCGCTTTATCTGGTAGCCTGCCGCTTCTCGATCCCACAGCTTCGGATGTACCCCTTCTTCCTTGATCTGGAACTTTGCCACCTTGCCGTTCGGGGTACGCGGAAAGTCATCGCGGAACTCGACGTATCTGGGCACCGCAAACCAAGGCAGGCCCTCTTCGCAGAAGCGAAGCAAATCGAGCGGGTCTACCGTTGCGCCTTCCATAAGGCGGATAGAAATCTTGATTTCTTCCTCTCCCATGTCTGCCCAGACGCCCGACGCCGCAGACTCCATCACGCCCGGATACCTATTTACTACTGCTTCAACCTCTGAGGCCGAGATATTCTCGCCCCGCCGCCGCATGCAATCTTTCTTGCGGTCGACAAAGTAGAAGAACCCATTCTCATCTCTTCGGCCGTAGTCGCCGTAGTGATACCAGAGATTCCGGGTGGCTTCCACGGTCGCCTCCGGCTTCTTATAGTATTCTGACATCATGGCGAACGGGTCTTGTGGACGGTAAACCAACTCCCCCCTGACCCCCGGGGGCACGTCATTGTCATTCTCATCGACTACGCGCACGTCGCAGCCAGGGAGGGGCTTGCCACAACTGCCGATAGGAGTATCCTGATCCCAAGGTGTAGCCGTTACAATGCCAGTCTCGGTGGCGCCCAAGCACTGAATGAGCTTGAGTCCAAATCGCTTCTCGAACGGACGTTCGAGGTGAGCGGGTACGGGCACCCCCAAGGCGACCCGCACCGGAACAAGAGCATCATCATCTCTCTCAGGTTGATTCCACAACACGTTGATCATGGGGCCAAGGAAGTTGAAAACCGTCGCGTCGTACTGCCGTATGTCTTCCCAGAACCGGCTCGCGCTGAACCTGTCAACCAACACACAGGTCGCCCCTAGAACCAATGTCGGCAATACGCTCAGGAACTGCGCGTTCATATGGAACAGTGGCAAGCAGTTGTAAAGTTTGTCCTCTGGAGTCAGGCGCAGGATCTGGATGTAACGCGCCGTAACTGTGTAGCAGAAGTTATGGCAGTAGACCACTCCTTTGGACGGTCCCGTCGTTCCAGAGGTATACATGATCGACACAGGGTCCGTGAAACGCGGCGGCTCACACTTCGGCTCAGACGGCGCGCCCTCGAACATGGCTGCGTAGGGGATCGTCTCGAATCTGGTATTCGGCACCTTCCCTTCGGTAGGCACTTTTCTGACAATCAGTTTCTCCAGGTCATTCAATGAGCCCTGGATATTGAAGAACCGTTCCACGAGATCCTCGTCGATCACCGCGACCTTGGCGCCGCCATAATTGAGAAAGTACCCGAGCGTTTCTCCCTTGAACGCAGTATTCATAACTGCTTCCACCGCCCCGATCTTCGCCAGGGCGAACCACGTATAGATATACTCCGGGCAATTGGACATCATCACGCTGACGTTGTCGCCCTTCCTGACGCCGAGATCAAGAAATGAGTTGGCTACCCGGTTCACTCTTTCTGCCAGCTGCGCGTAGGTGATCTCCTCGCCGGTGGTGTAGCAGAACACCTTGTCCGGATGCCTGTTGGCCCTGTCCGCCAACAGGTAACCAATCGTTCTTTGGTCTCTTTCAAAATCGGGACGCCACATAGCCTTTGCCTTTCTCAGTTAAGTACACAAAAAAATAGTCCGACACTGAACACTAATGATGTTCCCGGATCGCCGGGTCAGGCCCGAAAACGCCTTGCGCAGTTAGCGCTGCAATGTCATCGGCTCCGAATTCGAGTTCACGTAATATTTCTGCGGAATGTTCTCCCAACCGCGGAGGCAGGTGGCGAATCGACGCTGGCGAGGCCGACATAGTAGTGGGATTGGCCATCATGCGCAGCGCCCCCTCGGTTGGATGCTGAAAGGTCTGCCAGAAGCCAACGCTTTCCAGGTGGGGATCGGTCAATAAATCATCAAGGCTGTTGGCCAAACCGAAAGGCACGTCGGCTGCGGTCAGCGCTTCAACCCATTCGGCAGTGCTCTTGCGTTTAACCTGGTTGGCGACTTCGTTCCAAAAGCCCAACTGGTCTGACTGGCGTGCGGCATGCGTCGCATAGCGGGGATCGGCGGTGAGTACCGGATCGCCAACCACTTCGCAGAAACGCGCCCAATGCTGCTCTGTGTAGGGCAGTACGCAGAGGTAGCCGCCGTCGCTGGTCTTGAATGGCCGACGCGCCTTGGTAGTGATCGGTGGGTAGCCTGTGCCCGCAAGCGGCGGCACGAAAATCTCTCCCCACAGATGCTCTGTCATGTTGAAAGCCGCCATGGTTTCGAACATGGGAATGCTTATTTCCTGTCCCTGACCGGTTCGCAGTCGGTGGAAGATCGCCAGCGATATGGCATAGGCTGCCTGTAGGCCAGTGACCTTGTCGGCAATGATCGATGGCACATACCTTGGCTCACCGGTTACCACCGACTGCAACATGGCCAGGCCCGAAACGGCCTGCACCACGTCGTCGTAGGCCGCCATGCCACCATAGGATCCCTCGTCGGCAAAGCCCTTCACATGGCACAGAATTATCTTCGGGTTCAAAGCGGAGAGCTTCTTGTAGGTCAGGCCAAGGCGCTCGGCGGCTTCGGTGCGGATCGAATATAGGATCACATCGCTGCTGCGTACCAGTCGCTCGAAAACCGGTCTGGCCTCGCGCTTTTTCAGGTTGAGAGCGATGCTGCGCTTGTTACGGTTGCTGCCGAGGAAGAACGCGCCCATGTCAGGCGAATGGCGCGGGCCTATGTTGCGAGTCAGATCGCCATCGGGCGGTTCTACTTTGATGACATCGGCGCCCATGTCGCCCAGCCACTGGGTTGCGACCGGACCGACGATCATGGTGGCCATGTCGAGGACGCGAATGCCATCGAGTGGTCCCGTGGACTTTTCCCCAACGTTCAGGTTATTGCAAACTGTCATTATTCCCTGCTCCTGCATTAATAGAGGGTGACGCAGAAAGCTTGCTATTAGCTTTCCAATGGTGCCCTCCCATAATAACTATTCTACTATAGTATAGAACGAATGATCGATAGACTACAAGCTCACAGTACGAACTGGTGACGAAATGGCGCAGCAAGAATAGTTTGCCATATTTCTACTAAAACTATCGACTATTAGGGCTTTGCAAGGAGTTTCTCGCCAAGTGGAAATATCAACGGCGCTGTTGACATCGAAGGTAATGGGTGTTTTAATAGTACGAACGTTCGATCATTCCCCGTAGATTCAGTACAAAATTGAGAGTCCAATGAAAGCACTTCGTGTGAGCAAAGAGTCGGACAGGCCCGACGGTAATCAAGAGGAAGGCATGGAATTGACGCGCCGCGAAGAGCTTATCCGCGCCGCAGTGGATCTGTTTTCGCACTATGGTTACTCAGGCACGTCGATTCGAGAAATCGCCAGCACCGTGGGGGTGAGTGTTTCCAACATCTACCATTACTTCGGGAGCAAAGAGGGACTTTGGCTGTCTATTCTTGAATATTCAGTCAACGAACTGCCCGAACGGCTGAATGCCGTCTGGGAAAGCGACCTCGATCCGGTCGAACGCTTTCGACTACTGATTAAAACCCATCTCACTGCGTCGGGATCGCACCAGAAGGAGACGAGAATGTTCTTCATCGACCAGGGTGAGGTGTCACAGAAGGGCAGCAGGCAGAACAAGATCATCCAGACCAAGATCCTCGACATCTACGTCCGTGCCCTGGAAGAAATGCGCGCCGCCGGTTACGTGCGCACGCGGGAAGTGAAGATGATCGCCTTAAACGTGCTTGGCACCATCAGCTGGCATCTGCGCTGGTACCGTACCGATGGACGACTTCCAGCCGCGAAGGTGCATGAAGAAATAGCCAATTTCATACTCCACGGGGCGCTCGGCCCAGCCAAGTGACGGCTGCCCCAAGGCTAAATCAGATCCATTTATCAAGGCAACATTTATCAAGGAGAGAGAGTTGGAACGAGCAAATGAAACAAACTACATAGTTTCCTGCGATGCAGGAGGTACGATGACAGATGTATTTGTCGTCAATCCGGCTGGTGAATTCGTCGTGGGGAAAGCTGCCACCACTCCACACCAGGAGTCGATAGGGTACAAGGAGTCCCTCGATGATGCATTCACCTACTGGGATATCGATCTGAAGAAAGATGGCAAAAAGGTCCTTCCTAATGTCGCCAGAGCCGTGTACACCGGCACCGCGATGCTCAATGCCATGATCATTCGACAAGGAAAAAAGGTCGGGTTGATTGTAAATAAGGGTTTCGAACAAACTTTGATGCAAACACGGGCAAAAGAGATTGTCTGTGGCTATGGAAAAACGGAAGTATTCCACGCTGTCTATCGTCGGCGTAAGGAGCCCTATGTGCCGTATCGGCAAATCCGCGGAGTTACCTGCCGAATGGATTTACGCGGCAACGAGGTAATCCCCCTTTATGAACATGAAGCCCGGGCCGCAGTGGAAGAATTGCTGGCTGAAGGCGTTGAATGTTTGGCCATATGCTTCCTGGGATCCTTTGCCAACCCCGCCCATGAGAAGAGGGTGGCCGAGATAGCAAAGGAAATGTTGGAGAAAGCAGGAAAAGAAATGCCTGTTCTCACTTCCTATGAGGTAAGCCCCTACAGCAAGGAAGTATCCCGGATGAATACCCTTGTTGTACAGGCCTATGCATCGGAAAGCGGCAAAAAACAACTGCTGGACATTGAAAAAGTCCTGAAGGACGATGGCTACAAATATAACCTGCAAATGGTGCTGGCTTACGGAACTGTGGCTGATATCAGGTGGCCACGAATTGTTGAAGCCACTACGTCTGGCCCCGTGGGGGCGATTATCGGCACGAAGTTTCTGGGTGAACAGATAGGCGAGAAGAATTTGGTATGTAGTGATGTGGGAGGTACCAGCTTTGACGTGGGGATGGTACTGAA
Organism: Georgfuchsia toluolica; assembly: GCF_907163265.1. Classification (NCBI taxonomy): domain Bacteria; kingdom Pseudomonadati; phylum Pseudomonadota; class Betaproteobacteria; order Nitrosomonadales; family Sterolibacteriaceae; genus Georgfuchsia; species Georgfuchsia toluolica. The sequence continues at coordinate 3,168,045 of NZ_CAJQUM010000001.1, forward strand.
CGGACGGATATCCTTGAATCGCGAGCCGGAGTTTCAGCGGATGTACTTGACCGTTCCGATGTTGGATGTTCAATCGATCGGTGCGGGTGCAGGAACCTACATCAGGATAGATGAAAATACCAACCGGATAAAGTTGGGCCCCGATAGTGCCAGTGGAACTCCAGGCCCCGTGGCATATGAGCACGGGAACCTGACTCCAACCATCGCCGATTGCAGCATCCTCCTGGGCAGACTCAATCCAGACAATTATCTTGGCGGCAAGGTGAAGCTTAATGTCGAACTGGCCCGGAGGATGTTCAAGGAAAAAGTGGCCGACAAGCTCGGGCTGGACATATATCACGCAGCGGAAGGAATCGTCGATCTGATGGATATAAGTATGCGACAACACGTCGCAAGCACTGTATCAGGTCATGATCCGAAGAACTTTGTGCTTATCGGCTTTGGTGGCGCCGGCGGATTGCACCTGGCCCGGTATGCCGGCGACCTGACGCAATGGAAGGGTGTATGCACCGTGCCGTGGGCGGGGGGCTTTTCCGCTTTTGGGTGCGCAGCGATGGACCATGCCCACCGGTATGCGGCGAGCATCGACCTGATGTTGCCGAGTGGTTCTAGCGAAGAAGCTCGGATGGAATTGGCAAAGGCGCTGAATGCTAGCTGGACTGCTCATAAACAAGAAGCCATCGAGGAGTTTGCGGGCGAGGGGCTGACTGAAGATAAGCTTACGTTTGCTCCTTATGTGTTGATGAAGTACTTCGGTCAAACCATGGACCTGGAAGTGACCTCGCCAACAGGCTGGTTGAATTCACCAGAGGATGTGAGCAAGCTGATCGTCGAATTTGAGAGGGTTTATAAGGGAACCTATACGCAGGTTGGAGTTGCGGAAGGATCGCCCTATCAGATAACTCGGGTCGGGCTAGTCGCTACAGCTGAGAGCATAAAGCCGATTATCAAGAAGTATGCATTGGAAGGCGCAGAACCGCCGGAGAAGGCACGCAAGAAGACACGGCCAACGTTCTGTAACGGCGAGTGGATGCCAACCAAAATTTATGACCTTGACGAAATGAGGCCAGGCAACAGGGTTACAGGCATTGCCGTCCTTGAGGGACCGGCATATACGCTTTTCGTGCCTCCGGGCATGAAGGCGGAAATGGACCAACACATGGTCATTTGGCTCACATACAGTTAGCCAAGCAATGACATCGACGAGCATCGTTAGAAAGGAAATTGACGTGGCGGAGGAATCCATGAAGGTGAAAAGCTTAAAGGATATGGTTCAGGAAGTTGCCAAGCAGTATGAGGATACTGGGCATCGGTTTGGACTAAAGAAATTACGATTGAAGGAAGAAGGCCCCGTGAAATACGAATCAACATGGGCGACCTTGGAAAGGATTTGTGAAGATGCTGCCATAACAGCAGCCAACGTATCGGCGTCAGCGGCAATCGCCGAATCTAGGGATGCGTGCTGGGGAATATTGTCTCCTACCGGCGAGGTAATTTGTTGCTCAACGGGCGTCATAGGGCATTTCCCGCTGCCAACGCTTCTTATCAAGTGGATGACTGAGCATGACTACGAGATCGATCCGGGGATCCATCCCGGTGACATCTTCGAATGCAACAGTCCCATCGCCGGCGTGCACGCTAATGATATCTACGACATCGTACCCATATTCTGGGAAAAGGAATTGGTGGGATGGACGTTTGGAAGTGCGCATACTTTGGATGTGGGGGCACTGTCTCCCGGCTCCCTGAATATGGCGTCTAGAGACATATTTACAGACGGCCTCATCATCACGGGTGAGAAAATTGGTGAACATGACACTCTGAAGAAAGAATATGAAATCAGAGTCAATCAGCTCACCCGGATGGGGTTCTTCTGGCTACTGGACACAAGAGCGCGGGTTGCAGGTTGCCACATAGCTCGCCGAGGACTCCTTGAGCTAATTGAAAGGCATGGCATTGAGTATTACAAGGAGGTCATCAAGGAATTCGTAGAAGACAGTCGAAGATACGCCACCGCAAGAATTAAGACACAGGCGGTTCCTGGCAGGATGCGGAGGAGGAGTTGCAAGGACATCAGTGCCGAAGGCAAAAGTACGATTACGAAAGACCAGGCCCGTAATTTCATCCTGCTCTCCGCTCTCGAGATGAATATAGATGAAGATGCCAAGGTAAATATAAACTTTGAGGGAACAAGCAAGTGGATTCCGTTAGGTGTGAACGTTGGACTGCCTGGCGTACATGCGTTTCTGGCCTGCGTTTTCTGTAATGTAGTGGGCTTTGAATATCACAATACCGGTTCGTTCGGCGACTTGACGATTAAGGAGCCTCCCCCGGGTTCCTTCATGAATCCGTATCCGGTCAACCCGATTGCTCCCTATGGCAGTAGTTGGGCGGTTCTTTGGACATATATGTCAATGGGTTGCGAAGCCTTCAGTCGTTATTTCTTTTCGAGGGGATATGTGGAAGAGGTATTGGCGGGTACGAGTCACATGCCCGGGATTGAAATAGGTGGCAAAAACCTCTCTGGCATATATACAACGGTTGTAAACGTTGAGCTGGTACCAGGAGGTATGGGCGCCAGGGGAGTTGCCGATGGCGAGAGTACAGCGTGGGGAGCGAACTATGCTGCCGCTGACATGGGTAACTGCGAAGGACTGGAAACCGTTACCTCGTTCGTTTGGCTTGCCCGAAAATTCGCTGTCGATGGTTCCGGCAAAGGGAAATACAGAGGGGGGCTGCATCTAGATTCTCTTTATATGATCTGGCCCGGAGAACAAGGCGAATGGACGCTTACCGACTGTGGTATCACCAATCGCGTTCCCCACAACAATACTATGTATGGAGCATATCCGCCGCCGGTTCTTAAGACAATGGTGGGCGATGGAGACGCTATCAAGAAACGCATCGATGAACGCAAAGATGTGATTCTCACCCGTGAAGACCCGAGGAAGCCTGGCATGGCGAAACTGGGAGAAGGCAATCATCGAGCCATAGAGGCGCCGATACTGGTTCCGGAAACTCTCAGCCGCTACAGCATCATCGAGGGAGACCACGGCGGGGGACCAGGCTTTGGGGATCCCCTGGAAAGAGATCCAGCTCTTGTCAAAGCTGACCTGGATATTGACTGTACTACTGCAGATACTGCCCGTGACATATGGGGTGTTGTGGCGACCTTTGACAAAAAGGCGCGTGAATGGGTGGTTGACGATGCTGCCACGAAGCAGCGCAGAGCAGAAATACTTGCTGCCAGAAAGAAACAGGGAGTTCCATTCAAGGCCTGGTGGAAGAAATCGAGGGAAAGAGTGGAGAGGAAAGACATGATTGAGCCAGTAAGACGCATGTTTTCCGAATCGATGGGACTGTCGCCAGCATATGCCCGAGAGGTCAGGGAGTTCTGGGGCTTAACCGAAGACTTTAACTATTAATAAGGAGGCATTGAGATGTCTACTAGCTATGACAAACGCGAGTTGAAACTGCTGATCGATGGCCAATTGCCATTTGAGAGAGTTCAAGAAATCATCAAGGATCCGAAAGATACGGATAGGTTTCAAAAATCGATGGAGGTTTATGAAGAGAGAGTGGCTTTTAAAGAGCGAATCCTGCTTCCTTTAACGCCATGTCTATTCATAGTGCAAGACGGAACGGATTACGTAGTCAAATGTCGGTGCGGACATGGGTTCGGAGATTTCAGGGTTAATTGGAAATTGCATTCTCTGGTTTACGTCAGAGATACCGCAGAGACCTTGGAACAAGTGTACCCAGGCGTACAGGTACCGGACCCCGATTATTGCGAGATTAGAGAGTATTACTGTCCGGAGTGCGCTGCGCTATTAGAGGTGGAGTCGCTGCCGCCAGGCATGCCCGCTGATTTCGAATTTCTTCCCGACCTCGATACCTTCTATCGGAAATGGCTGAATGATCCGCTTCCAACGAAGGTGGAATTTGTCGACAAGACTAGTGAAGTTATCCGCCAATGGGTTAGTGAGATTACGCCAGCAAGAAAAGGGGCGTAAGACGTAACCAAGAGGCGAGTAATAACAGAGTTAGAGTTCGAATCACCCCATCAGGGCACTGATGGGGAATTTGTCAGGAGGAAGAAAATGAGGTTAAAGGGAAAGGTTGCAATAGTGACCGGGGGTGCTCAGGGCATTGGGCGTGCCATATCGACTATGTTTGCCAGAGAAGGAGCAAAGGTGGTCATCGTTGACATGGACCCATCTCAGTCAGCAGAGACCGTTGATATCATCAGGAAAGCTGGCGGCGACAGCTTTTTTGTTATTGCCGATGTCAGCAAGTCGGCGCAGGTCAAAAATGCGGTTGCGGCTACGATTGAGAAATACCAAAAGCTGGATATTCTGGTCAATAACGCCGGGGTTTTTGAGGTAGGCACAGTCGAGGACATGTCCGAGGAAGATTGGGATCATGAAATCGCCGTCGATCTGAAGAGCGTGTTCCTGTGCTCAAAATATGCCATTCCTGAGATCAGAAAGAATGGTGGCGGCTCCATTATTAACTTCACCTCCTGCGTGGGTATTTTGCCTAATCCTAACAATGCAGCTTACGTTGCCGCCAAGGGGGCACTGATCCCGCTAACCAAGGAGATGGCGATCGACTTCGGACCGGACAACATCCGCGTCAACTGCATCGCCCCCGGGCTCCACATGACGCGCTTGATGGAAAAGTTCATGGAACCCGATCCTGTGGGCATCCGCCAAGCCTGCATCGATCTTGTCCCGCTGCGCCGCTTGGGGACAGCCGACGATATTGCCTATGCCTGCCTCTATCTGGCAAGCGACGAGTCGTCCTACGTCTCGGGAGCCATGTTTTCGATCGATGGTGGTTTAACGACTCATTTCCAGCCGATAGTGGGAGCAACCAGCAATGCGAACATCCGCAAGGGTGAAACTTGAACTAGAGTGGGAGAAAGAAAAAAATGAAAATTTGGTATCAGTCGGGAGCTAGTCTGGGCATTGATCCGGCGTGGGACGAGTACGAGCAGACGCTGAAGACCTACCTGAATCAGGTCGCACGGCCGGGGACTCAAGTAGATGTCCATGGCGTCGAGTTGTTCAGCCACAGCGACGACAAGTATCGCTTCGAGGAATTCTTCCATGACGGTCAGATCGTGCAAAACGCGATCAGGGCAGAGCGCGAAGGCTACGATGCCTTCTGCGTCGGTTGCGCGCGCGACCCCGCTGGCATCTCGCTGCGTGAGGTTGTCGACATTCCTGTTTCCAATTTGCTCGAGACTAGCATGCACATGGCCTGCCTGCTATCGCCTAACTTCTCGCTGCTCGCCCACGGTCAGCCACTGCTGCGGCGTCAGATCGAACTGGTGAAGCGCTACGGCTTGAGCGAGCGCTTCATCGAGTGCAACAGCTTCGAGGTCACGCTCGACGAATTGCAGGGCGGCTTTAGCGATCCCAAGGTGATCATGGATCCCGCCATGGGCGTGGCGGAGGAAGCGAAGCGCAAAGGCGTCTGCATGTTCGTCAATGCCTGCGGTTGCCTCAACGCGGTCATGGGCAAGTATTGCTTGCGCGAGTTGGGCGGCATTCCCGTGCTTGATGGCGCCGCGCTGTCGATCAAAATGGTGGAGATGCTCGTCGACCTGAAGGCAATTGGCGTTGGCCGCAGCAAGCTCGGCGCTTTCACACCCGTGCCTAAGGACATACTCGCCTCGGTGATGAAGTTGTACGGTGTTGTATAAGATCACCGGATATTTGAATGGCCCTCTTACCTAAATGGAACCTTCGAGTGCCTTAATAAGTCTACACATTAGTAAGATTTTTAATAGGAGCCCCAACCATGTTAAGCCAAGAAAACGTAATTTCAGCTCAGCGGCAAAAGATGAAAATTCCTGAGAAGGCATATACAACAGCGCAAGAACAAAGAATAGCGCGGAAGGCCATCGTTAATGACGAGCCAAAAATTGCCGAATCCAGACTTGAGAGAATGCTGCACGGCTTTCTCGATGTGCCTCCACGGGTCTCCGTTGATAGGGCGCGCCTGTTTACAGAATCATTTAAGCAGACAGAGGGCATGATGATCGATGTCAGGGCTGCGAAGGCTCTGGCGAACATAACCGGCAAAATCGATATTGCCATTGGGGCCGATGAGTTGATCGTTGGTCATTGTGCCGGCGGCAGCCCAGGACGCCGGTATGGTCTTCTATATCCGGAGATTCAAGCAAGTTGGTTCAAAAGCATAAGGGAACTTCCTAGCCGAAATGCGGGGGCGTTCAGCGTCACAGATGAGGACGTTAGAGTCATTGAAGAGGAAATTCTGCCGTACTGGAATGGCAAAACACTATGGGAAGCCTATTCCAACCTATTACCCGAGAACGTGGCGCATACTTTCTTCATGCCGAACAGCACTTCCACGCGCGGTGTGATCGATGATATGTCGACTATCAAGGCGATGGCGGACTGGATCCCGGATTACACCAAGGTGATCAAGAAGGGATATAACGGCATCAAGAGGGAAGCGGAAGAAAGACTCGCCGCGATGGATCCCTTTGACCCCAAGAACACCTTCGATAAAAGGGCTTTTTTGCAGGCGGTGGTCATCTGTTGCGACGCTATGATTACCTTTGGCAAGCGTTATGCCGAACTGGCAACCAATATGGCCAGGAAGGAAAATAACCCACAGAGGAAAAGCGAACTGCTGGAAATAGCCCAAGTATGCGCATGGGTACCAGGAAATCCGGCCAGGACATTCCGCGAGGCGCTACAGAGCTTGTGGTTCACCCGTTGTGGCATTTGTTTTGAGCAAGAGGGTGCTGGAATAGGCAACGGCAGAATAGACCAATATCTCTATCCCTACTACGAAGCCGATATAAAAGCCGGCAGAATTACCAAGGAAAGCGCAATGGAATTGCTCCAGTGCGTGTGGCTAAACATGGCCCAGTACAAGCGGTTGCGCATCGGTGGCACGGTAGGCAGCTTTGAGGGGTATCCTCATTTTGAGCAGACCACCGTCGGTGGTCAGACGCGAGATGGCCGCGACGCTACCAATGAACTGTCTTACCTGGTTCTGCAATCGAAGATCGACTGGCCGCTCGACACGCCTGACCTTATGGTAAGAATCCATAGCCGGACGCCCCAAGCGTTCCTAATGAAGGCCTGCGAGTGCGTGAAACAAGGGACAGGTTTTCCCAAGTTCGAAAATGATGAAGAGATCGTCCCGAATATCATCGCCAAATCTGGGGTGACACGCGAGGAAGCCCTGGATTACGCCGGGTCAGGTTGCGTCGAAGCCAGGCTACCAAATCTGGATATTTTCTCGGGACTGGAGGCGCTGACGAATCTTCCGACGGCCGTCGTGATGGCTTTGAAGGATGGCAAGATCAAACTGGCTCGTGAACAGCAGGAAGAACGACTTGGAGTCAGGACGGGTATCGCAAGCGAATTTGCCAACTTTAACGATGTGATGCATGCCTTTCGCATGCAGGCCCAGCACCTCATCAAACTACTGTTGACAAAGCAATCGATATTGGAAACCGTGAAGCAGCAGCAGCGTCCAATGGCATCGCCACTCATCTCGTCTCTGAATGACCTGCTCATGGACCAGTGCGTCGATATCCATTCCAACAGGGTAAAAGGCGGGATCAGAGCTGGCGGCAAATTAAATTTTGTGGGCTTTGGAACTGCGGTGGATTCGTTGATAGCTATCAAGAAACTCGTCTATGACGATAAGACTGTGGCGATTGATGAGTTGGTGGCGGCGATTGATACCAACTTCGAGGGCAAGGAGGCGCTCAGGCAAATGTGTCTGAATGCCCCAAAATACGGCAACAACGATTCCTACGCTGATTCGATTGCCCATGATGTCGAGGGCCTCCTGCTTTCGATCATCAATGGGTATACAGACACTTTTGGGCTTAGGCATGACGTGGTTTTTGTCCCGGTGTCCTCCAATGTTTCGCTTGGGTCCGCACTTGGCGCAACACCGGACGGAAGAAAGGCGAAGGACCCGGTGTCCAATGGCATGGGGCCGTCACAAGGATGCGATGTTAATGGACCGACAGCGGTGTTGCTGTCCGCCGCCGCCGCCAGAAACACGCTGGGTGAGGGGCAAGGAGCGAAATTGTTGAACGTCAGGCTGAGTCCGCAAGCCGTTGCTGGAGAAGAAGGAACAAGAACCCTGGCGGCATTCATAAGGACTTGGTGCGACCTTAAACTCTGGCATATCCAGTTTAACGTAATCAATACCGAGACTCTCATCGAGGCACAGAAAAACCCGGAGAAATATCGTGATCTCTTGGTAAGGGTTTCCGGATACAGCGCGTACTTCGTTGATCTTTCTCCTGGTCTTCAGAATGAAATCATTGGTAGAACTGAACATCACTACGCATGTTAGGCGATTCTGCATATCTCCATGACCAAAAGAACAGCTAAACAAGGGTTGATTTTCAACATACAAAGATTTTCGGTTCATGATGGTCCGGGACTTCGCGACTTGGTATTCATGAAGGGATGCCCTTTGCGGTGCCAATGCTGCTCCAATCCAGAATCACAGAATGTTCGTCCCGAGATTGCATATAGCATAGAAAGATGCATCGGATGCGGACGGTGTCTGGAAGTATGTCCGACCAACGCAATCACAATGCAAGCCGATGGGAAAGTGAAGATCGACATGCAGGCATGCACTAATTGCGGTGAATGCGTTCGTGTTTGTCCCCCTCGCGCGATAAGGATGTTTGGCGAACAACACACGGTAGATAACGTTGTACGAATGGTGGAAGAGGATGGGGTGTTCTACTCGAGGTCAGGCGGGGGGATAACTGTCAGTGGCGGAGAGCCGCTATTCCAAAGCAAATTCGTCAGTGAGTTGCTAAGAACCTGTCGTGAGCGCGGTATTAACACGGCCGTGGAAACCAGCGGCTATGCCAAATGGGACGACGTGGAAAAAGTCTGTGCTTATGCCGACTTGATCATGTATGACATTAAGCACATTGATCCGAAGAAACATAAGGCTTTTACTGGAGTCACCAATAAACTCATCTTGGAAAACATCAAGAAAATTTCTTGTCGTTTTCCATCAACCCCAATTATTGCCCGCACTGTGATAGTTCCGGGATTCACAGACTCGGAAGACAATATCAAGGGAATAGTGGAATTTCTGAGAGAGATAACCAGCCTGAAGCAATATGTGCTATTGCCATACCATGGTTTTGGCGAGCCCAAGTATTGTCAGCTAGGCCGAAGTTATCCGTTAACTAAGCTGGTTCCGCCCAGCGAGGAACGCATGGAAGCTCTAATGAAAATCGTGCGTGAATCCTCTATTGGTAAGAGTGAGCGAGCCACGCCATAAGCAGCGTTTGTTAAAGCCTTTTGATTGCCACGTCAACATAGATGTTCATTAAATAAACACGTTTGTTGATACTGTGGTATCATAAATAACGGCGTTCATAGAGCCGACGGATATCGGACCGTTTTGCAGCCAGCAGCACTGATGGCAGGTGGCAGGGTGACAAAGCCTTAGTGCACTTAAACGGGACGGTGATAGGACACAACTGGGATTGGAGAGAATTGAGATGCCGAAGAAACGCGAAGCAGAGCTACTGGCGGGGCAGTGGAATGATGAGGCAATGTTAACTGACGAAGTTGAGCTTGGGAAACAGGTGCTTTACGCTACCGATAAGGAAAAACACACCGCTACCATTACTTTCAACGCGCCCGAAGCGCTCAACGGCCTGCCGGTTGCCGGTTTGGAACTGGTCGGGGACTTGATCAAGCGCGCGGAAGCCGACAACGATGTGAAGATCATTGTCTTCAAGGGCAACGGACCGTGTTTTGGCACGGGGGCGAATGCCTCGGAGCTGGGTCACTACATCGGCTACAAGGATGGCAAATCGGTTGACGGCAGGCAACGCCCTACGCAAAGGCAGCGCATGTTGCCCGACCGGAACATTGTGTTCGGTGCCTTCGAGCGCGTGGCAACGGAATGTCTGAAAGCCACCGTATGCCAGGTACATGGTTACTGCTACGGGGCGCATATGCAGCTGGCGCTGGCCAGTGACATCGTTATTGCTAGCCCTGATGCCCAGTTTGGCCACCCGGCATTCCGCTATCTGGGCTGCGGACCGCAGAACATGTATCTGTGGCTGGAAAACCTCGGCATCAAGAAGATGAAGGAGGTCATGCTGACGATGCGCGCGCTTACCGCCGCGGAGGCCGAGCAGGCGGGTTTCGTGGCCAAGGTTGTTCCCCGCGAAGAGCTGGAACAGTGGGTTGCTGATTACTGTCAGGCTATTGCGCTAATGCCCCTGGACGGGATCATGATGGGTAAGGCCAATATCCAGATGATGATGGAAGCGCGGGGGAAAGGCATCGGCACGATGGTTGGCTGGGTCGGGCATGGCTGGTGCACGAACATGTCTTTGGAGAAAGGCGAGTTCAATTTCCTGAAGGAACGGCGGAACAAGGGCCTCAGCAAAGCCTTGCATGACAGGGATCAGGCAGTCGCACCTTATTTCCGTATGGGCGGCAGCCTGAAGAAGGCGGCAGGCTGAACGAGTCCGTCCAATGGGCGATTCCAATCAGTGGCAGCCGCTACTCGAAGGCGCCCTTCGCCGGGAGCAGTTCGCCGTCGCGCGACTCATCTCCTTTGTCGAAGACCGCCGCGCCGGCTGGCGCGACGCTATGCGAGCCGTGTTCCCCCTCACGGGGCGCGCGGCGGTTGTCGGAATTACCGGCTCGCCGGGCGCCGGTAAGAGCACGCTCACCGGATGCTTGGCTACTGCATTCGCCGGCCGTGGACGCAAAGTAGCGGTGGTGGCGGTCGATCCGTCGAGCCCGTTTACCGGGGGCGCGGTCTTGGGCGACCGAATCCGCATGCCGGCTCTTGTCGAGGCCGGGATCTACATGCGTTCCATAGCGAGTCGGGGCGCATTGGGGGGGCTGTCTCAATCGACACGCGATGCTGTTCGTATCCTCGATGCTTCGGGCTTTGATTTCATCTTGATCGAGACCGTCGGTGTCGGCCAGGACGAGATTGACATCATCCGGACGGCGCAACAGACGGTGGTCGTCTGCGCACCCGGTCAGGGGGACAGCGTGCAGGCAGCCAAGGCGGGCCTGATGGAAATTGCCGACGTCTTCGTCGTCAATAAGGCAGATCGCGACGGTGCCGACAAGCTTATGGCCGACCTCGAGTCGATGGTGAGCATGGGCGAACATCTTCAGCGTGTTGCGCCTACACTGGTAAGCACTGTCGCCACGAGTGGTAAGGGAGTTGCTGACTTGGTACGGCTCTTGGAGGAACGGCTGCCGGCTGGCGCAGGGGACCGGGATCAGTCGGGCGCCACCGTCGAGGCTGAGATCATTGCTCTTACTGAAACGGCTTGGCATGAGTTACTGTGGGATGAACTCGGTCTCCGTGCGCATTTGGCGCGACGCCTGCAGAAGGCCGGTAACCGCGTTGATCCGTATGCGGTTGCTGCAGAATTAGCCAATATTGATGTCCTACGGAGGATTCTGCAGACCCATCCTAATGGTTATCACGGCCGTTCGGCACTTCCATCTGTGAACGGGGAAACCTCTGTAGGTACTGGCAAGCTTCTGGCCCGATCTGCCAAATTGTGACCAGACAAAGGGGGCGATATCGTGGTTCCGTTAGAAAAAAGAAATTCGTTTCGCATAGCAAGGGGGAGTGCCTCATATGACTAAAGGAAGGGCTACTGTTTTGATCGAGCCGAATCGGCTCGAAACTTGGCAGGTTCCGGTCGCAGACCCGCAGCCCGGCGGAGTCTTGGTACAGATCGTTCTCGGCGGTGTTTGCGGCAGCGACGCGCACATCGCCTCAGGTGGCGTGGGCAGGATGCCGTTCCCTATTATCCTTGGCCACGAAGGTATCGGGCGGATAGAAAAGCTCGGAGCGGGCGTTACGACTGATTACGCGAGCGTTCCGGTCAAGGTTGGCGACCTGATCTCCTGGTCGCCGATCGCGCTCTGCCATCGTTGTTACTCGTGCACCGTGCTCGACGAAACGCCGTGCGAGAACTCCCAGTTCTTCGAGCACGCCGACCGACCAAACTGGGCCAGCTATTCAGACTTTGCCACACTCCCCCCCGGAATGGCTTTTTATCGCCTGCCATCACATGCCAATCCCGAGGCTGTAGCAGCTCTCGGTTGCGCATTGCCAACGGTGTTGCGCGGATTCGATCAGTGCGGCCCGGTCGGTCGCGGTGATACTGTTGTGATCCAGGGCGCCGGGCCAGTTGGACTTGCCGCCACGGTGGTGGCGGCAATTTCGGGTGCGCACGAGATTATCGTCATCGACCGTGTGCAGCGCCGTCTGGACGCCGCACGGTCGCTCGGCGCAACGGCGACGATTTCGATGACAGGGACGACGAGCGAAGATCGGGTCGCGCAGGTTTGGGATCGGGTCGGTCCGCAAGGCCCGTCTGTCGTGGTCGAGGCGGCCGGTGCGCTGCCCGCGTTTCCCGAAGGCGTAAACCTGACCGGACACCACGGTCGCTACATTGTCCTGGGATTGTGGGGCGAAATCGGCACCCAACCGATATCTCCGCGCGACCTGACGATCAAGAACATGCAAATTGCCGGTGCAACATTCCCGAAGCCCAAGCACTACTATGGGGCCGTGCATCTCGCGACCCGGCTGCAGGACCGCTATCCGCTCGCGCAACTGATCACGCACCGCTTTAGCGTTGAGGATGCTCCTAAAGCGCTGCAGGCGCTCGGGTCGGATACTGTCATCAAGGCCGTCATCGATCCGACACTGTAATCCGTATCAGCGTGAGCCTAGGGTAAACGAATCTGCCTATCCGGTTGTCACAGGTTTGCGACGCGATCTGCGGAACTAAGGAAACACCGAACAAGTCCCCACGTAGTGGGACATTGAGTATGAACTGAAACGGAATGATGAGACGAATCGCATTTTCATCGGATATTGAATACTCCGAAGTGTCGGAAGCGGGAGAATCCCCCGTATCCTGCTCATGCCGGACGTACCGCTCCCGTCATTGGTCGTCCCCACTTGACGAGATTGATCATCGCCAGCAGCATGGCAAAGGCACGATTGGCGTTCTTGGCCAAACCACGATAGCGAATCTTGGCAAAGTCCCACAGTCGTTTCAAGGCCAGGAACAGATGTTCGACCTTGGAACGGACAGCGAATTTATGACCGAAGGAAATCTCCGTGGGACGTCGGTTGGTTTCCCTGTCGGGTTCCAGCGGCGCATTCCGATAGGTGCGCCGGTTGGTGAAGTCCTTTGCCTTGGGCGCAATCTCTCTGAGCCGCTCGCGTTGCGTCTTGCCCCGGTAAGCACAGTCACCGTAGAAACGGGTTTCGTCCCTGTGCAGCAAGTTGGGAACTTCGTGACTGTCATGGACATTGGCGGCGGTGACACTGGCGCTATGGCTCAGGCCAGTCTTGCTGTCGGCACCGATGTGGAGTTTCATCCCGAAATGCCATTGGTTGCCCTTCTTGGTCTGATGATGCATTTCCGGGTCGCGGGCCTTGTCACGGTTCTTGACCGAGGGCGGTGCAGCAATCAGGGTGGCATCAACTATCGTACCGCCAGAAAGGCGCACGCCTTGCCGCATCAGCAATTCGCCAACCTTGGCGGAGATCGTCGCACCCAAGTTATGGGCTTCGAGCAGATGGCGGAAGTTCCCCAGGGTGCTGGCGTCAGCGATACGTTCGTCTCCCAGGTCGAAGCCGCAGAAATCCCGAAACAGCGGCGTGTCGTAAAGTGCTTCTGTACAGGCTTCGTCGGCCAGGTTGAACCAGTGGGCAATGCAATACATGCGCAGCCTCCGTTCCAATCCCGCCGGCGGCCAGCCGTTGCCCGCTTTCGGGTAGTGCGGCTCAATCACGGCACAGAACTCGGCCCACGGCACCAACGTTTCCATCCGCGCCAGAAACTCGGCCTTCTTCGTCGGCCGCGCATGCTTCTCGAATCCCGTCGTCGTCATCGTCATTTGTTTCATCATGCCCATCCTCGTGTTCAATATGCAACCTCAGACATCATGACAAGAAAATTGTTCACAGCGAGTGGGACTTATTCGGCGTTTCCTAACTTTCATGCAGCAGTAGCTGCGGCGCCCCGATGATGAAAGATACTGCGAGGGCGCGTTGTCGCGCAAGGGCCGAGGTCGCGAACGATTTAGGTTGAAAAACCCCAAGCGTAACCCTCGTCGCTTGAGGTGTGGCAGTTCAATACATGATATCTAATCCATGAAACCAATACGCAGCCTGCTAGTCGCTAACCGCAGCGAAATTGCCATCCGCGTGCTACGCGGTGCATCAGAGATGGGCATCCGCACCGTAGCCATATACTCTAATGAAGACCGCTTTGCGCTGCATCGCTATAAGGCCGACGAGTCGTATCTGGTCGGCGTAGGTAAAAAGCCGGTCGCCGCATATTTGGACGGCGCAGACATCATCCGCGTCGCAAAGGAAGCCAGCGTCGATGCGATACACCCCGGCTACGGTTTCCTTTCGGAAAACCCAGACTTTGCCTATGCTTGTGCACAGGCTGGGTTGACCTTCATCGGACCAAACCCGGAGGTGTTGAGGAATCTTGGTAACAAGGTATCGGCACGAGCATTAGCCCAGCATGCTGGTGTGCCAGTAATGCCGGCGACAGGCGCGCTACCATATGAAATTGAAGAAGCAAAGCGCCTCGCTGCGGAGGTTGGCTACCCACTCATGCTCAAGGCCAGCTGGGGCGGCGGCGGGCGCGGCATGCGCGTCGTTGAAGCCGAGGCCGATCTTGCGCCCATGCTGGAATTGGCGCGGCGCGAGGCGTTGGCAGCATTCGGCAACGATGAGGTATACCTCGAGAAACTGGTCCGCCGGGCACGCCATATTGAGGTCCAGATCATGGGTGACACCCATGGCAATCTGGTGCATCTGTTCGAGCGTGACTGCTCTGTGCAACGGCGCAACCAGAAAGTGGTTGAACGAGCACCTGCGCCCTACCTAACTACGGCACACCGCTTAGAGTTATGCGAAGCGGCACTGCGACTGGGTCACGCGGTGGGTTACACCCATGCAGGAACCGTCGAATTTCTGATCGATGTTGACAGCGATAACTATTACTTCATGGAGGTCAACCCGCGCATCCAGGTCGAGCACACAGTTACCGAGCAAGTCACAGGAGTCGACATCGTCAAGGCACAAATCCGGATCAGCGAAGGAGCGCGCATCGGTGAAGTAAATTCCTTCGTACCATGCCAAAAAGATATTCGGCTTAATGGCCATGCCCTGCAATGTCGTGTGACCACGGAGGACCCCGAGAATAACTTCACCCCGGACTACGGGCGGCTTAGTGTCTACCGCAGTGCGGCCGGTTTCGGCATTCGTCTCGACGGCGGCACCGCATACGCTGGTGCAATCATCACTCCACATTACGACTCCTTGCTGGTGAAAGTAACGTCCTGGGGACATACGCCGGATGAGACCATCGCGCGTATGGATCGGGCACTGCGTGAATTTCGAATTCGCGGTGTAGCCACCAACCTGCAGTTCCTTGAGAATGTCATTGCCCATCCACTCTTCAAGTCAGGTGAGTGCACCACACGCTTCATCGACACCACTCCCGATCTGTATAGATTTCAAAAGCGACGCGATCGCGCGAGCCGATTACTTCGCTATCTCGGCGAAGTAGTGGTTAACGGCAATCCGGAAATGAAGGGGCGGCTCAATCCCATCATGCCACTGAGTAAGCCAATAATGCCATCCTGCGATCTCGCTACGTCGGTGCCGCCGGGAACGCGTGATCGATTGCGGGAACTCGGTCCGCAGCGATTTGCGGCCTGGATGAAGGATCAGTCGCGGGTGCTATTCACAGACACCACAATGCGCGATGCCCACCAGTCACTATTTGCTACCAGGATGCGTAGCGCTGACATGGTCGCGATTGCCCCATACTATGCGCGGGCTCTGCCAGAGTTGTTCTCGCTCGAGTGCTGGGGCGGTGCTACCTTCGACGTCGCCATGCGATTTCTCAAGGAGGATCCATGGGAGCGCCTCGCCCGCCTGCGCCAGGCGGTACCGAATATCCTGTTCCAAATGCTGCTGCGCGCCTCGAATGCAGTCGGCTACACCAACTACGCCGACAACGTGGTACGCCACTTTGTCGCCCAAGCGGCTAAGGAAGGTATAGACGTCTTCCGCGTCTTCGACTCGCTGAACTGGGTGAAGAACATGCAGGTGGCCATGGACGCAGTGATCGACAGTGGTGCTCTATGTGAAGCAGCAATCTGCTACACCGGCGACCTTTTCGACGCAAAGCGGCCGAAATACAACCTAAAATATTACGTCGACATAGCGAAGCAACTTGAGAAGGCAGGGGCGCATATCCTCGGCATCAAGGACATGGCAGGTGTCTGCCGGCCGCAGGCAGTAGCAGCGCTGGTGAAAGCGCTCAGGGAGGAGGTCGGCTTACCCATCCACTTTCACACCCACGACACCAGCGGCGCTGCGGCGGCGAGCGTGCTGGCGGCAATCGAAGCCGGCGTTGACGCAGTAGACGCGGCGATGGATTCCATGAGCGGTCTTACGTCCCAGCCAAATCTGGGTGCCATCGTGGCGGCACTAACGGGATCCGTACGGGACTCAAGACTGGATGCCGGCGCGCTGCAAGCTCTATCCCAATACTGGGAAGGTGTGCGCCGTTTCTATGAGCCATTTGAGGCCGATATTCGTTCTGGTACTGCCGACGTTTATCGTCACGAGATGCCTGGAGGTCAATACACTAACCTGCGTGAGCAGGCGCGGGCGATGGGCCTGGCGCAGCGCTGGGCGGAGATATCGCAGGCCTACGCCAAAGTGAATTTGCTATTCGGCGACATCGTCAAGGTGACGCCAACTTCAAAGGTTGTAGGTGATATGGCGCTGTTCATGGTGGCCAACAATCTTACTTCTGATGACGTACTCGACCCACAGCGCGACATCGCGTTTCCGGATTCGGTCGTCTCACTTTTCAAAGGCGAACTCGGTTTTCCGCTTGACGGATTTCCGAAGGATCTTGAACGCAAAGTCCTCAAGGGTGGCAAGGCGCTACCGGGGCGAGCCGGGGATTATTTGCCGGCGGTAGATCTGGAAGCTAAGCGCGCCGAGGCCGAAGCTGCAATCGGGCGCCAAATCAAGGATACCGACCTTGCATCCTACTTGATGTATCCGAAGGTCTTTAAGGATTATGCGAAATATCGCAGCCATTTCAGCGATGTCTCTCTGTTGCCGACACCAGCCTTCTTCTATGGACTCGAGGATCGCGAAGAGATCAATGTCTCTATCGACCGCGGCAAAACGTTGATCATCTCGCTCCAAGGCACAGCTGGGCCTGACGAGGAGGGACAGGTCAAGGTATTTTTTGAGGTCAACGGCCAACCGCGCCTAGTGCGCGTATCGAAAGCTGGCATCGCCCCGATCAAGTCACGTGCGCGGGCCGAGGCAGGGAATCCACGCCAGATAGGTACACCGATGCCCGGCACGGTAGTAACACTAGCGGTTCAGCCTGGCCACAAGGTATCCAAGGGTGATCCACTTATTTCAATCGAGGCCATGAAGATGGAAACCATGCTCAAGGCGGAATGTGATGCCGTGGTACTCGCAGTCCACGTCGTCCCAGGCGACGCGGTCGGCGCACAGGACCTGTTAATTGAGTTTGCATAGGGGGTCCCGGCATGGGGCAGCACATCCCCGACCGTTTTTTCTGGGCAAGAGAAGACGATGAATAGCAGGTTCAAGGCTCAATGTTCAAGGCCCAAGGTTGAGAACGCGCCTTGGTCGGTTTGGCCGCTTCGCTCATGGAATTTTTATGTCGGCTGAGGTACGCGATCAATTGCGCGGCTTGTATGCCGTAACGCCCGACGACTATTTGTTGCCGCGGCTTTCCGCCATGGTGGGCGCGGCGCTGCAGGGCGGCGTCAAGCTGGTGCAATATCGCAACAAGACCGCTGCACCGCCGCTACGCCGGGCGCAAGCCGCCGAACTGCTGCGCATTTGCCGCGCCGCCGGCGCCAGGCTGATCGTCAACGATGATCTCGCCCTGGCGCTGGAGATCGGTGCCGACGGCGTCCATCTCGGCCGCGATGATGGCGATCCTGTCGCGACGCGCAGTTCATTGGGGCCGGACAAGATTCTCGGCGTTTCCTGTTACAACGAGCTTTCCCGTGCCGAAGCGGCGGCAGCGGCAGGCGCGGATTATCTCGCCTTTGGTGCGGTGTTCGCTTCGCACACGCGGCCCGATGCGGTGAATGCGCCACTCTCGCTGTTGACGGAGGCAAAGCGTTTCGGTCTTCCCCTTGCCGCCATTGGCGGCATTACACTCGGTACCGCGGGCAGCGTGATCGAGGCCGGTGCCGACATGCTGGCCGTGATCACCGATCTGTTCGACACTATGAACATCGCTACGCGAGCGACGGAATATCAAGACTTGTTTTGAAACAAAACCCATTCACCACAGAGACACAGTGAAAATCAAAAGCAAGAAATGAAGAAAATTACCGTCGGTGAATGTAATGGGATGGTCGCCCCCTTCTGAGACAGCATCAATGTGCCAAAGTGGAAGTGCTGTAACAAGCGCTTGATAGAAAGGGACGACCAAAATGAAGCTTTATATGGATGTCACCCGCTTGCCAAGGACGATTTTTGTGTGTTGGAACAGATAGGCTGCAGTTTTTATATCCGGCCTGTTGTGCAGGTAGATACCACTAAGCACAAGCCGGCGGATAGATCGACACACTGTTCGTTTCGCAAGCTGGCAGCTGAACTGGGTGGGAATATCTCTCACATGACAATGGTGCGCATTTGAGCCAAGCACGGTATCAAGCCGCATCGACTCGAAGGCTATCTGGCCTCCAACGACTCCGATTTTGAAGCCAAGGCTGCAGACGTCATTGGGTTGTACCTCAATCCGCCGCAGAATGCGGTGGTGTTTAGCGTGGATATTTCATGAGATGAGGTCGGTGGAACCGCCGACCTCATCTCATGAAATATCCGGGTTAGCGACAAAGCGATGTCTTGAGCGCCCTTTGCTCAGTCTCTGACACAATGGTGTTTTGCTTCAAGTAACTGCACGCCGTATCGTTTCTCGCATCGCGCGCATTGACATTCGCGCCACGCGACACCAACAATTGCACGAGTTCCGCGCTGCCGTTGGCAGCGGCGTACATCAGCGCTGTACGGCCCGCGACAGCCCCTTCGTCGTTGTCCACGGCGCCGGCATCATCTGCATGCCAGGCGATGGTGGCGGCATTTACGTTGGCCCCGGCATCAAGCAGCAGCAGCGTGCTGGCGAGCTGGTTGGCTTGCGCGGCGGCCATCAACGCAGTTTTTTTCCAGTCGTTGCCGGCGTTGACGTCGAAGCCGGCGTCGAGCAATTGCTTCACTGTTTCCGGCACGCGCACCGCCGCCATGAGTGCCGTATCGCCGGCAGGGCCGATGCCGCGCGTCGGCATGGCCGCTTCGTATTTGATGAAGTCGGCGATGGTCGCGGCCGGGGCGCGATTGAGCGCGGCGCTGTGCAGCGTGGCGAGTTTGCGGCCGCGCTCCAGATCGCCCGGCACCGGGGCAGGGGCATAGCGCGGGTTGTACTGGGCGAAAGGTAGCAGCGGCGCTGCTTTCGCACTGTTGAAATCGGACAGGTTCTCCGCCGCGCGATCGATCAGATCCATGATCATCAGGTTGGCAGCGATCTGCGCTTCTTCAGGCTTGAGCCCCTGCGTGTGCTGGAAGCTGGCGACGAGTTCGTCATAGGCGGGCTGCACCATCGGCAGCAGGCGGCGGTAGAGCAACTTGCTCGGCACGTTACGTTCGGACCACGACCAGATCGCGTCGAGCGCGGCATCATGGCGCTGACGCAACGCGGCCTCACGGCCGAAGCGCTCGATTTCACCGACCGCGACCAATGGCATGTTGAGCAGATTCCATTCCGTCTCGCGTTGCAGCAGGCTCTCGTCGCTGCGCTCGTCCATTTCCAGCATCGGCGGTTCGCCGCTCATCTGCAGCAGCGTCTGGTTGAGCGCCTTGTAAGCAGGCAGCGTGTCGAAGGCACGCGCGATGGGCGGTACGAGATAGGTCGAATACAGGCACAGCGGCTGCGCGCTGCCACTGGAGAGGTCATAGACCCCGGCGTAATCGGATTCGCCCAGCGCGGCGGCGGAATAATAGCCCCAGGCTTCGGTGACGAGGGCAAAGCTGCGCTGCTGAAAGCGGAACACATCGATGGCGGCGTAGTCGCGGGTTTGCGATGAGGTATCGCCAAAGCGTCCTCCCGCGTTGGGCAACTGGGCGACCCACTCGCCGATGGAGCGATCATGGATCGCGGTTTGGCCGTCGATGTCGAAGCCGATGGCGCGCCGCTGATAGCTCGCATAGGGGCCGGCATCGTAGAGGCCGACGCTGTAGCTGCGACCATCGCTAGTGGCACTGGCCGTGCCGTGAGTACCTGCTATCTCGGCAAAGCCGTTCATACGCGCGAAGTTGACGTCACCGTGGGCGCCGATGGCATCATTGAATTGCTTGGAAAAACCGGCGCACAACGTGGCATCGCGGCCATCGACGAGGCGGAACTCGACATAGGCGGAAAGCGGATGAAACTTGTCGGCGCCGATGCGGCTGGCCACTTCGCACGCCTGCGGTTGCGGCCAGGTCTTGAGTTCGGCGATGCGGTTGCGGTAGTAGCTGGAGAGGCAGGCCACTTGTTTAGGATCCGGCTTGGCGGTGCCGAGGCGCGTGGCGGAGAGTTTGCACTGCGGCGCGCGTCCGAGCAGCCAGTGGCGCTGGTTGGCAATGAGCTGCATGCGGCCAACCAGATCGAGCGAGCGCAGATTGGTGCGGTAGGCATCTGCCATGTCGCGGTCGAGCGTGGCGAGCGCGTTGTCGGCGCAGACGACATCCTGCAGGGTGGAGGCGGATTGCGTGCAATCGAAGCTGGCCTTGAAGCGGATCGGTTCCGGCATCTCGCTCTCGACCGGCAACATTAGCCGCGGCGGCTTCGAAGCGCAGGCAGCGAGCAATAGCGAAAGCAACACGAAGCCAACCTTAATCCTGCGCTGCGACTGTTTCATTGCTGCCTCCGACGACTTATTTCAAACGAAATATCTGCACCCCGTAAATCACGTAGCTTTCCGCGCCCGTGTCGGGCGGCGGTGGGAAGGGGCCGGACTTGCTCAATGCCGCGTTGGCGGCAGCATCGAGCTTGTCGCTGCCGCAGGGATCGAATTTGTACGACAGCTTGTTGCCGTTGCGATCGATAATGATCTCGTAGGCCACGCGGCACTGCTGACGAACCGGAGGTCCCTTGTCGCCGCGTTGCTTCTTGTAAACTGCATCCTCGGGATACTCGGTGTTGGCGATGACCTGCGACTTCACCTTTTCGGCATAGTCGGGAGGAACACGGCGGCTAACATTGCTGAAGCTCTTGTTGCTGTTGACCCGCGGCGAAACCCATTCGTCATCGTTACTGGAAATCTCGTGCGCCGGCGGTCCGGCTTCGACCGGCGGTAGTTTCGGTGCGCGCTCTGGCTGTTGCTCCTGCTTCCGTGCCTTCGCCTTGACCGGCTCCCTGGGCTCTTCCTTGGGTGGTAGTGGCCGTGGCGGCAGCTTGACCAGTTCGACGGCAATTGGCACAGAGGGCTGCGGTTGCGGCGGTTCGCCGGCGAGGTTGGCGGAGAGCAGCCACAGCAGCAGCGCCGTATGAACCAGCAGCGAAACGACAAAGGAGCCGGAGCGTTCCAGCCACTTCACTGCGCGCTTTCTTCCTCGGCAACCAGACCGATCTTGGTGTAGCCGCCTCTCTGCAACACATTCATCACGGCCATCAGACGGCCATACTCGGCATGCATATCGCCACGCAGGAACAGGCGCGTTTCGGTATCACCCTTGGTGTAGGACTTGATTAACGCCGGCAGGCCGGCAATCGTGGTATGGTCATTCTGGATGAATACCGTGCCGTCCTTCTGCACGCTGATGTACACGGGCTCGGTGGGCGGCGGCTTCGGCGCGGCGGCATTGGGCGGCAGGTCGACCGGCACATCCACCGTCGCCAGCGGCGCGGCCACCATGAAAATGATCAGCAGCACCAGCATCACGTCCACGAATGGTGTGACGTTCATCTCCGCGTTCTGTTGATAGCTGTGGCGCTTGACCTGCGCGCCGGAACCCAACTGGATCGCCATAATCAGCCCGCGGCGTCGAACTTGCGCGAAACAACGGCGATCATTTCCGCCGAGAAGTTGTCGAGCGCGCCGACGAAGCCGTTGATGTCGCGCACGAACTTGTTGTAGATCATCACCGCCGGGATCGCGGCAAAGAGGCCGATGGCGGTGGCGAGCAAGGCTTCGGCGATGCCCGGCGCGACGACGGCGAGGTTGGTCGACTTGCTGACCGCGATGTGGGCGAAGCTATTCAAGATGCCCCACACCGTGCCGAACAGGCCGATAAAGGGTGAGGTGGAACCGATCGTCGCCAGCACGCCCATCATCGAACTGAGGCGCGACAACTCGCGTTCCTGCACGATGCCGGCCGAAAGCGCCAGGCGCTGCAGCAGACGGTCGGCCTGGTGCGGCGACGGCATCGTGTTGTGCGTCTTGCGGAATTGGTCGATCTCGTCGCGCGCGGCCAGCCACATGCGGCCCATTGCGCTTGCATCGTTGCCGCCGGGCAGGTCGTGCCCTTGCGCGCCACGCCGGAATTCTTCAAGAAACCTCGCGTTGGCGTTTCTGGCACGACCGAACATCAGCAGCTTTTCGACTAACGCGGTCCAGGTCAGCAGCGAGAGCAGGGCGAGGAAAATCATCACCGCCTTGACGACGATGTGCGCCTGCATGAACATCTCGCCAACGCCCAACGTGGCGGCGGGAGCCGGATTGTCTTGGGCGAGCACCATCGGCGCCAGGCTCCAGACCATCGCGAGCAACAGGAAATTTGCCAGGCGTCGGCATCCCGGCGATTTCAGAAAGTGGGTGATATGCATGTCTCTTCCCTGGTGAATTATTGTTCTCGAGTCCTTGGCCGGGACTTCAGCTTGCATTCTGCTGACCGCCTTCAAGACTGTCTCGCTTCATTACTTGGGAGTCCAAATCCAAATGCCCTGAGCGGGCCACTATTAACGTAGCGACAATATAGACCTTATAAACTATAGTTGTCCTCCACCGTCGACCGCAATACTTTGATCTCGATGTTGCTGCTGCGCTACTTGCAAATGTCCTCCCGATTCGGCTGGAGCTTGGCTAACCTAGTTGCCCTCCTGCGCATGAATCTCTTTACCCACCACGATCTGATGGCTTGGCTCAACGAACCGTTCGCCACACCACCCGATCCCCAAGGCAACTCTCAGGCCGATCTGGCCTTTGCTTGATCTCGGGCAGCACATGGAGGCACCAACTCGAAAATTCGCCATTCCCCCTCAGAACCCCCATCAATTCAGAGCACCCCCCAACCGGTTTTTGCTATGTTGGACAGCAGTGATACCGCACCCGAACTTGCCGTCGTAGCGGTCAAGAATGCGCTCGCCAATGCCGGCAGCGACTATGACTATCTTCAAAACATGGATTCCGGCAATGCCAGTGTACTACTCCCCCCTTGGAGAACTACCCTGGCCAGAGCCGGGGCTTGCGGCAGTATGTGCGTGGCGAAGAAACAGGCAGTGGTAATCTTGGCAGGATAGAAATCATCCCTGTTACCACCATCAATGTGGGCCTTTGCTGCCAGCGCTGCCAATGCCATGGACCACCCGCCGCAAACAATGCCCATCAAATTCAGGAAAGGCACTGCCCCCGCCGCAACGGAACGGAGGTCATCAAGGTAGCCAGCGACGATGTAATTCACTGCCTCTTCGACAGCCACAATGCCCTCGGCCAATGCGTCAGCGATAACCGCAAATTCTGGGTCGGTTTGGCGTGCCGTTTCCGACCAGGTCTGCTTCATCTGTTCCAGCAGTACCTTCATTGTGACACCGTCATCCCGAGCAATCTTGCGGCCGATCAGATCATTGGCCTGGATGCCGGTCGTGCCCTCGTAAATCGTAGTGATGCGGGCATCTCGGAAATACTGGGCGGCTCCTGCTTCCTCAATGAAGCCCATACCGCCATGGATCTGTACTCCCAAGGAGGCCACTTCGTTGCCGGTCTCCGTCAGCCAGCCCTTAACCACGGGTGTCAGTAGATCCACCAAGGCCTGGTTCCGGAACCTCTCTTCCTGATCAGCATGGCGCTGGGCCAGGTCTTGGATACCGGCCACACGGTAGGCTAGGGCCCGCATAGCCTCCACCTTGGACTTCATGGTCATCAGCATGCGTCGCACATCCGGATGATGGACGATTGCTATCGGCTCGGTGGAGCCTTCAATGGCGCGACTTTGTATCCGCTCCCGGGCATAGCTCAGAGCCTTCTGGTAGGCAGCCTCGGCCACCGCCAAGCCTTCCAGCCCCACTGCGAAGCGGGCGGCGTTCATCATGATGAACATGTACTTCAGGCCCTCATTTTCCTGACCTACCAGAGTGCCAATGGCGCCGCCGTTGTCACCGAAGGCCATCACACATGTGGGACTGGCATGGATGCCCAGTTTTTTTTCCACCGAGACGCACCATGCATCGTTCCGCTCTCCCAGGCTGCCGTCAGCATTGACCAGAAATTTGGGGACGACGAAGAGGGAGATGCCCTTGACACCCTCTGGCGCATTAGACGTGCGGGCCAGAACCAGATGGACAATGTTGTCCGTCATATCGTGGTCGCCCCAGGTGATAAAAATCTTCTGGCCGAAGATGCGGTAGCTGCCGTCACCTTGGGGTTCGGCCCGAGTACGGATGGCAGCTAGGTCGGAGCCAGCCTGGGGCTCGGTGATGTTCATGGTACCGGTCCATTCACCACTGACCATCTTCGGTAGATACAGTGCCTTCTGCTCCGGGTTGCCGCAGAGCTCAAGAGCCTCGATGGCACCCATGGTGAGCATGGGACAGAGGGAAAAGGCGTGGTTCGCAGATTTCCACATCTCCGATACCGCCGCCGCCACGAGCCTCGGCAGGCCTTGGCCGCCATGTTCGGGACGGCAGGACAATGCGGACCAGCCGTTGTCAACGAACCAGCGATAGGCTTCCTTGAAACCCCGGGGCGACGT
This sequence comes from Georgfuchsia toluolica, assembly GCF_907163265.1. Taxonomy (NCBI): domain Bacteria; kingdom Pseudomonadati; phylum Pseudomonadota; class Betaproteobacteria; order Nitrosomonadales; family Sterolibacteriaceae; genus Georgfuchsia; species Georgfuchsia toluolica. Next base: position 3,193,140 of record NZ_CAJQUM010000001.1, read on the forward strand.
CACCTGACGATCATGCCAGTGGGCACCTTCGAGATCGCCGCTGCGATTCAGGGGTGCCAGCACGCAACTGGCGAAGCGGGCAGCCTGTTCCAAAATGGCGTCAACCACTTCTGGTGTGATTTCCTCGCCGCCGGGCATACGTGTCAAGCCCTCCAAGTCAGCCAGTTCCTTAATAACAAAGCGGATATCTTTCAATGGCGCAATATAGGTGCTCACGAAAACAGAACTCCCAGTTGTAATAATATCGATAAGTACAGATCAGCTTCGAGCATTCCTACCAGGGTCTGCCCTCAAGCGTTGCGCCGGTACTGGCCTCCCACCTCATAGAGCGTGGTGGAAATCTGCCCCAAGGAGCAATAGCGAACAGCATTCATCAGCACGGCAAAAACATTGCCGTTAGCGATCACGGCAACTTTGAGTTTTTCCAGCCAGCTTGGCGATACTTCGGCATTGCGGGCCTGAAACTCCGCCAGACGGGAAAGCTGGGACAGCTTTTCCTCTTCGGTAGAGCGGGCTAGTTCGATCTGGTCGGGGACCACCTTGCCATGAGGGTCTAGGAAAGTGTTCACGCCAATGATGGGGTAGCTACCATCGTGCTTCATGTGCTCGTAGCGCATGGATTCCTCCTGGATCTTGCCGCGCTGGTAACCGGTCTCCATGGCCCCCAGTACCCCGCCCCGAGCAGCGATGGCCTCGAACTCCTTGAGCACGGCCTCTTCCACCAGATCGGTTAACTCCTCGATGATGAAGGCGCCTTGGTTGGGATTCTCGTTTTTTGAGGCGCCCCACTCACGATTGATGATTAACTGGATCGCTATGGCCCGCCGCACCGACTCCTCCGTTGGCGTGGTAACTGCCTCGTCATAGGCATTGGTGTGCAGGCTGTTGCAGTTGTCGTAAATGGCAATCAGAGCCTGTAGCGTGGTGCGGATATCGTTGAAGTCCATCTCTTGGGCATGGAGTGAACGCCCCGAAGTCTGAATGTGATATTTCAATTTCTGGCTGCGCTCGTTTGCGCCGTATTTGTGCTTCATGGCCACGGCCCAGATGCGACGGGCAACACGGCCGATGACCGAATATTCTGGATCCATGCCATTGCTGAAAAAGAAACTGAGATTAGGGGCAAAGTCGTCGATATGCAGGCCCCGGGCCAGGTAGCTTTCCACATAGGTAAAGCCATTGGCGAGGGTGAAAGCCAGTTGTGAAATGGGATTCGCCCCCGCCTCGGCGATGTGGTAGCCGGAGATAGAGACCGAATAGAAGTTGCGCACCTGATGGTGCACAAAGAACTCCTGAATGTCGCCCATCATCTTAAGGGCAAATTCGGTGGAGAAGATACAGGTGTTCTGTCCTTGATCCTCCTTGAGGATATCCGCTTGTACTGTGCCGCGCACGTTGGACAGTACCCAGGCCATGATTTTCTCGGCTTCATCCTCAGAGGGCTCACGGCCATTGTCGGCATAAAACTTCTCGATCTGCTGATCCAAGGCCGTGTTGAAGAACATGGCCAGGACCATGGGGGCCGGGCCGTTGATGGTCATGGACACGGAGGTACTGGGGGCGCAGAGGTCGAAGCCCGAGTAGAGCACCTTCATGTCGTCCAGGGTGGCGATCGAAACCCCGGAGTTGCCGATCTTGCCGTAGATATCCGGGCGCCGGTCCGGATCGCAGCCGTAGAGCGTGACGGAATCAAAGGCCGTGGACAGACGATGGGCCGGCATGCCCTCGGAGACCTTCTTGAAGCGACGGTTGGTGCGGAAGGCATCGCCCTCGCCGGCAAACATGCGGGTGGGATCTTCGCCTTCACGCTTGAAAGCAAACACGCCGGCGGTGTAAGGAAAAGAGCCGGGTACGTTCTCCCGCATCAGGAACTTGAGGGTCTCCCCCTCGTCCTCGTAACGGGGCAACACCACCTTGCGAATCCTGGTACCAGAGAGGGACTCATAAACCAGGCCGGTACGGATTTCCTGGTCGCGGATTCTCACCACATATTCATCGCCGGCATAGGACTGCAACAACGCTGGCCATAGCTCCAGCAGCTTGCGGCTGTGGGCGTTCAGTTCCCCATCCTTCTGACGAATTAGTTCGTCAAAGTACGTCGTCGGCTTGTCGCAATGTTCAAAAAGTCCCTTGGCAATACGCAAGGACTGGCGCTCGCGAGCAATGCGGGACTGTTCACTCACTTGCCGGTGGTAGCCGCGCAGGGTATCGGCAATCTCCGCCAGATAGCGGCTACGTTCCGCCGGCACAATGGCCCTGCTCTGGGAAGAGTGGCGCACCGCCACGGCAGGCAGCTTGCCCGGTGCAAGCTTGAGGCCCTGCGCCACCAGCGCAGGGACAATGGCCTGATACAAAGCCGTAACGCCATCGTCATTGAACCGGCTGGCCTGAGTGCCGAAGACAGGCATTTCCTCCGGCGAACGATCGAACAATTCCCTGTTGCGCTGCACCTGTTTGCATACGTCCCGCAGGGCATCCGCCGCGCCGCGCCGGTCGAACTTGTTGATGGCGACAAAATCGGCAAAGTCCAGCATATCGATTTTTTCCAGCTGACTTGCCGCACCAAATTCCGGGGTCATTACATAAAGCGAACTGCCCACAAGGGGCACGATGGTCGCATCCCCTTGGCCGATGCCGGAAGTCTCCACCAGCACCAGATCGAAGCCTGCCAATTTGCAGGCCGCAATAACCTCGGGCAAGGCGCGGGATACCTCTTTTCCTGTGTCCCGAGTGGCCAGGGAACGCATGAAAATATTTGGATGTTCGATGGCATTCATGCGAATGCGATCTCCCAGAAGGGCGCCACCAGTGCGCTTCCGAGAGGGATCGATAGAAATCACCGCGATCTTCAGACTGTCCTCCTGATCGAGACGGAAGTGTCGGATTAATTCGTCGGTGAGGCTGGACTTGCCCGCACCACCGGTGCCTGTGATGCCGAGGGTGGCAACCTTTAGTCCATGAGCTCTTTGAAGCAGTTCCTCTCGCCGCGCCTGGGGCCAGGCTCCGTCTTCCAGTGCGGTAATGACCCGAGCCAGGGCTCGGCGGTCGCCCGCAATCATGCCGTCGAAGTCCAGGGGCGCTAAGGAAACGAGGTCCAGGTCGCAGTGCTCAACCATGTTGTTGATCATGCCCTGCAGGCCCATCTTCTGGCCATCCTCGACCGAGTAGATGTGGGCCACACCATAGTCATGCAGTTCCCGAATCTCGGCCGGCACGATCACTCCGCCGCCCCCGCCAAAGACCTGAATATTTTCCCCGCCACGCTGCCGCAACAGATCAATCATGTACTTGAAGTACTCGACGTGGCCGCCCTGATAAGAGGATATGGCAATACCTTGTACATCCTCCTGCAAAGCCGCGTTCACGATCTCTTCCACGGAGCGGTTATGACCCAGATGGATCACCTCGACTCCAGTGCCCTGGAGGATCCGGCGCATGATATTAATGGAGGCATCGTGGCCATCGAAAAGCGATGCAGCCGTCACGAAACGAACCTTGTGTAGCGGCTTGCAGGGGGATTGCTTGGCGGCGACGGACTGATCGGTCATGGGTTGGTTCTGTGGAATATATGTTTTGACATATTAGAGAGACAGCAGATCAAGTGCCATAGCGCAAGCTGACGATTACTATGCAATAATTGCCAAAATTGCCAATTTCCCATGAATACGCCTCCTCGTCTCCGGTCCCGCGCTACGGTCGGTATCGGCTTTGTAACAGGCATGCTGTCAGGCCTTGCACGAACCAGGCGGAGCCCGGACAAGATATTGCAGGATGTAGGAATTGCCAAGTCTCTATTGAGAGACCCGACAGTCCGCATTGCGCTGCCCCGTTACGCAGCCCTCTACCGGCGCATTAGTGAAAGCCTGCAGGACGAAGGCTTCGCCCTGTTTTCCCATAGCCTGCGCCCCGGCAGTTTCGAGTTTCTGTGCCGCGCAGTGATATCCGCTACCGACCTGAACGAAGCCCTGCAACGGGCAGCCCGCTTCCTTGGCGTGCTCCTCGATGATTTGCAAATCGAAATCCGTACCGAAGACAACAGTGCCCTGCTGGTAATACGGCAGACCCGGCCGCTACCCGTGAGCGAAGGCGGCCGGGTCTTTGCCTTTGAATGGCTGCTACGACTCTTGCATGGCCTCTGTGCCTGGCTCATTGCCAGGCCACTGGCCATTGATTCCGTTGCGTTTCCCTATCCGCGCCCAGCCCATGCCGACGACTACGCGCGAATCTTTTCGCCATATTGTGATTTTGATGCCCAGCAGTTGGTAGCCCGTTTCGCCCGGGAGTACCTAGCTCTGCCCCTGCGCCGAGATGAAGCCGCGCTGACAGCCTATCTGAAGGAAGCTCCGGCCAGTATTACCACGATCTACCAAGGCGATCGGTCTTTGACACTGCAAGTGAGGGGGGCGCTTAGGGCAGCCCTGCCCAAGAACAGAACCTTGCCAGATCTGGCGCGGGCCATGTTCGTCTCGCCGCGGACACTACACCGCCACCTAGAAGAGGAAGGGACCAGTTTCCGTACCATCCGGGACGGCCTGCGGCGAGAACTGGCCATCGAATGGCTGACCAAGAGCGATATACCTTTGCAGCAAATTGCCACAGGTCTGGGGTTTTCAGACGCCGCAGCCTTCTATCGGGCCTTCAGTACATGGACTGGGGAAGGCCCCCGATCTTATCGGCAACGAACACGGCAATGAAACTTGTTGTCAGCGAAGTTCTATCTTCAAATCCCCATAGCATCGTAGGCCGATCAGCCCGCTTCCTGCTGATAAGAAATCATTGCGGAAGATTTGAAAGACACAAACACTCCCTCTTTTTTGACATTATTCCGCTGCTGGCAAGAAATCCTTCATCACGGGACTACTGTTCTCGGCATAGCCGATCTTCGACCAGTGCATCTGGCAATATTTTCCTCGGCACTGCACTAGTGTGGTGTTACACGCAAAGAGAGACTTATGGACCAAGGTTTTGTCGTCCCCGCGAAAGCGGGGACCCAGTGTCTTTTTCGCGGGACGCCGCTGGATTCCTGCTTTCGCGGAGATGACGAGTGTTTTTCTATATGTTCCATCAAGAATGCAGCACTACACTACTTACACTACTAGTAGTCATCCATCAGGCAATTCGGCTGCTTAAGTGACGAATACTGGCTTTAGATGCGTTCAAAGATGACCGCGATCCCCTGCCCGCCACCGATGCACATGGTCACCAACGCATAACGGCCATTGGTTCGTTGCAGTTCATACAGTGCCTTGGTGGAAATCACCGCACCGCTGGCGCCGACGGGGTGGCCAATGGCAATCGCACCGCCGTTCGGGTTGGTCTTGATCGGATCAAGCCCGAGCCCCTTCGCGACGGAGAGCGCTTGCGACGCAAAGGCTTCGTTGGACTCGATTACGTCCATCTGATCCAGCGTCATGCCGGCGCGCTTCAGGGCCAGCTTGGTGGCTGGTATCGGGCCTTCGCCCATGACATCAGGCGGGACACCGGCGACGGCATAGGAGACGATGCGCGCAATCGGCTTGTAGCCGGATTTGGCAGCGGCGTCGGCGCCCGCCAACACGAAGAAGGAAGCAGCATCGTTGATGCTCGACGCATTGCCGGCGGTCACGACGCCATCTTTCTTGAAAGCCGGCTTCATCTTCGCCAGCGACTCCATCGTGGTCGCCGCGCGGATGTTTTCATCCGTGTCGAAAATGGTGTCGCCCTTGCGGCTTTTCAGCGTGATGGGGACGATCTGGCTCTTGAAACGTCCATCAGCCTGCGCAGCGGCAGCGCGGCGATGCGATTCGACCGCGAACGCATCCTGCGCTTCGCGCGAGAGGTCCCACTTTTGCGCCAGCATCTCGGCTGTGATGCCCATGTGATATTTTTCGAACGGATCGGTCAGCACAGCGACCATGGCGTCGATTAGGGTTGTATCGCCCATACGCGCGCCGCTGCGCATGGCGGTGCTCAGATAAGCGCCGCGTGACATGACTTCGACGCCACCGCCGATACCGAAATCGTCATCGCCGAGCATGATCGATTGCGCGGTGCACACGATGGCCTGCAAACCGGAGGAACACAGGCGATTCACCTGCATCGCGATCGAGTCGGTCGACAAACCGGCCTGCAGCGAGGCAACCCGCGGCACATAGGCAAAACGCGATTCGGTCGGAATGCAGTTGCCGACCGTCACATAGCTGATCTGCTTGGGGTCGACACCGGAACGGGCAATGACATCCTTCATTACCATGCCGCCCAGTTCGCACGGCTCAATGCCGGAGAGCGAACCACCAAACGAACCTACGGCGGAACGCGCCGCACTCAGTACCACCACATCTCTTGTCATCGTATTTCTCCAAAAAATAAGCTGGTCTGATGCCGAAATGGCATCCGATCACGGCTTCAGTTAACCCAGCCGGCAAACCGAGACAAACGCCCATAGCGCCGGCACTACTGGCAAGGAGTAGTCGTCTGTTGCCGAACAACGGCGTACCCCTTGTTCGACGTACCCCAAACAAGAGTAAAACCGATTAAGTTCAACGTCGTCGGCAGACACGTCGCCACGCACTAACTTAGCACTCCAGCATCGGCCAGCCTCTTAATTTCCTGCGGAGTTATTCCTAGAATCTGCCCATAGACGTAATCGTTATCTTCACCGAGCCGGCTCATACGTTCGTCATACCTACATGGCGTTTCCGACAATCCTATCGGTACGGAAAGTGCAATACTCTTTCGCGAGCCGGGCTGCCATTCTTTTCCAGGCTTGGTCTGGTCCGGGCGGAAATATATGGCCTCACGAAATAGATTGCGCTCCTTCAGGTGCGCATCCCTCGCGAAATCCTCACCTTTCGCCACGATGCCGGCAGGTACTCCAACCTTTTGCAGCGTATCCATGGCTTCTTGCCGGGTACGCTGGCTAGTCCAGGCTGAAATCAGTTCGTCCAGCGGGTCGGCGTTGTCGAAGCGTGCAGCCGTCGTGGCAAATCGGGGATCGTCCGCCAATGCCGGCTGACCGATGGCGGCACAAAGGCTCTGCCACTCTTCATCGTTACGCACGGCAATGGTGCAATAGCTATCCTCGCCACTACACTGATAAGCGTTATGCGGCGCGAAAAACCGGTCACGATTGCCCCGACGAACCGGGATATGGTGATTTGCCTGGTAATCCAGTACCGCAGGTCCTAGTGTGCAGGCGGCAGATTTGAAGATCGACGTTTCAGCAAAAGTCGGTTTTTTCGTCCGGCGTTGTGCCAACAGCGAACTGATCACCACCAATACATTATAGAGTCCGCAATGGTAATCGGAGTAAGACGTATTGGTCGCAGAGAGTACCTCGTCCTCAAACCCGGTCATCGATGACACGCCCACGTGCTGTGAGGGCATGCCATAGAACTTGAACCCGTTATACGGCTTACCTTCCCCTGCCCCAGTTTGCCAGACGATATTTAGATCGGGGTTGATTTCTTTCAGGGCGGGGAAGTCTATACCCCAACGCTTGAGGACGCCCTGCCTGAAGTTTGTTATGAAAACATCGCTTGCTCGCACAAGCTTTTCCATAACGGCCTTGGCTTCTGGGTGGTTAACATTAAGGCTAACTCTACGCTTTAAAATTTCATATTCCGGACGTCCCACCCCCGCTTCATAATGTGGTATGTAGTTCATAACATCCATAAAGCTGTTTGTTTCTACCTTGATTACCTCGGCCCCGAGGGCTGAGAGTATGCGTCCAGTCAAAGGGAGGGCTACATAGGGTCCCAATTCGAGAACTCGTACTCCCTGTAAAGCGCCTGGTGTCATGTTCTTTGCCTCCATCGACGTTTTAAATAATACCGTTACTTCGCAAGAAGCCCAGTTTTTCCTTCGGTATGCCGAGTTCTTCGCAATAGATATGCTCGTTATCCTGTCCCAGAAGTGGCGCAGGATTTGACCGCAGTTCTATATCCGGTGAATCATAGGGACTGCGGGCATACTTCAGCGTACCCACCACCGGGTGATCGATGTCGTTCCAGAACCCGCCTTGCACCAGATGTGGATCATTGACTACGTCGGCGACCGTGCGCACCGGATCGATGACGACATTACGCTCCTGGCTGATGCGGAACAGGTCGTCCCGGGACTGCTTACCGGTGAAAACTTTGACCATGGCTGCAATTTCATCTACGTAAGGGATACGACTTTGTGGAGCACCTCGGTACTTCTCGTCGAGAATTCGCTCGTTGCCGGTCTCCTCGTAGATCCATTTGGCAAAAGTGTCCCATTCCGCAGCCGAGGACATGGTCAACATGACCCACCCGTCCTTGGCAGGATAGAGCCCCGTAGGCGTAACAAAGGTGGACTCAAAGCCGGTTCTGCGGGGATTTTCGCCGGTAAACTGGTAGGTCATCAGAGGATGTTGCTCAAGGGCATAGACGATCATCGCCTCCTGCATCGAGATATCGATGTCCTGCCCTTTGCCGGAGACCGCATCGCGATAGTAGAGCGCCGCCGTGATTGCCACGGAGGCGAATTGCGAGGGCGCATAATGCGAATATTCATTACCCAGCCTAACTGGTGGGCCGTTCGGTGAGCCGGTCACCTGCATCATGCCGCAGGTTGCCATTGTAATAATATCTGATGATTTATAATTTTTATTTGGGCCGGTTTGCCCAAACGGTGTGATGGATGCAACGATCAGACCTTCATTAATCTTGCGAAGTTCTTCTGAGCCCAGACCCAGACTCTTCAGGTACCCTACCGGGAACGTCTCAAGCACGACATCTGCAGTCTTTACCAGCTCCTTGAATATGGATTGACCATCCTTTGTCTCGAGATTCAAAGTGATCGAGCGCTTGTTGGTGTTAAACCATTGAAAATACAAGCTCCCTTCAACATCGAGCTCGTCTTTGTAGAAAGGACCTCGATACCTTCCTTTTTCTCCACCTACCGGCTCAATCTTGATGACATCTGCACCAAGAAGAGCTAGCAATTGGGTGCAATAGACCCCCTTTTCATCTCCAAGATCCAATACTCGGAACCCTTGTAACATTCGGTACTCCTATCACTTTACCGAGCCGTGCTCGAAAGCGGTGTGCAGCTAATGAATAAAAACCCTGCTATTGCTCAGTCTGGCGACGCAAGTGGGACTCGACAAGCTCGTTCCTTGCGTTTGCTGAGAAAGTATGCCGGATCATTTATTCGACGAATGCGTTTGAAAGCTTGTGTAGCCATGTTCCCAGGGCCTCGCGCGGCCAGGGGCGTTTCCCAGAGCAATTAGCCATATACCCCCCTCGAATCTGGCCCCCACCAGTACAGTTGACCCAGAGGCCAAGTTCGGCCATAAAATCGTTGATGACCGCGCTGATGAATTCCCGCGACACCTCAGTGCCAAACCTCGGCCAAGTGGCCTTGGATCTCCGTTACCGAGATGCTGCGGGTGTCCCTCTGTACTACTACTTCTTCCGGTACCAATATACCAAATGCTCATCAATAGCCACATAGTGTGTGGGCGGAAGCACTAGAGTTGTCATCGGGTGCTCCAGAATGGCCGGACCATCGATCCGGTTCCCTGCCTTCAGCAGGTTCATCTCCCATATCTCGAACTTCATCCACTGACCCTTGTGATAGACCTCTCGCACCCCTTTGTGAGCATCTATCGTCGGCTTTTCTGGACTAAGCTCATGGCGGACAATCTTGGGTTTCACCTTATCGACAAACGCGTTGATGATGACCTCGGTGATGCCATAGCCCGCTTCGGGGAAACGCGCACCCACAGGATAGATCGCGGTATACACGGTTTCAAAGGAATCGATCACCTTGTTCAGGTCGGCGATAGAGTCGATCTTGCCAACGGGAACTGCCGTCTCCCAGCTGTCGAGTTGTCCGATATATCTTGCGCCAACTGCATACTCCAGGCGTATCTTGTCTCTCGGGTAGCCTTCGTCCCCCAGCTCTTTATAGGCTTGTTCCGCAAGTGCCTTCCAACGATCGTTCATTGTCCTGGCCTGAGCGAGTTTCTGTTGATCAGACATGCCCGCGGCCAAGCTGACGTTGACGCTATGGCCATAGCGATGGAAATAGTCGGCACACGCAACGCCAAAGGCAGAGAAAGCACCCGCAAAGGGAACTGTGGCCGCTGCGCCTATGTTGACCCTATCAACGACGCCCCACATGTGCATGGGACCGCTGCCTCCGTAGACAAGAAGAGTGTAGTCCGGCGGGAAGTAGCCTTTTGATACGATCGTGTCTCTCGCTTTATCAGCCATTCGGCTATGGAGCAGGTCGAGAACCTTGTCGCATGCATCATATACATTCATACCAAGCGGCTTGGCCAGATGCTTCTCCAGCTCTCGCAGAGCGGCATCCTTATCGAGTTTCACTTGACCGCCAAGGAAATACTCCGGGTTGAGATAACCCAACACCAGGTCCACGTCACCAACTGTTATCGTGGGATAGTTGTAGCAGGTGCCGACTCGGCTGCCAGCACTCTTCGGCCCCAAGGCGATTCGCTGAAACTCGTCGACCACAATTTCCAGACCGGTTCCGCCCGAAATGGAATCCAGACTTACCACCGGCATCCCCACGCGGTGACCCGAGAAATCGGCTTGCCGCTCAGTACTCAGATAGCCTTTCACCACCAGCCCGACGTCAAAGCTGGTACCACCGAGGTCAGCGGCACAAACATTATCCACACCGAGGGTTTTAGACATGAGGTACTGACAACCTATCATCCCGCCGATAGGTCCGGACATCATTGCCTCGTACAGTCGCTGATACTGCACGTTGGCTGTAGCGCCATACGCGAGCAGGGTTTGAAGCGGATAGCGATACGCGCCTCCCTTTGCCCGCGCCTCCACCCGCAGCAACCGCTCCTTCACTTCATCTGCTGCAAAACAGTGGATCAGGAGGCTCTTGAACCGGTTGTTCTCCCCTTGCCGCGGGCAGACTTCATACGAAGTCACGACGTTGACGTTCTTGTTCTTGAGTTTCACCCTTTCCCGGGCGATTTCGGCTGCTCTGCGCTCATGAACGGGGTTTGCGTACGAGCACTGGAACAGGATTCCTATTACCGCAACTCCCCGGTCCAGAAGATCATCAACCGCTTCCCGTACCTCGTCTTCATTCAGCGGAATGACGACGGTGCCTGGTTCAAGGTGACAACCCGCAAAGGCAGTGCCTCCCGTGATTCGCTCGCACACCCCCCGGACATCCTTCCTGTCGATCAAGGCAGGCGGGTGCTCGTGCAGACCGGGCTTCATGCGTTCCTGGAAGTCCAAATGCAAGTAGGTCAGGCTTCGCTCCATGATCGCCATGTCCTCGAACCCCTTTGTCATGAGCATTCCCACTCGCTGACCGATCCGAGAGACGACAATGTTCAGCATGCTGGTCCCGGCATAGATGACCGATTCCGCGTTCTTATGTACTTCGTTTGATGTCAGATTCCAGTACGAAGCGGCATCTCCTACGGAGCCATAGTAACTTGAAGCCTCGTCCCCGGTATTGGTAAGGAACTTTCCGATGATGAACTCGCCTTTGTCGTCCACCAGGAAGGTGTCCGTCATCGTGCCTCCGGCGTCGAGAGCGACTAAATATTCTTTCGTCATCATTACACCTTTACCTTCTTTGTCCATTGAGAGATGAGTTCATTCGTCTTGTCCTGAAACCAGTCAGGCGACTGATCAGCAAGCGGCTTCCCCGCTTTAGCGTGGGCTTGATCGATATCAGGCAGCATCTCAAAGATTATCGGGTAGCCGGTCGGCACGACTTCGACTGCAAGCCGCGCATAGCAGCCCGGACAATAGTATTCCCTGGCATCGATCAGATCCGGATTCGGCACCACCTCCTTCAGGCTGTAGGCTTGGGAAATCTCCTCTAGGCCTCTCCTGACACGAATCTTGGTACTGAGCTTCCAATTGACCCGGTAGTCGCCAAGTTCATGTCCGCAATCGCACTTCACCACCCTGCTACCATCATCCTTACGCACCACATAGAGGTGTTCGGACATACGGCAGAGGATTTTCTCTTTCCACGAAACCCTCTCCTGAAGCACCTCGAGGTACTTGACGAACCTGTCTTCGTCCTTTGGCGACATGCGCATCATTTTCTTGGCGTCTTCCCAGTCGATCGTGCCTTCGACCAGTGCCTTGATGTTTTCCTTGCTGCCAGCCGATTTATCTTCTATCTCATTAGCCACAAAACTCTCCTTAAATTGGGCCACAACCGAATACACAGGCCTGCGGCCATGTTCAAAAACCTGCACCCGTCTTATTTGTTGGGCAGAGCCGAATAGGCCTCGTCGACCCCCCAGAAATCTCTGAACATCTTTCCCCATTGTGGATTGGTAATGCAGTCGTCGTACATTTCCGCCACCAGCGGGTCAAACTTCTTATTCACAACATGCCGTCTTTCTTCCTGCCACCATTCGCTGACCGGAATTGCGAACTGTTCCCTCTCGGTGCGCATTGCGCCGCGAATCTCAGCCGTTGCCTTGGCATCGGCTTTCCACGCTCCCCCCGCTTCGCGCTTGACAACCGTACCGTAGATCTTCTCGGCGGTTGTGGAACTGATGAAGTTGTTGTTCAGGTCGGCCACAATGCGGTGAGTGTCTCGATCCAAGGGCTCGCCCCAACCTTCGACGCCGTGGGCGATGATGACAACGATGTCGCCATGCTCCAGCATGATCGGCGGCGTCTCACCCTGATACTTGATCACCGTCTCCGCTGTTAGCTTGCCTTCATCGAACCACTGATTAAGCTCTTCGAGCGACGCAGGATATTGGCCCTTCTTCATCAATTCGACCATGTTGGTCTTCTTGAAATAGAGCGACGCGTGGGCCAGACCAGGGTAGCCTCCGTTGGCGCCAAGACAGTGCTGGCTAACCTCCGCCATAGCGCAGGAATCGTTGAACTGGAAGCTCTTCCCCGGCTGGTTGACTACGAATCCCAGGGTATAGCCAATGCTGCCCCTATACCTTCCGTGCGCGACATAATCCTTGGTCATGCCCCTCATGATCATCAGCAGCGGAGGTTCAAGCGTTTCCCACATCTCGGCTTCGCCAAAGTCACTTTCCGGATTGTTTCCGGCCGCGTCGCAGACACCGCCGTCCATGTAGGCGCGTGCACCGGTCGCCTGACCACCGGCCAGGCTGAAGTTGCTCATTGCCCAAGGCTTGCCGTTTTCGAAGACCCCCGACATACCGTAGATGTTGTAATCGCTCGCTTCGAAAACCATCGTCTCTTCGAGGAAGCCCTTCGCCCACATCGACTTGGCGATGATGCGGAACATGCTACCCTCGCCCACTCGACAGCCCGAGACTGCCCCGCAAGGCGTGCCGACGAACGGGTTGGCCGGATTGGTAACGCTTCCTTCCGGGCGAATGATGTCGAAGAGATACATGTTGGCGGTGTGTACGTTTTCGCCAACCAGAAATAGGAAGAACCAGCCCAGGTTCAATCCGAACTTCAGCGCGCCCTCATACATGTTGTAATGGTGCCAGTCTTCAGCGCTCGATCCGCTCAGATCGTACTTGATCCGCCCTTCGGAGAGCGTGAACTCAAGCGGCCAATGCGTCAGCCAATCCTTGTTCGCCTCCGGCATAAGGTCGCCCAGTTTTCCTTTGTACCTGATCGGTTGCAGGAACGGGAAACTGTAGCGTCCGGGCATGGTCCTCTCCGTGAGGATCTTCTGCATCGTCGCTCTTTCACGTTCCATGATTTCGTAGAAGGCCTCTTTCACGTAATCGGCACCAAACTCTTCACAAATCTCGAGAATTCGATTGCGGAGCATGACGACACCCGCCAGGCGCATCTTGGCGTCGAACACCGCCATGTCACCAGAGCGGGTGCGACGGCGCCATTCTTCTTCCCACCACGGGTAGTACGTCAGATTCTCCCCGCTCTTGGTAATGGAGTATTCATGTCCCTCGACAAAGATGTTAGGGGCGATGGTCGGTACGGACCCCGGGATCATGGCGCCCACTTCGCCAATATGATTGACGCCGGCGGCCCAGCCGATATGCTCTCCCTTATAGACGATTGGCAGGAAGGTAACGCAGTCAGCCGCATGAACGGCACCATAGAGGGGGTCGTTGACGTCCCAGACGTCGCCGTCATTGATGCCCACCTTCTCGTCATACTTCAGCTTCGCAAACTTCTCGATGATGATTGGGAAGCCGGCGGAATGGCCGACCAGTCCCAAAGAGGCAGACATGCAATCTCCCTCGGTAGTCATCAGGCCAAAGACCAACTCGCCCATCGACACGGCAGATGGCGAGGCTGATACGTACTTCGCCGTTTCGCGCGCGGTGGTCACGGCAGCGACTATCCGCGAATTGAAACGGTTGAATTTTATGGGATCCTTTTTATTAAGCGCCAGTTCCCGGAGACCCCAGTAATGACCAGTCTCCTTGGTAATCCGGTTCCTCGCCTCGATCCTTTCCTGCAGAGAGCTAAACTTTTTTAGGTATTCCATTTCACGACCTCCGTTTTACGGCTTCAGTTATTGACAATCTGTATTCCTCGACTCTGTCGGTAATGCGAGCGCCAGCATTAGAACACATATTTCAACACATTGGTTGATTTTTTTAACGAATGAGTTGATTGTCGGTGGCGGCCGAAATAGAGCACCCCCAAGCGGAGAAGAGAGTTTGCTTGAGTGCCATGAAGCTGCGCTCCAGCTTCTCATATCGGACCAGGAGTTTGCGGAAACGATTGAACCAACTGTGCGCCACCTCAACGATGCATCGTCGTGCTCGCTTGTTTGGATGGCGCGCAAGTTCCCCAGCCTCTTGCTTGCGGCCCTTCACATGCGGGATGTAGCCGTGTTCCACGATCACACTTTTGCTGGCTTGCCCCGATACCCTGCATCGGCACACAGGTACTTCGACCGACGCTGGGACGGGTGCGCGCGTTTCACCATGATGGCCTCCAGCACCGATTCGAGTTGGGATACGCCATGCCGGTTCGCTCCAGTCACGACGAGCGACAACGAGACCCCACGCCCGTCGACCAGCAAATGTCGCTTGCTTCCATTTTTTCCCTCGATCCGTGGGATTTGCGCCAACCTGCTCTTGTGCCAAAGGGGCCTTCATCATTGCTCCATCTATGCTTTGCCACCGCCAGGCAATCCCTTCCATCGCGTCGCATTCGGCCAACCCGGCTTGCCACACCGCGGCGAAGAAACCCGCCTTCTCCCATTGCAAAAAGCGAGTGTGAATCGCACTCGCGCTGCCGAACCGCTCCCGTGGCAACGCTTTCCACTGACAGCCCGTGCGCAGCACATACAGAATCGCCTCGAACACCGTTCGTGCCGGCTTGGGTTTCCGGCCGCCTCCGGGCTTGCGCACGTATTCTTTGTCGGACGCCCGCTCCGATGACACGGGAACCAGTGGCTCCACGCGTTGCTAAAAGTCATCGGTCACTTCTCATGATTGCACTCTCGCTATGTCGTCTTCCGTTTCAATGAAAGCGACATTTTGCGTTATTTACGGATATGTTTTAAGCAGGGGCGCCAGCAGTGAATTGGCTCAGGCTAGCGCCGAGGAAATGTCGCAGCGGGGTACTCGTACGGTTGTGTCTGACATTGATGTCAATACACAAGACAAGTGTCGGTTGAAGGCAGCGCACGTCAAGGCCACGCAAGGCAAACGCGTTCAACTAACGTGTTGAAAATTTTCTTCTCGAAGATAAATTCCTGTTAAACTACTTTTTTTAGTTACTAAACTTAGAGCCTAATGGAATGTTCTCCTCTCCCATTAGGGGCGAGAAAAAATATGGTCAAAAAAAGCGATATTTCTCAACGCCGCGCAGTGGCCCTCGCGGAAGGTGGCGTTGGTTACGCCGCAAAACGCAACGAACTCATACGGGTTGCCGCAACCTTATTCAAGGACCACGGCTACCGGGCGACTACACTGAACGACATCGCGCAAGCTGCCGGAATGGATCGAGCGACTGTCTATTACTACGTCGGCAGCAAGGAAGAACTGCTCCGTGAGGCAGTTCAGAACCTAATGGGCCAGAACGTTTCAGAGGTCGAGAAACTTGTTCGTGCAGATGTTAGCCCGCAGGAAAAGCTCGAAAGCATCATCCGTCTGCTGATATTGAGCTACGACAAGAACTATCCACACGCTTACGTCTATATCCAACAGAAGATGCAGAGGGTGGCGGATGCGACTTCGTCTTGGGCTAAGGAAATGGCTAAACAGACCCACCGGATCGAGATAGCTGTGGAATCGATAATTCGGGAGGGAATGAAGAGCGGCGTGTTTCGCGATGACGTACCGGTCAAGCTCACCGCTTATGCCATATTCGGCGCCGTTAACTGGACTCATCGGTGGTACGTCCCCGGCGGACGAAACTCGCCGGAAGAAATCGTGGATGCTTTCAGCAAGATCATGCTGCAAGGCCTTGTGTCCCGCAAAGAGACGCGTTTCAAGGCGAAAGCGGGAGCGAAGAAGCCCGCACGAATGGGTTCTGCCGCGTTAACGGCGTAAGTATGTCTTATGGTTAGGCTTCTTGCGCATCAACTATTTCAAAACGTAATTAGCCCGCGAGTACATAAAATGTAAAAGTTTCGACTTGATCTGATAGTTACCCGTTTTGAGGTGCGGCGGTTGTCAGATCAATTCAAGTGTTGAACTTTTTGCTTCCAGACCTCCTTCCCCTCGATCAAGGTTTGCAAAGGAGTCCGTCCGCAGCACATCTTACCTTGATGAGTTCGCTCGGCGTTGTAGTGGTTGATCCAAACATTCAGATCCGTCTGCAATTCAGATAAGGTTTTATGGTGCTGTCTGCGCAAAGGCTTCGAAGGATAGCTGGAGCTCCCAACCTGTTTCACGTTGCCTTGACTCACACCAAGGCGCGGCAATTTTTTTAGGAGTCGATCTATATGGCATACGAGCATTTAAACGTCGAGACCAGAGGGCGGGTTGGACTTATCACTTTGAACCGGCCGACCAAGTTCAATGCGCTTTGCGGCGGGTTAATGGATGAATTAACTGCCGTACTTGATTCCTTTGATGTCGATGACGGCATCGGATGCGTCATTATCGCGGGATCCGAGCGTGCCTTTGCGGCGGGAGCCGACATTCCGGATATGCAGAATTTGAGCTTCATGGAAGCTTATAAAACCAATTTCATTACAAGGAATTGGGAGCGCTTGAGAACGTTTCGAAAGCCTGTAATAGCGGCTGTAGCCGGTTTCGCATTCGGCGGCGGCTGCGAACTGGCCATGATGTGCGACTTCATCATTGCTGCTGACAATGCCATTTTCTCCCAGCCGGAGATTACCCTCGGCATTCTTCCTGGCGCAGGTGGGACGCAACGACTGCCGCGTGCAATAGGGAAGGCCAAGGCGATGGAACTTTGTCTGACGGGTAGGCGCATGGATGCAAAGGAAGCGGAAGCAGCCGGTTTGGTGGTGCGGGTAGTTCATGTGGAAAAACTCATGGAGGATGCGCTTGCTACGGCCAATAAAATAGCGTCTTTCTCACTGCCAGTGGCCATGATGGTGAAGGAATGCGTCAATCGTGCCTTTGAGAGCAGTTTGTCCGAGGGCATTTTGTTTGAACGCAGGACGTTTCATTCGGCATTTGCCACCATGGACCAGAAGGAAGGCATGAAAGCCTTTGTTGAAAAGCGCAAGCCGGGGTTTGTTCACGAATAAGGACACTTTGTATGGATTTGGATTTCACTCAAACGGAGAAACTATTCCGTGAGCAAGTCGCTGCCTGGCTTCATGAAAATGTTCCCAAAGAACCTCGTCCCTACGAAGGGGATGTGTCGCGTGCTTTTGATGTCGCATGGCAACGCAAGATGTACGATGCCGGTTGGGCAGGTATCGCGTGGCCCAGCGAGTTTGGTGGTCGCGGCCTTGCGACCATGCAGCAACTGATCTGGTATGAAGAATATGCAAAGGCCGGCGCGCCTTGGGCTGGCAATGTTTTTGTCGGTATCAACCTCGCCGGGCCAACTTTAATTCTGGAAGCCAATGAAGATCAAAAGGCGTTTCATTTGCCGAAGATTTTGCGTGGCGAAGTAACGTGGTGTCAGGGGTTTTCCGAACCATCTGCCGGCTCAGACTTGGCGAGTTTGCGTACTCGTGCCGTCATTGATGGTGACCACCTTGTTGTTAACGGGCAAAAAATCTGGACGAGTTTTGGCAGCCATGCTCAGTACCAGATGCTGCTGGTGCGTACTAACCCGGATGTACCCAAGCACAAGGGCATCAGTTGGGTTATTTGCGACATGTCGACTCCCGGGATAACCGTTCGTCCGATTGAAATCATGTCAGGCGGGCATCACTTTTGCGAGATATTCTATGACGATGTCCGCATTCCTTTGTCCAATGTGGTTGGCAAGATCAACGATGGTTGGCGCGTCACCATGGCAACCCTGTCCTTCGAGCGCGGCACCGCGTTCATGGCGGATTGCATAGAACTCGAAAAAAAGATTGTCGAGCTGACTGAGCACGCACGTATGCATTCATCCCCGCTTGGAAGCGGGAAGGCCATCGACGACGACGAGATCCGGCGCCGTCTCGGACAGGTACGCGCCGAAAGCTCAGCTTTGCGATCTATCATACTAGCCGCCATCTCGCGTAACGAAAGCACGGGCAAGCCGGGACCCGAGAGCTCGATCGTCCGTCTGCACTTCTCCCAAGTGCAACAGCGTGTGTTTAAGTTGGCGATGGACATACTGGGACCAGCGCAGACCATCATGTCGGAACTTGGGCAGGGATGGAGCCAGCCCTATCTGCGCAGTTATGCGTCCTCGATTGCCGGCGGTACTGCGCAAGTACAACGCAACATCATTGGCGAGAGAATCCTTGGTTTGCCCAAGTAATGAAAGTTTAGGAATCCGATATGAACCTGCAACCGAATTCTGACGAAGTTCAAATTATCGATGCCGTCGCCAGTTTCATGGCTGAACAATTGCCGGTATCGCGTTACCGCGATCTGACCGAAGGTGCTGCACAGTTAACTCCCGAGGAATGGCAGAAGGTCGTCGACCTCGGATGGATCGGGCTCGGCCTTGAAGAACAGCATGGCGGCCTTGGATGTTCGGTGGTTGAAGAGATTCTGATGTTCCGCGAAGTTGGTCGTCAAGTCGGGCCGCTTGCACTTCTCGGCAGCGTGATCGGCGCGCGTGTTGCCGCGCTGGCAGGCCAGTCCGAACTGAGGGACAGCATCCTCAGCGGCAAGGAGCGCGTCGCTATTGCTATTCCCGCTGAAGTATCGATGTCGGCGGCATCACGGCTAGATGGTGCGATTCAATTGTTTGGCACGGATTCAGCATGCTATGCGGTGCTCGTCGATCAAAACGGCGCGGTGCTGTTCGAGACAGATTCGCTGTTACTCTCCAAAGTACCGTGCCTTGAACGTCATCTGTCGCTGGCTACTGCTACGCTCAAACAACATACTGCGATCGCGTATGTCGAGGGCGCATTGGACCCTGTTGCCGTCCGCCTGACGATACTGGCCTCGGCGATGCAGGTGGGCGGCGCCGAAGCAACCCGCGACATGTCAGTGGCCTACGCAAAAGAACGACAGCAATTCGGTCAATTGATCGGTTCATTCCAGGCGATAAAGCACATCTGTGCTGACATGGCCGTGCGTTGCGAGGAAGCCTGCACCCAGCTCTTCTATTCGAGCCTGTGCCTGCGTGACCGTGGAATTGTCGAAGCGCGCCGTGAAATCGCCGCCACTGCGTTTCTCGCGGCGCGCGCGGGGATCGAGAACGCGGCCGCCAACATCCAGGTACATGGCGGTATTGGCATGACCGCCGAACTCGCCGCGCATTGGTATCTCAAGCGTGCCCACGTACTCGATCAGGTTATCGGCAACAGCCGCAGGCAACTCGATCTGTTGGTGATATAGGAATGCCTGATTTAGCTGCCACTCGTCTGGTCACCGGCGAAGCGCGAGAGCGAACCATTTGAGCACGATCATCAATCGTGATGGTTTTCCCGCCTGAATTGGGGTTGCTGGCACATTCGTAATGGTAGGTGCTTCATCCACTGCCAGTACGTGCAGGGCAAACATCGAACAAACCTTAACCAAAACAGACCTAGCGGTATCCCCCGAAACGGATATTCGGAAATGTCTACAAACCTCGGAGCTATTCAAGAAGTTCGTTGATGACCATCAATTTCCAGAGATGCTGGATCATGGAATATCGCTGATATCTCCCGCGGGCCCTACATGGTGAGGACGGCGTTCATGGGGTTTTTGAACCGGCTTGCTGCCTACGGGCACTACCCGGGACAGGAATTCAATGACTGCACTGCCAAAGATATCATTTCGGTCTACGGCCACCATGTGCGCTGCGTCAGCAACGTTCACATACTCGCTGTCAGGATACAGCTTCAGGAAAGCCTGTGCGCCACTTTCACTGAGCAAATCGGAAAGGGCGCCACGAACCAACAAGGTAGGCAATGTTAACCTTGCCGAATAGGCCTCCAGCCGCATCTGACGTTGCTCAAGTTCAACCCCATCGGCCAAAATAAATGGATCCCAGTGCCATCTATACCTGCCATCTGTGCCGAGACGAACGTTCTTGGACAGACCGTCCAGATTCCTCGTGCGTTTGCGGTGAGGCTGATATCTAGCGATAGCATCCGCCACCTCTTCCAGTGAAATAAAACCCTCTGGCTTCTGCCTCATGAACCCCACAATATTATCGACCCCTTCTTTCTCGATGTGGGGGGCGACATCGACCAGAACCAGCGCGGTGGCGTCGACATGATCCTCACCAATGGCAACCAAGCTAGTTCCGCCTCCGAGGGAAGCGCCGACCAGGACCGGGCGGCGGTTGCCAAGTGCGGCAACAACGCACTTGAGATCCTGAACCATGGCATCCTGACCATAATTTCCGTCGGGCGCCCAGTCCGAATCGCCGTGACCCCGCGCATCAAGGCAACGACGAAATATCCTGCGGCGCCAAGCAGCTTGCCGGGTACTCTCCACGCATGACGGGTCTGCCGCCACCGTGAAGAAGCAGTACCAGAGGCCCGCCTGGATTGCCCCAAGAGTCACCCGCTATTCTTAGCCCGCCAAATCCATTCCAAAAATGAATCGGCTCGGGCGTTCCTGGAAGTCTTGTACCTGCGCTCATTGCAGTGTTCCTATCCCGCATCGTGCCGTGACCCGAATTGTATAGCGACTCTGAAAGTCTGCTAATGGCAGCCGATTGCTGCATGATGTTAAATTGGGGATCAGATTTGCCCTGAAACAGATGTTCAAGGCTCTTTCTACCAATTGCGTTGGAATCAAGCGGGATAAGTCACCGCCTTAAGCAATGCCATAGGCCCCGCCTTGCGAACCAGCTCGATTTGCTCGGTGCGGCGAACCAAGATAGAACCAGCAAAACTCATCGCGTTCATTGAAATTTTTTCTGCGCCTTCTTCCCAATGTTCGCGGCTGCGCGGCACCACCAGCATCCAGTGGCGCCCGGTGAGCAGATTGTAGGGTGGCAGTTTTCCTTCCACCGCTGCGATTCCGCATTCGGTGCAAGCTCGGTAGAAAACATCATGCATATAAGTTGCAGCCTGCGCCGAATTAGTTCCCTGCTTCTGGTCAAGTGCGACAAATGCGTGGCGGAAATCAAAGTTAGGCAGCCGCTTTGGCCTGCCGTAGTTCCCCGCATCAGGCAATATTGCCTCCAGCGCAAAAGTACCGGGGGGCACCCACTGCAGATGTTTATGCGGTTGGCTGGCACCCCCGGTTACACCGCCGTTGTAGAACACAAGTCCGTCCAGCCTAGCCAGGGTGCGTGCCACCGCGTCGAAGTCGGCGACGGTCAGCATTGATAGCTGTTCCTCGAAGATTCGGGTCACCATCAGGATATGTTTCTCGAACAGGGGAAACTTGTTCAACAGTGCGACATGAGTCGGGGACAGATCGGCGACATACAAATCCTGTTCATAGGGCAGGAAGGGATTGGAGTTCGCTGGCTTGTCTACCGTATTGAACAGTTTGGCGGCATCCTTGAGCGCCAGCGACGACAACCAATGCACGCAGAATTCGATGCCACCCTCTGTCAAAGAGATCTGTTCAGTGGCAAGCGGCAGCAGGGCGCCGGTAGTGCGGGCGTGATCAGTGGCCTGAGTAATAGCGCTGGCCAGCGTTGGGAAATTCATGGGCGTATTGTGTCACTACTGACATGGAATGGAAATCAGGAACGGCAGCTTCTATGAGGACTCAACTGTCATGCCCATTTTGATAAATGTTTTGTCGAAGGGTGATCTCAAGGTGCACTTCAAAGCCAGCAAGCCCTGCCACGATTTATTGAGAACCTACTCGTAATGGTTCTAACCATTGGAAACTATTGAAAATCCATCTTTTCTGATTTACGGTGAATTTTTGACGCCATAATTTCCCTCGACTGATCGGGTGAGAGTGCCATGCTAGGTTGGCGACTGGGGTATCTGGGAATCGAGACGATTCCGTCGTGGCTGGATAATTTTGAGGTTGAACAATTTTTCCGCCTCAGTCCGTCCGAAATTTCCGGTGGGCTGCCGTTCTCAGATTCCGCATGAAGGAAAAATCATTGTCCAAAACGGTCAGCGGCAGCCACCACATTTTATTCGGTTAGGTACATCTGGTTCTAGGAAATGATTGTCTACGCGAAACGAACAGTACCCAGAAATGAGGCCTAGCGGGAACTGAAAATTACCCAGGTGATTAACCTCACCTGCTCAAATTTTGAGCAGGGAAAAAGGAGATGATCACCATGAAGCAACTGGGAATAATTCGACGTTTGTATTACCGGGATGGACTATCGTTATCGGAAATAGAGAGGCGCACCGGTCTGACGCGTAAGACGGTGAGGCGCTGGCTGGATACGGCGGAAGGGACGGAGCCGCAATACCATCGTCGGCCCGCCGAGGACACCAAGATTGCACCGCATGTGGAATGGTTGACCAAGGCGCTGGAAACGGATGCACGCCGCCCCAAGCGAGACCGGCGCACGGCACTGAAACTGTTCGGGGAATTGCAAGCTGCCGGATTTAGTGGCGACTATAGCCTGGTCACCGCGTTTGTCCGACACTGGCGCGAGGACGGCGGACAGGCACTGGCCAAGGCCTACGTGCCGCTGCATTTCGAGTTGGGTGAAGCCTTCCAGTTTGACTGGAGCGAAGAGCGCCTGGTCATTGGCGGCGTCTGGCGCAAGATTCTGGCGGCCCATCTCAAGCTCTGCGCCAGCCGGGCCTTCGTTCTCCAGGCGTACCCGACGCAAAACCACGAAATGCTGTTCGATGCGCATACGCGATCATTTGCCGCGCTGGGCGGTATTCCAAGGCGTGGCATTTACGACAACATGAAGACCGCGGTGGACAAGGTCAAGCAACGAAAGCTCAGGACGGTTAACACGCGCTTCGCGGCGATGGCCTCGCACTATCTGTTCGATCCGGATTTCTGCAACGTTGCCAGTGGCTGGGAGAAGGGCATCGTCGAGAAGAACGTGCAGGACAGTCGGCAGCGCATTTGGCAGGATGCGGCCAAGGAGCGGTTCGGATCGTTTGCCGAACTCAACCTGTGGTTGCTGGCGAAATGCCGTGCACTTTGGCAGGAACTGCGTCACACCGAGTACGGCGATCTCACGCTGGCCGAAATGCTGGAACATGAGCAACCCAGCCTGATGCCGATGGTCACGCCGTTCGATGGTTACGTCGAAACCCTGGGCAAGGTTTCCAGCGTTTGTCTCGTCAGCTACGACCGCAACCGTTATTCGGCACCTTGCGAACTCGTCGGGCAAATCGTGAGCATCCGGATCTATCCCGATCGAATCGATTTCGTTGCGCACGATGCTGTCGTGGCAAGCCACTTGCGCTGTTTCGATCGGAACCAGACCTGCTACGACTGGCAGCATTACATCCCGCTAATCGAGAGAAAGCCCGGTGCCCTGAGAAATGGCGCGCCGTTCGCGGACATGCCTGCGCCACTGCAACAGCTGCGCCGACTCCTGCTCAAGCGTGACGGCGGTGATCGTGTCATGGCGAAGGTGCTCGCTGCCGTACCCCAATCCGGGCTGGAAGCGGTCTTGGTTGCCGTGGAGTTGGTGCTGGAATCGGCCAACCCGAGTTCAGAGCATGTCGAGAATGTGTTGAACCGACTCAAGAACACGCCCGTGCCGACACCCGTGGAGACGATGCTGGCGGTGTGCGAGGTGCCGATTGTGGACACGGAACGCTACGACAGCCTGCGTGAGGAGGTGGTCCATGACGCGTGACATCACCGCCGAACTCAAGGGGTTGCGCCTATACAGTATGGTGGGCGCTTGGGAAGATCTGGTTTCGCAGGGTAACGGCGCCAGCTTTCAATCCGCGCAGTGGCTGGTCGAGCATCTGCTGGAAGCGGAACATACCAACCGGGTGATGCGCTCGATCAGCCACCAAATGCACGCGGCCAAGTTTCCGGTGCATCGAGACCTGGCCGGTTTCGACTTCGCGCACTCGAAGGTCGATGAGGTACTGATCAAGAAGTTGGCCAGCCTGTCCTTTACTGAGGCTGCGCACAATGTGGTGTTCATCGGCGGCACCGGCACCGGCAAGACACATCTGTCGACGGCGTTGGGGATCTCCGGCATTACGCAGCACGGCAAGCGCGTGCGCTTCTACTCGACGGTCGATTTGGTGAATATGCTGGAGCAGGAGAAGGCGGCTGGAAAGTCAGGAAAACTGGCGTTCTCGCTGATGCGCGTTGACCTGGTGATTCTGGATGAGTTGGGCTACCTGCCTTTCAGTCAAGCGGGAGGTGCGTTGTTGTTTCATTTGCTGTCGAAGCTCTATGAGCACACCAGCGTGATGATCACGACCAACCTGACCTTCGGTGAATGGGGCAATGTCTTTGGCGACGCCAAGATGACCACTGCGCTGCTGGATCGGCTGACGCATCACTGCCATATCGTGGAAACCGGTAACGAGTCTTATCGATTTCGCCACAGTGCCGCTACCGCCAAGTCAAGAATCAAGGAACGTGAGCAGAGCAAACGTGCCAAAACAGAGGGCAAGCATGATCCCTTCTGACGGTTGGCCACGCGGGGAAATCCGCTTCGGGCTACGCCCTGCGCGGCTTCCCCCGCGCAACTGCATGGAGGTGCCCAACACAAAACTACGATACACTTATCCACATGCCGTCCAATGACGGACAGTTAACGCACCTGAGTAAAATTAAGTTCGCACTGCTGGGTACTTTTAAATTCGCGCCGTCAAACCAGGTCTACCTGGCTTGTAACTCCGCCGGCCTGGAATGCCGAAGTAATGGCCGATGCTGCGGTATAGCTGGGAAACTCGATAATCAGCAGTACGTCCCACGGGCCATGGGATAACCAGGCGCTCTTAACTTTGCCCCCCAACTCCTCAACGAGCGGGTTTACAACTGCAAGTCGGTTAGACGGGTTTTTGATCAGATCACATCGATACTCCGCCGTGTACTGCACGATAATTGCGTAGCTATCCACTTGGCACCCCCGATTGGTTAAAAGCATACGCTACTGACATAAATTGTAGAACATCCTCAGTAGCGAATCTTGAAATATTGTAATTTGAATAAGTCGATCAGCCCTTGCCACTATCGGCATTGTGACAATTACCATATGGAATGGGGATCCCATTCTTCTGCTTATTGGCCGTGAGTCGTCCAACTTGGAAAGATTGGCATCATCGTAAAAGCCGACCTTCAATCATCGGCATCGCGTGCATTGGCTGCAAGAGCACCAGAATCTATCGCTGCAATAATTTCCTTGGCTTGAGTTACGTATTGTCTGGGAACCTGAAGCCTGGCTCCGCCCAAAGCTGGGGATGCCACCGAAAAAGCTTGGTTCATATTTCCGTCCATCACGAAGGCAGGTATTCCTTCCGCTTCCAGCCGGGCGCGTAATATTTCCAAGCGCTGGCTTTTGAATGAGCGGGCGATGGTTTCTAAATGGACGGGGTCTCCGTCATCAGACTTGATTTCCTCTTCCACCGGCAATGAAGATGGATGAGGTATTCCTCGCCGTGAAAGTTCTGCTTCGGCAATTTCAAAAGCAAGAGGCGTCAGAGTCCCGGACTCAAAGGTCTCCAGCAGGTAGTCATCAGCCAAACCAGCGAAATATTTAGTGAGCTCGTCTCTGTTTCTGGAGGAAAACATTGTTTAACTCTATCCGATGGGTTTAGATCTCCGCATGTAACTGCTTTGCCATCAACCAGCAATTCGTCGACAAGTATAGGTGTGATCGGTTGGAGACGGAGCTTGTTGCGCGATGGCGCATCGCCCCAGGGCGAGAACGACACAATCCCGCCCTCTCTGCCATGCCAAAACAATAATGACAGGGTGTGAATATGATCAGCCGCACTGCCGCATTGGCCTCATTCCCCGCCCGTCGGTACGACCGGGCTGGATGTGCGGCGTGCCTGCTTGCGGCGGACATACCAGTTGTGGGCGCGGTCGAGGTAGAGATAGACGACGGGCGTGGTGAACAGGGTCATCGCCTGGGATACCAGGAGTCCGCCCACCATCGCATAGCCCAGCGGCCGGCGCAGTTCGGAGCCGGCGCCGTGGCCCAGCATCAGCGGCAGGCCGGCCAGAAGTGCGCACATGGTGGTCATCATGATCGGCCGGAAGCGCAACAGACAGGCCTGGTAAATAGCTTGGTGGGCCTCCAGGCCATGCTCCCGCTCGGCGCTGAGAGCAAAGTCGATCATCATGATGCCGTTTTTCTTGACGATGCCGATCAACAGGATGATACCGATCAGCGCGATTACGCTCAGGTCGTAGCCGCCCAGGCGCAGCACCAGCAGGGCCCCGACCCCGGCCGAGGGCAGGGTCGAGAGAATCGTCAGGGGATGGATATAGCTCTCGTAGAGCAGGCCGAGCACGATATAGACCGCTACCAGGGCGGCGGCGATCAGGTAGGGCTGGGTCGCCAGGGAATCACCGAAAGCCTTGGCCGTGCCCTGGAAGCTTCCCGACAACGTCGCCGGCACGCCCATCTCGGCCTTTGCCTTCTCGATCGCCTTCACCGCGTCACCGAGCGCCACGCCAGGCGCGACATTGAACGAGATGGTCACCGCCGGGAACTGGCCCTGGTGGCTGATGAGCAGGTAGGCGGTCTTGCTGGTGTCGACCTTGACGAAGGCCGACAGCGGCACCTGCTGGCCGGTCAGCGGCGAGGTGACGTAGAGCTTGTCGAACAGCGCCGGGTCTTCCTGCAGCTTTGGCGACACTTCCAGAATTACGCGATAGCTGTTGGTCTGTGTGTAGTACTGCGCTACCTGGCGCTGGCCGATGGCGTCGTACAGCGTCGCGTCGATCAGTGCCGGCGAAATGCCGAAGCTCGATGCACGGGCGCGGTCGATGGTCAGCGTCGCCGCGGCGGCTGCGTTCTGCTGGTCGGAGGCCACATCGGTCAACTGCGGCACGCGGCGCAGACGGTCGAGCAGGCGCGGCGCCCAGATGTTGAGTTCGTCGAGGTCGGTGTCGGTCACCGTGTATTGGTATTGGGTACGGGACAAGCGGCCGCCGACGTTGATGTCCTGCGGCGCCTGCATGAACAGGTTGATGCCCTGCACGCCTGACAATTGCGGGCGCAGGCGCGCGATCACCTCGTCGGCGGTGGCAGTGCGGCCCTCGTTCTTGGGCTTCAAGGCGATGAAGAAGACGCCGGTGTTGGCGGTGTTGCTGCCGGCGAACATGCCGAAGCCAGTGACATCCGGGTCCTGGCGCACGACCTCGGCCAGCCGCTTCATGCGCTCGCGCATGGCGAGGAAGGAGGCGTCCTGGGAGGTCTCGGCGAAGCCGTAGATGGTGCCGGTGTCCTGCTGCGGGAAGAAGCCCTTGGGGCTGAAGGCGAACATCGCCACGCTCAGGACCAAGGTGGCGAGGAAGACGCAGAGGGTGGCGAACTCGTGCTTGAGGACAAAATCCAGCCCGTGCTTGTAGCTGGCCGCCATTGCCGCGAAGCCCTGCTCGAACAGCCGGTACAGGCGTCCGTGCGGTTTGCTGTGGGCGTCGGTGAGATAGCGCGAGCACAGCATCGGCGTCAGCGTCAACGACACCGCCACCGAGACGACGATGGTCATGGTCACGGTGACGGCGAACTCGCGAAACAGGCGGCCGACGATGCCGCCCATCAGCAGCAGAGGAATAAAGACGGCCACCAGCGAGACCGAGATCGAGATGATGGTGAAGCCGATTTCTGCCGCGCCCTTGTAGGCGGCTTCGAGCGGCTTCATGCCGGCCTCGACGTGGCGATAGATGTTCTCCAGCATGACGATGGCGTCGTCGACGACGAAACCCACGGCGATGGTCAGCGCCATCAGCGACAGGTTGTCCAGGCTGTAGTTCAGCAGGTACATCGCCGCCGCTGTGCCCATCAGCGCCAGCGGCACTGTCAGGCCGGGAATCACGGTAGCCGGCACACTGAGCAGGAAGACGAAGATGACCAGGATCACGGCAATGATGGTGATGATCAGCGTCATCTCGACGTCATGCACCGAGGCGCGGATGTTCTGTGTCCGGTCCACCAGGATGTTAACCGTGACGGTCGGCGGAATTGCCGCGCGCAGCCGTGGCAGCGCGGCCTTGATGCGGTCGACGGTTTCGATCACGTTGGCGCCCGGCTGCTTGCGCACGAACAGGATCATGCCGCGGCCGTTGTGGACGCTGCTGTCCGGCGCTGCCGCGGCGCCGGCATAGGCCCAGCCGGCGGTGAGGATGTTCTCCGGCCCTTCGACGGCGACGCCTATATCGCGCACCCTCACCGGCGCACCGTTGCGGTAGGCCAGCACCATGTCGTTCCAGGGCTCGGCCTTCAGCACCTGGTCGTTGGTGTAGACGGCGAAGCTCTGCTGTTTGCCGTTGATGCTGCCGGTGGGCTGGCTGACCGTGGTGGTCGCGATCACCCCGCGCACTTCCTCCAGGCTCATGCCCATGGCGGAAAGCCTGGCTGGATCCACCTGTATGCGCACCGAGGGCTTTTGCGCGCCGCCGATGCCGACATCGCTGACGCCGGTGATTTGCGAAATCTGCTGCGCCAGGATGGTATCGGCATATTCATTTACCTGCGTCAGCGGCAGGGTGTCAGACTGTACCGCCAGCACCAGGATGGCCTGATCGGCCGGATTGGTCTTGCGAAAAGTCGGCGGACTCGGCAGGTTGACGGGCAGTTGGCCACTGGCGGCATTGATGGCCGACTGCACATCGAGTGCGGCGGCATCGATATTGCGGTTGAGGTCGAACTGTAGCGTGATCGACGTCGAGCCCAGCGCGCTGGTCGAAGTCATCTGCGACAGACCGGAGATGAGCGAGAACTGCCGTTCCAGGGGCTGGGCCACGTTGGCGGCCATGGTCTCCGGATTGGCCCCGGGCAGGCGGGCCGAGACCTGGATGGTGGGGAAGTCGACCTGCGGCAGAGCCGATACCGGCAGCAAAGGCCACACGGCGATGCCGACCAGCAGGATGGCCAATGACAGCAGCGAAGTGCCGATAGGGCGCTTGATGAAAACAGCGGAGATGTTCATCGACGCGCACCAGTCGCTGCCGCTGCGGCGCCGGGGCCGGCGACGACGCTGCCGCCGGGCTTGATCTTGTATTGACCTTCCAGCACCACGGTCTCACCCGCCTGCAGTCCCTTGGCGACGACGGCCTTGTCGTCCTGGATTTGCAGCACTTCGATGGGCCGCATCTCGGCCTTGCCGTCACCGTGAATGACGTAGGCATAGATGCCGGCCTGGCTCCGCTGCACCACCGGCGCCGGCACGGTCAGTGCCTGCTTGTGCTCGCCCAGTTGCAGCCGCACATTGACGTACTGGCCCGGCCACAGCATGTGCTTCGGGTTGGCAAAGCGCGCCTTGAGCAGCACAGTGCCGCTGGCGACATCGATCTGGTTGTTCACCAGCACCAGTTCGCCGCGCGCCAGCAGCGTATCGCCCTCGCGGGCGTAGGCCAGCACCGGGAGCTTGTGCGCGCCCTGACGGGCGCCGTTGATCGCCTGCACCGTATCGCCGGGCAGCGTGAAGACCACGCTAATCGGATCGATCTGGTTGATCACGACCAGGCCGTTGGCATCGCTGGCGTGCACGATGTTGCCGGGGTCGACCAGACGCGCGCCGACGCGGCCGGCGAGCGGCGCTGTGATGGTTGCATAGCCAAGCTTGACCTGGGCGTAATGGATCTGCGCCTCGTCGGTCTGCACGGCGGCCTGCAACTGGGCGACCAGCGCACGCTGGGTATCCAGCGTCTGCTGCGAGGTCGCATCTTCCTTGATCAACTGCTGGTAACGGCCAAGGTCCAGCCGCGCGTTGGCCAGTTGCGCCTCCTCCTTCGCCTTCTGCGCCTGCACCTGCTCCAACTGGGCGCGCAGCGAGCGCGTATCGAGTTGGGCCAGCATCTGGCCGACCTTCACGTCCTGGCCTTCGACATAGTCGACGCGATCAAGCTGGCCGTCCACCCGCGTCCTTACCGTGACCGTGGCCAGCGCTTGCACGGTACCGACGCCGATCAGGAAATTCGGCACGTCCTCGCGCGCCACCCGGACCAGCGTGGCGGAAACGGCGGGCGCCACTTTGGGCGCGGCCGGCACTGCCTCGATGTAATTGCGCCATGCGAACCAGGCGACTACCGCGATTGCCAGCAAAAATGCGCCGCGGCGCAGCCAGTGTTGTTTGGAAAGCGGGGAGGATCTGTTATCCATATTGACTATCTTCTTCAGTTGCCCGCCGCCGAATTGACGGGCGATAGTGCGGTGTTTGCGGGAAGGGCATTGGCGGTGGCGGCGCCATCGAGTTGGGCTGCGCTCCAGCCGCCGCCGAGCGCCTTCACCAGAACCGCGCTGGCGGTGAGTTGGCGTCCCAGCAACTGCAGAGAGCTACGCTGGTTGGCAAGCAGCAGGGTCTGCGCGGTGACCACCGCCAGGTAGCTGGTCGTGCCGGCGCGATACTGGGCCAAGCTGGTACGTGCGGCCTGGCTGGCGGAAGCCACCGCTGCGTCCTGCACGGCGCGCTCTTCGCCGAGCACGCGCAGCGCGGCCAGGTTGTCTTCGACTTCCTGCAAGCCGGCCAGCACCGTACGCTTGTACTGCGCCGCAGCGGCATCGTAGGCGGCGACGGCGACATCGTTCTGCGCGCTACGGGCGCCGCCGTCGAAAATCGTTTCCGCCAGCACGGCGCCCAGCGACCAGACGCGGCTGGGCGCGTTTATCCATTGCGAATAGCTGGTGGCGCCGGCGCCGGTGCTGCCGTTCAGCGTCAGGCTCGGGAAATAGGCGGAGCGCGCCACGCCGATACCGGCGTTGGCGGCGGCGGCGCGGCGCTCGGCCGCGGCAATGTCGGGCCGCCGCTCCAGCAACTGCGCCGGCAGGCCGGCCGGCACCTCAGGCAGCGTCAGGCCCAGGGCGCCGGCGGGCCGCGCCGCGATGGCCAGTTCGGCCGGCGCACGTCCGCTCAGAATGGCAATGGCATGTTCAAGCTGGCTGCGCTGCACGCCGAGGTCGATCGCCTGCGCGCTGGTCGACTGCAGCAGCGTCTCGGCCAGCGCAACATCAGTGCGCGTGACCACGCCGGCGGCATACTGACTGCGCGTCAGGGCCAGTGCCTTGCGGTATTCCTCGGTCGTCTGCAGGAGCAGATCCTTTTGCGCGTCGGTGATGCGCAACTGCAGGTAGTCCTGCACCAGCTCGGACTGGATGGAGAGGCGCACCGCCGCCATGTCGGCCGCGCCGGCCTGTGCCGCGGCTGCGCCGGCTTCGACCGAGCGCCGTACGCGGCCCCAGATGTCGGGTTCCCAGCTCGCGTCCAGCAGCAGGGATTCGCTGCCCGTCGTCACACTGCCTGTCGCGGTCGGTGCCCGCGTGTGGCTCGCCGAGACGGCGGCGCCGAGCGTCGGCGTGTAGCCGGCCCGCGCCAATTGCACCGCCGCTCGCGCCTGGCGGTACTGCGCCTCGGCGATGCGGATGTCCTGGCTGGCGGCATTGGCCCGCTCGACCAGCGCGTCGAGATCGGTATCGCCGTAGCGCGTCCACCACGGCTGTCCGGCATCGGCATCCCGCGGCTGCGCCGATTTCCACAATCCGTCCTCCTTGTAAGCCGCAGGCAGCGGAAAGGCCGGGCGCTCGTAGTCGGGCCCGGCCGCGCAAGCTGCCAACATCAGCATTGTCGCCGCCAGTACCGCCATTCGATACGGATAACAAAGGTTCATTGAATACGTATAGAGCATGATCTGGATCGGCGCCTGCGATGTTCGTCTCGCACAACTATCGCCGTTGCTGCCTGCATTATTCGCCCCATAAAGTCCGAGTGGGATTATGTCCAATAGTAATGCACAATGTTCTTGCAACTTGCAAGCGCTTACAAATGAACCTGAGAACGGCGAATGCTTTTTATCAGGATTATTCGCCGCCGTTATGCTGATGGCTTCTTGACGAAGCTGATAACGGTCCTGCCGTCGGAAAGCGTGCGTGGCTTGCTGCGCGATTCGGGCTTCCATGCATGGCCATAGATGATCTCGAAAGTCGCGGGCAAGCCGGTTTCGATCTTATGTTCCTGCCATGCCGCGAGCACGCGCCGCCAGTCGCGCCAGCCAACGGGTTTGCCCAATGAGCCGAACAGGGCATCGCGAACGCCAAGATGACGCTGGTCGCGCAGCAGGACGCGCGGGCTGCGATAGGCGAGGGTGATCATTTCCATGTCCATCACGGGATCGGCAAACCCCGCCGCGACCAGCATGTCGCCAATGTCGTGCATGTCATAAAAACGGCGCAGCGGCGGCTCGATGCCGCAGGCGATACATGCGGCGCGGATTTCCTTGAGCGTATCCAGTCCGAGCATCGAGAACATGAGCAGGCCGCCGGTTTCGAGGCTGCGCTGCAACTCGCGCAAGGCGGGCTGCGGATCGTCGAGCCAGTGCAGCATGAGGTTGGACCAGACCAGGCTCAGGCTCTCGTTTCTGAGCGGCAGTGCCTGCACGTCGGCATTGAGCAAGCGCGGAACCGCCCCGCGCAGGCGTTGCAGCAGGGAATTGCGGGCCTGCACCTGTTGCAGCATCGGCCGCGCAAAGTCGATGGCGAGCGGCAGGGCTTTCGGATAGCGGCGCTGCAGTTCGCGAATGCCGTCGCCGGTGGCACAGCCGATGTCGGCCATGCATAGCGGCGCAATCTTTACATAATCGAGGCGTTCCGCCATGCGGCGCCCGACTTCAGCGGCCAGTACCGCCGCTTCGTCATAGGAAGCGGCGGCTTTCGAGAAGTCGCTGCGCATTTATGAAAAGCAATTAGCCACAGAGGACACAGGGAAAGGCAACAACAGTCTGACGTTTTTCTCTGTCCCCTCTGTGATCTCTGTGGCTCAAGATTTTTGATCTTGAATCGATTACAGGGGCTGGATGCCCAGGCGCTGAAACAGTGCTGTGTCGTGATCGGCGTCCGGGTTGTCGGTGGTGAGCAGCCGGTCGCCGTAAAAAATCGAGTTGGCGCCGGCGAGAAAACACAGCGCCTGCAACTCGTCGCTCATCTGTTCGCGTCCGGCCGAGAGCCGCACCAGGCTGGCCGGCATGGTGATGCGCGCGGCGGCGATGGTGCGCACGAACTCGAAGGGGTCGAGCGGCTGCACGTCTTGCAGAGGCGTGCCGGGGATCGGTACCAGATTGTTGATCGGCACCGACTCGGGCGGCGGGTTCATGTTGGCGAGCTGGGCAATCAGCGAAGCGCGGATGCGCCGCGTCTCGCCCATGCCGATGATGCCGCCGCAGCAGATCTTCATGCCGGCCTGGCGCACGCTGGTGAGCGTGTCGACACGCGATTGCTGCGAGTGGGTGGTGATGATCCGGTCATAGAACTCGGCGCCGGTATCGATGTTGTGGTTGTAATAATCGAGCCCGGCGGCGGCGAGCTTCTCCGCCTGACCGGGGCCGAGCAGGCCGAGCGTCAGGCAGGCTTCCATGCCGAGATCCTTGACCACGCGCACCATCTCGATGACGCGGTCGAGGTCGCCTTCCTTCGGCCCGCGCCAGGCGGCGCCCATGCAGAAGCGGCTGGCGCCTTTTTCCTTGGCCGCGCGTGCTGCAATCCTGACTTCTTCCAGTTCCAGCAGCTTGCCGCGTTCCTGGCCGGTTTCCTTTTCGCGCCGCGCCGACTGCGAGCAGTAGCCGCAATCCTCGGAACAGCCGCCGGTCTTGACCGAGAGCAGGGTCGAGAGCTGCACGGCATTGGCGTCGTGATGGGCGCGATGCACTTCCTGGGCGCGGAACATCAGGTCGGCGAAGGGCAGGGCGAACAGCGCCTCGATGGCTTCGGTGGTCCACTGTGCCGGTGTGGCGGGACGAGGCTGTGCGGAGGTAATAGGGGTCACGGTCATGGGGTTAATGCGGGCTAAAATCCAGCGGGAGCGCAATTATCGGGGATGGTGGAGCGATTGTCCATTGAGGGTCAACAACGGCAGATGTGGCAGCGTTTACTGAATCGGCTGTTGCCGCAGGACTGCCAGTTGTGTGGAAAGCCCGACGCGGGCGATCTGCTCTGCACTGCGTGCCTGGCCGACCTGCCGCGCCTGCCCGCCGGACATTGTCCGCTCTGCGCCCTGCCGGCGCCGGCCGGCGCCGTCTGCGGGGGTTGCCTGCGCCACCCGCCGCATTTCGATGCCACGCATGCCAGCCTGGTCTATGCATTCCCCGTCGACCAACTCGTGCAGGCTTTCAAGTATGGCCACCAGCTCGCGCTGGCCGGGCTTTTCGCTAGACTGATGCGGAATGAACCGGCCATTGACGCCGATGTCATGATTCCCCTGCCGCTGTCGCAGCAACGCCTGCGCGAGCGCGGCTTCAACCAGGCCGTGGAAATCGCCCGGCCGCTGGCGCGCGCAAACGGCATTGCGCTCGACTTGCAGGCAACGGCGCGCGTTGCCGATACGGCGGCGCAGGCGGGCCTGCCGTGGAAGGAGCGGCGCGCCAACATCCGTCACGCCTTCGAATGCAGGATGGATCTGAGCGACAAATCGGTGGTGGTCGTCGATGACGTGATGACCTCGGGCGCCACACTCGACGAATTCGCCAGGATACTGAAACTGCATGGCGCGACGCGCGTCACCAACTGGGTATTGGCGCGGACGCTGAAACATGAGCCCTGATTTTGCAAGACGCACTGCCCGCCTGTAGCCCTGATAGCGAACCTATACATCACTATCCCATAGGGGAAATTTCGCAGAAACATCCCTATGATGAGGTTAGATTCAAAATTCGACGAGCGTATTCACCGATCTCTCGACGTACGCGATATTGCCGATGCTGCCACCGGCTGTAGCCGTTGCGGTAACCCTGAAAATATACTTAGAGACTCCATCCTCATCGTGGGTCGCGGCAGTACAACCGATCACAACGCTGAAACCATCGATCGTTAACGAAGCTGGCACCGCCCCACAGGTGGTGGCGGGGGGCTGCAGGCTGAACAATGCCCTTTCGATCCCCGCCCGTGCCGCGCGGTACGCTTTCGCGCCCTGAACATCCTGCGCGGACGTCATGCTCTGGCTGGTCGATAACGACACCATGAAGGCGCCAAGGAGGGCAAGAATGACCAGAAGGAAAATCGCTGACGGGAGGGCGAAACCACGGAGGCTTCTCATGGCGTGTTATCCACTTTGGCCTGATGATAAAGATTCACCGATTCTCCCGCTTGGGTCATGCCAAGAGATATTGACACGATGCCATAGCGCCCCGCTCCGGTGCCGGTTCCTGGCGGTTCATACCTGATGCTGCAGGAAGTGACATTCGTGGCAAGAGTGGCAGCCGTGGCGCCGCCGGTCATGTCGGCACAGGTGGCGGGTTGAGCCCACGCCGTAGTTCGCGTGCTGATGTCTCTCGAATAGCGCAAGAGGGAATTGCCGCTGCAGGCGTAAGACACCACTTGTTCATTCGAAGGTACTACCTGAAAGCGGTTGGCCGGCGATGCGCTGGGCAAGGTCTTGCGGGCAAAGAGGGTGGTACCGGTTGCTACAAAGTTGATTTTTGTCGTGCCAGTAGTATCGCCCGCCGCCACGGAGGAAACCCGTATGGCATTGCCCCCGGCGTAGGCATTGCCGCCGCTGCTACCGTCGTTATAGACCACGATGATATCGTTCGCCGTGATTTGCTCCGAAACGGGAAGACTGTTGTTTACGCTCAGCATGTCGAAGCTGGCGTCCGTCGTCGAAAAATCCAGAATATCTCCCGTGAGCGCCGCGGTCTGGGCTGCCCGGTAGCGCCCTCCGGTCCTGGTCGGCATAAACTCGACACACTGATCCGCACCCGCCGCACTGGGGTTGCGCACGCTGTTGGGCAGTGCCAGACGAATGTCGCGGGCCATGCGCCGTACTGCGGTATCGGCAACATCGGTCAACTCAGCGCGACGCGACATGTCCATATAGCTATCCACCGGCGCCTTGATAAAGACGGCCACCATTCCGGCAAGAATGCCGGTTATTGCGATGACCATGATCGCTTCGATCAGGGTAAAACCGCGAGAAGTATGGATGCGCGAAACCATGGTCAGTAGTTGGTCCGATAACCGATCAATTGAATGGTCTGCCCGTTTCCAGTGACCGTGACGGTGATCGTCTTGACTTGCGTGCCGCCGACCAGCCCCAGTCTTGAAGTTGCCGCGTCAATATCGACGCTCGCAGAATAGGCAGCCAGACCCGGTATGGGGGTAGAGCCCAAGGTGCTCGTGCCGCTAATCCTGTTTGATGAGGAAGTCTTGAAGTAATCGTAATCGCTCACGTCGTCATATTGGCTGCGGTTGTCGCAGGTCGCGCTCGTTTCGGTAAAGCCTCCGGTCGGATTGGAAAAATCCTTGGCCAGCACTTCATCCATGATGGCGTCAGCCATGGCCAATGCCTGCTTGCGCACCATCGGATCGGCACTGGATTTCACGGCGACGTCCATTATGGTGAGAATCCCCGCCACGCCGACGCCAACGATGACGATGAACATGATCAATTCGATCAGCGTAAGACCGGATTGGCGCTGCCGGATGCGGGACGTCTTAGTACACATAGCCGGTCTTGTGGTCCACGGCGATGGCCGTACCGGCAATGGTGACTGTGATGTCGGCTGATTGGTCGGTATCGCCCAGCGGCTGAAATTTGAAGCTGCCGACGGATGCCGTAAGTCCGCTTCCACCATTTGGGTTCGCTGGCAAGTCCAGGGTTCCATCGCAACTTCCCGCACTGTCGATTTTCAGCGTCACGCCGCCAGCCGCCAAGGTAACGCAAACATTGTGCCGCTGCGCCACCGCCGACTTTTGCGCGTAGCGCAGCAAGGATCTGGTTTCGTCCTGAAATCCGCGATCCTGAAATATCGATCTGTCGGCAAATTTCGGCAGGATTGTCACGGCAAGAATGCCGACAATGATCATTGTGACGATCAGTTCAATCAGCGTGAAGCCGCGTGGCAATCTGTTTTTCATATAATGCGAATTGATAGGCAACGAATTCACGATCAATAACTTTCGCGAATATAGATCGGGCCTTTCTTGAGGCTGCTGCCGTAGATGCCGAAGGTTGCGCGAGCGGTTGGATCGCGATCATAGTTCGCCCCACACCATTTGCCGCTCAAATAGCTTAGGGCGGCGGAAGTCCCGCCGGACAACCCGGCACAGTTGCTGGGACTGCCGCTCGATCCCAGATTGACCACCAGATCAACGCTGCCCGCGGCTGCGCTGGCAGGTTTGGTCAGGGTAATGCTGCCTGCCCCGCTGCTTGTAGAGCCGCCAGTAATGGGGCCGGTATAGGCGCCAAGTCCGCCTTGTTTGTTGCCCGAGGCGATGTTGCTGCTGGCGATCGTGGTGCAACCATTATCAAAAGTATTCTTGACGAACGTACTCCCATTCCAGTACTGGACTTCAAACGGAATCACCAGATCGAATTGGTCCGAGCCATAGGCATTACCCAGCCACAGGCGGCCGTAGCGCAACAATGGAGAACTGAGCACGGCAGCCGAGGCGGCCGTCACGCCATCCGAATCGACCGGCAAGGTCGTCACGGTCACCGTCGTTGGCGCTGCGGGTGCCGTGGGGCGCACAATTTGATGCATCGCTGTCACCGTTGTGGCGCCCGCGCTCCAGGTATTGGAATTGCTCGCCGTCGGCGCGGTCGCGCTTGCCGCAAGGCTGGACCCCGCGGGTTGCGCAGGAACCCAGGTGCTCGCCGCAAAGCCGAAACCTGGGCTGGACGCTGATGCCGGCGCCGCCCCCACGTCGTCAGCGGCAACTTGGCCCAACTGGTGCTGCTGCCATCGCCCGCGTAATTGGCCGTCGTGGCGTTGCCTGCATTTTGTGCCGTAAGTGTGAAAGTTGTCTTGAACCCATCCTGACCGAAGTAGGAAAAGGCTGCGCCTGTCGAACATGCTGCCGTAATAGACGGCAAGGTAATGGTAAAGTGATCCGGGATAAAGCGGCCGAGAGAAACCGCGGCATTGTTACCGATGACGCATCCATACTGGCCACTGGCGAGCGAATCGTCGGTACTGCTCGAAATGCAATCGCCGGATTGATCGACAGAAGTGTAGGAGCTGTCCCGATACGCGCTGGCTGCAAGATAGAGGTAGCCCACCTCGGTATAACTGGCATTGTTGCTGGGCGTTGGCGCAGGGTTGGCCGTCAGCGAGGCCGGCAAGAGCGCCCCTACTACGCTGCCGCTTGCGGTGAGCTTTGTATTGTCGAGCGACAAGATACCAGCGTAATTCGTGCCGGTACTCGTGATTGCATACAGGGTAAACGGATTGCCAGCCTTAATGACCGGCGCTGCCGTGGCGGAGGGCGCAGCCGCGCTGGCACTGGTAACCAGGGTAACTGCCGACGGACGAATGGCGAAACTATCGGTGGAGCACACCACAACGGACGGTGACGAAGTGGGGTAACTGATCCGTACCCGTACATCGCGATAGGCATTGGCAACCGCCGACAGACTGACGCTGGATCGCCCGCCTGAAATGGCGGTTGAATTGATGGTTTGGATAATCGAATTGGCGGTGGGGCAATTGTCCGCGCCATAGCCGCTTCCGGCAGTGCCCGTGTTTGCCAGTAATTCGACCTTGACGTTATTGCTGAAGCTGGTTGCTTGCGCACCGCTGTTGATCGCCACCAAATCAAGGATGAAGGCAGTACCCGCCAGCTTGGTGTAGATATGGCCCGTAACGGCTCCCGCTGTGGTGCCGGTTTCGAAAGCGTTGAAGCTTGACGCGGTCTGCGCATTGTTTTGATAGGTGCAGGTGATGTTGTCACCCGCGACGGGGGTCAGCGTGAAGCTGCTGCCGCTACCGCTCGGCATCGTCGTTGCCGACCCCGACGTGGCGTTGATGCAGGAATAAATGACACTGTAGTTGGCGAGCGATCCGCTGGCGGCGGTCTCGGTGAGGGTAAGGGTTTGAGCTGGTTGGCTCCAGAGGGTCATCGATGCGCTGGTGCTCGCGCCGGCAGTGGCCACGGCGACTGGTGCTGAAATCGAGTCTCCTGCCGAATCGGTCAGGGTGCCGCCCCCCGTGGCCGTAACGGTGAATTGGTCGG
Organism: Georgfuchsia toluolica; assembly: GCF_907163265.1. NCBI lineage: Bacteria > Pseudomonadati > Pseudomonadota > Betaproteobacteria > Nitrosomonadales > Sterolibacteriaceae > Georgfuchsia > Georgfuchsia toluolica. Next base: position 3,232,601 of record NZ_CAJQUM010000001.1, read on the forward strand.
TGGGATTGACCCGGCCGCCGATGTTGCTGACCATCGTGATTTTGCTGCGTTTGGTGTTGGTGATGGTGCATTTTGCATTGGGATTGGTGTTGCTCAGCGTGGCGGTGATGGTGCGGGTAGCCCCATTGGCAGTTACAAAACTGGCCGCGGAGGAGCCGTCGGGTTTGGTGCAGGCGATGGTGGCGGTAGGCTCCCAGAAGGTGGTGGCCGCTTCGGTAATGGTCAGGGTTGCGTTAGTGTCCGTGATACCCATCCGCACTTGTTTGCTACCGTTGTGCATGAGACTGAAACTGTTATCTCCAGTCATCACGGCGCTAGTGCCGCTGGCCGTAAACGCGAAGCTCTGGGCGTCGCCGGCGGGAATCGTCTGCTTGGTGACCGTGACCGAGCCTTTGACGAACGTGGCAGTGTCGACCACTGCCGTACCGGCGTTGCACTTTGAAGGCGAGGAATTTGTGACGTCGGCAGGTCCGGTGCAAGTATATGCACTCTGGGAATACACCAGCACGTAGGGAACCTTCAAGTGGCCAGTCGCATCGCCGGCGCACAACACCTTGATATTGTTGATGACGGGATTATCAACGCCAGCCGCCGTGTAATCGCCGCAGGCATCCACATTTTTCGCGAACCAGGGCAAGGGGCTGGTCGGAAAGGTCGCCACAGAACAAGTCTGGCCGGTGCCGGCAAGCTTGGGATCGTTGCCATTCTCGCCGGTAAAAAATCCCACGTTGTAGCGATCGGCATTGGTGCCGGCCAAACTGACTGCACCGATCAGGGTGACGTAGTCTCCGGCAACGCAACTGGTGGGGGAGCCGGGCTGGTTCGTTATAGAAATGCCGACGGTAAATTCGCCGGCTGTGCAATTCGTGGTATTGCGATCACCGGCGCAGGACAGCCCGTTAACCGCGGTGACGGAAGTGGCCTCGGCCGGGTTGATTACTCCGAAAACGGCGAGCAGTGCCAAGCCAAAGAAAATCAGGGACGGAGCACGGCTTTTTCTGCTTGCATTTGACAAGTTGAGATTCATGGGTGCTTTTAATTTCAGGTCGGCAACTCCCGGTACTGCTACTAGTCTTGGATTCCGATAGCGATAACCTTGCGACAGTGTCAGCGTAACCGAATATGCCACAGTTGCGGTGTGCCTTCTTATATACGACCCAGGTTCATTGGCCCTTCAGTTTCCATTCCACCTGCGCCGCCAGATCGGCGGGCAGGTTGCCGGCGTTGCGGGCCTGCGTATAGGCGTCTTTCGCCTCGGTCGGATGCTGGCCGGCTTCGAGCGCCAGGCCCAGACCGTACCACCAGCGGCCTTCGCCGGGTTTGAGCGCCAGCGCGGCGCGGTAGCGTTCCACCGCTTCGGGCAGGCGTTTCGCTTTCTGCAGCAGCAGGGCATGGAAGCCCATGTAATCGGCATTACGCTCGGCGTACGGAGCATATTGATCCAGCGTTTTAAGCGCGGCGGGATTGTCCCCGCGCTCCACTTGCAGGCGCGCTGCCAGCATGGCCCAGCCGATTTGTTTCTGATCGAGCGCCAGGCCGTCGAGTCCAATCGTTTCAGCTTCATTCCACTGTTTTTGATCGACCAGCAGGCTCAGCAGCGCCTGACGTGCCGCGACATGATGTGCGTCGATGCGCAGCGCGGCACGCAGCGCAACGGCCGCGTCGGCCAGCGTGCCGCGCCTGAGCAAGTTCATGCCTTTGCGATATTCCGCATCGGATGCATCGGAGATAGCCGCTGTGCGCGGTTGTTTTTCGATGATCGAATTGCCGAAGGGAACTTCACTCGCATTACCACGATCAACCGCCGTTGTTGCGGATGAGGCACGGTGTCTTTCGGCCGCGTTCGCATCGAGCGAGCGGTCGAGCTTTAGCGCGGGCTCCTGCCTGTCACTGCGCGCAGCGGGCGACCGAACTTCCTTGTGCGGCGCCGGCGCGACCTTGGCTGCCGGCGGAGCAGATTCATCCGGCGGAAAGCTCGGTAACGGTACGGACACCGGGGACGGCGCGAGCGCTACGGCTGGCGCTGTCGCCTGCGGTGAAGGAACGATGGGCTTGCTCTCTTGCTTCCATGTCAGCAGCAGCCAGACGATGAATGCACCGGCAAGCGCGCCGAGGCAGGCCAGCACGATCCCTTTCCAGGAAACCGCTGGCGGCGCCGCGGGTAGCGTTCGGACATGACGCGAGATGCCTTGCTTCTCCAGTTCCGAAGCGTGGCGCTGGTCCAGATCCTGCAACATTTTGTTGACCAGGCTCATGGGCGAATCCACGGCATGAAACGGGCGCCCTCGGTATCGCGGGCAGCCGCTAATACCTGACGCAAGCCGACCGAGGGCCGGCCTTCGCCAAATGCCGACAGCATGGATTTGTGGGCGAGAATGTTGACCAGCCGCGGCGTGCCGCCGGAAAAGCGGTAGAGCGAACTGCGCGCCAGCGGGGAAAACAGGGGATCGCCGTGGTAGCCGGCAATCCGCAACCGGTGCGAAACATATTCGTTGAGTTCGCGCCGCTGGAGCGGCGGCATCCGATAGTGGAAGGCAATGCGCTGGCGCAACTGCCGCACCGACGGCTCAGCCAGCTTCATATCCAGTTCGGGCTGGCCAAACAATACGATTTGAATCAGCTTGCGCTTTTCGGTTTCGAGATTGGAGAGCAGGCGGATGGTTTCCAGCGTCAACTGGGGCATGGTCTGCGCTTCATCGATGCACAACACCACCGTCCTGCCCTCATCCGCCAGCGCCAGCAGCCGTCGGTTGATGCTCTTGATGATGTGGCTCGCCTCTCCTTCCGCCGGAGCGCCCAACTCCTCGGCCACGGAACCCAGCAGCGCGCGCGGGTCGAACTGCGGATTGGGAATATAGGAGGCGAAATAGGGCTCCACCAGCATGGAGAGGAACTTGCGGCAGAGCAGCGTCTTGCCGGTGCCGACCTCGCCCGTGATCTTGACGAAGCCCTCGCCGCCCTCGACTGCAAGCATCAGGGTGTTGAGCGCTTCCTGATGCGCGGTCGCGGAATAGATGTACTGGGTATCCGGAGTGATGCCGAAGGGAAGTTCGCGAAGACCGAAATGCGCCAGGTACATTCGCTCGCTTACTCGTCCATGTGCAGCTGGCTCGGACTGAGGCTCCGCATCCGTTCCGCGCTCTGTTCGATGTCGCGCGCCCAAACGCGATCGTCGCGGACCAGCGTCGGCTTCAACAAGATGATCAGCTCGCGTTTGTGCAGGGCGTTGGAGCGCTGACCGAATGCCGCACCAATCACCGGCGCGCTGCCCAGCCCCGGAATCTGCGAGCGGTCATTGGTCTGGTCCTGCGTCATCAGGCCGCCAATCGCGACAATCTGCCCATCCTGGACGCGGACGATGCTGTCCGTTTCATTCACGCTGCTCTTGGCCAGAGGCAGCTTGAATGAGCCGAGCGAACCCAGATCGACGACTTTGGTGTTGTCCGCCACCGTACTGACGGCCGGATGCACATGAAGAATGATGTTGTCGTTTTCGTCGATCTGCGGCGTCACATCGAGCGATATGCCGGAAAAGTAGGGTGTCAAGGTCAGGCTCGGCGCGTTGGTGGTACCGGTCGTGGTCGTGGTCGTGGTCGACGTCACATTGGTAACGAACAGCTCGTCGGTGCCCACTTTCAGCACCGCTTTCTGGTTGTTCAGCGTCGCGATGCGTGGGCTCGACAACACCGACACGCTGCCCTGGGTCTCGAGAAAATTCAGCAGGGCCGAAAAGTTGCCGGTCTGAAAGGCCAGGCCGAAGAAACCCTGACTTCCCGTGGCTGTAGTACTCAGAGAACCGCCACTTCCTATAGTTGCAGTAACGTCGGGACCTATAAGCGCACCACTTGTCCCCAGCCGAACTCCGGGCGATCCGATCCCAACGATTTTATTGGACCGGAAAGCCGCCCAGTTCACGCCGGACTGATAATCGTCATTCAACTGCACATCGAGGATCTTCGCTTCGATCATGACCTGCCGCTCGACCACTATCTGGGTTGCCTTCAGGTAATTCTCGACGGCGCGGATTTCCCTCGGCATGGCTCTCAACACGATCATGCCGGAGTTCGGATTGATCACGATGCTGCGCCCATCGGCCGAGCCGACAATGGCGTTCAGTGCCGTCGTCAAATCCTTCCAGAAATCGTTATCGGTGCTGGTTCGCACCTGGCTGGTCAGCGTCGCCTGGTTATATTGATTGTTGCCGGTGCCGGACGGTATTACAGTCGATGCGCCCGTCGTGGTGGTACTTCCCGTCCCTGTCCCCCCGGTCGAAATCGAACTGGAGGTGACATGCAGGTCGCTTGCGCCCTGGCGGCGCGAGTCGAGATAATTGACCTGGAAGATGCGCGTCTGGATGGTGTTGGGCAGTATCGTGATGCGATTGCCCTGCATGCGGTATTCATAGCCGTACAGCTCGCGGATGGCATCGAGCGCTTCCTTCACCGTCACATCTTTCAGGTTTACCGTGATCTGGCCGCTGACCTCGGGCGTTATCAACATGTTGTAACGGGTGCCCGTCACCAGCGCCATGAATACCTGCGTCGCCGGCGCATTGACCAGCGACAGATCGAAACGCGCTTCGGCCTCCGCGCCGCTCCTGGGCATTTCCACCGCCAGCGGCGGCATCAGCGACTGTTCGGCGGACTCGGCGGTTGCGGTGGACTTGCGCTCCTTGCCTGCCCTGCGCATTTCATCGGCAATGCGGTCGTGTACATCGGTCTTGACCGCCGGTGGCGTGCAGGCCGCCAGCGACAACAGGAGCGAAGCTATCCACAAGTAGCCATGCCGTTGGTCCATTATTCTTTCCTCGTCGCGGCTCGCGATTTTTTGATCGCTTTACCGGAATGTTTAACCATCGTCGGTTTGATCTGCTTCTTTTCTATGCCCGGGGTCAGTGCCAAGGTCTCTTTTCCGCCCGGCCCGCTCAGCACCACGGAGGCTTCTCCTATCGCGGTCAATCTGGACTCGCCTACGCGCCCTCCCAGTTCGACATATTCGCCATTGATGATCGCCGCCGGCTCGCCGCCCTTGCGCCGGATGATGGTTTGCAAACCGGCAGCTGGCGCGAACGCATTTGCACTCGCTGTTCCAGGCGCACCCTCATTCAAAGCCGGCCGGGTCGGGTCGGACATTTGCGCCAGCGCTGGCGCAACCATTGCCCCGAGCAGCAGTCCCAAAAATATACCCCGCAAGTATTTCAGATAACCAGCCATGTACGATCCAGACTCAGGGTATAGACGGTAACGGTCAGCTCGACGCGTGGATATCTTGTGACTTCAAGATTCATCCGGCCCAGCAGCAGGCGCTGCGGCGAACTCTCCATCTCGCCCAGATAATTCAGCAGATCCTGATAGCCGCCGGCGAGCTTGATCTCGATGCCATGCTTATAGATATTGCCGGGTTCCGAAGCCGCGGCCTTGGCGGGGTCGCCCGGCTTTACGCTTGCCTTGTCGGCTTGAGCCGGAATGATCGGCAGCGGCGGCAAGGTGTGCAAGCTCACCAGTTCCAGTCCACGATGGCGGCTCAGCAGTGCCTGCAGCAGGAGCGCCATCTTCTCGGAGGGGACAAGCTCCTTGCCAAGACCGCTCAATTGGCGGTCAAGCTCGGCGAGATGCTGCCGGCTTTCGGCAATGGCGGCGCGGCTGGCCGCATCGGGATCCTTCAATTGCGCCTGCATTGCAGCCACCTGCGCACCGAGAGTCGTCATATCTGCCCGGTATTGGGCGATCTGCTTTTCGGCAGCCGCCTTGCGTATCAGGGCCGGATCAATCCAGACGTTATATCCGCCGAGCAAAATCACCACCAGGGCCGCCGCGCCTATCAGATATTTTTCGCGCAATTGCAGTGCCGCGAAGCGAGCGGACAGGGTTTTCCACTGTTCCATCATGGCTGCGCTCCAGCGGTCATTGGGGAGCGGTTTGCGTCGGAAGTTTCGGCTGCACCGTCCCCGAGCACGGGAGTCAAGGTGAACTCATGATACGAAGGTGCCAGCGGCAGATTGGTGGCAGGGACGGTTCCGGCGACCGCCGCCGCATTGTTGCCTGTCGCCGGTGCCGGTACGCTGAGCTGCAAGGCAGCGAAGGCCCGGCCCTGAAAAGCTTTTTCTGCATTGAGCCGCCGGATGTATTCCGGTATCAATGCGGGATTGGTCGTCCTGCCCCGAATTTCCATTCCCGTGCCGTCACCCGCCACGGCAAAGCCGGTGAGCCACAGCCCGCTTGGTGTTTGTCGCGCAAACCCGCGCAGGTATTCGGCAAAGCTGACCGCGCCCGGCCCCAGCCCCTTCTGCAGCAGGGCAAGGATCGCAACACGGATCGATTCCTGTGCTTTCATCCCGGCGAGTTGCTGTTCGAGTCTTGCATCCGGCTTGCGCGTGGACAACTGCCGGCCCAGGACGGGTATCTGATTCTGCAGGGCTTTAGCCTGAGGCGCGAGCAGTGCGGCTTCGGCTTCCAGCTTTCCCGCCCCGGTTCGCACCCACGCGCCTGCGACCATCACAATCAGCAGCAGTATCATCGATGTCAGTGCAAGATTGGTTGCGGTCAGCAACTCGCGCTGCCGGCGCAACTGCGGATCGTAAAGATTGATCTGCTGCGTCATTGGACCGGCGCCTCGTTGCGCAGCGCGGCGCCGATTGCCAGCAGGGCCTCAGCCTGACGCACAGGATCGGCCAATACGGGTATTGCGCTGAGATCGACCGCCTGCGTCAAATCCAGCACATCCAGTTTCTGATACAGATTTTCCTTCAGGTAGTCGACGAAACCATTGCTGCCCGGCAGCGGCGCAATCAGCACACGGCTCAGGGTGGTATAGCTGTGGGCGCGTTCAAAGTTGTCGAGTGAACGCTGCACTTCCAGCAATACCCTGTCGAAAAGTCCGTCCTCGCTTTTCCGTGCCTCGGCCAGTTCGCCGCGCTTGATGTCGATGAATCGCGACGACAACAACTCGCCCCGGTAAGTGAAGGTGAGCAATCCCCCGTCGTCATTGAAGGCCAACAGGGCGAGGCCACGATTCTCTTCTTCGAACAGCGCCGCCACGTTGCGTTGCGCTAGTTCCGGAATGTCGATGGTGGAGAGGGGAAGCTTCGCATCCTGGAACAGATGGATCCGCGGCGCCAATTGCGCATTGCCGGCGACGACGACGAAAATCTGCTGCGCCCGTCCTGCGCCGACGGCGGCGGGGGCCGGTATTTCGAGCACATCGACGACCGCCGTCTCTATGGGAACATCAACCTGCTCCTTGATGCGCCAGCGTACCGCTCCGCGCAGTTCTTCCCGGGCAACACCGGGCGATTCGACTTGCAGGAACTGGTACTGGCCATGCCGCAACAATGTCGTGCTGCGCCCATCGCCCAGGCGTTTGGCGCTGCGCAGTCGCTTCAGCGCTTCAAGCTCGCCTGCCTCCACGACAAAGGCATCCCAATCCAGTAAGCGCGGCTTGCCTCCGGCGGAACGGCGAACCCGGGCCACCTCGATCCGTCCCCGAGGGAAGATGATCGAAGTCCAATCATCATTTTTATTTTCGCGGTGTCGAGCCCACATCAGCCGATTTACCCCATTATCAATGGCTTATTGTCGTTAAAAACAGAGGGAACAATCCCCCAAAAACCCGAGGCTATCGCTGCCAATTGTTCCCTTATGACGCTTTCGACAGACAGGACTTCACGTTACAGTTATTGCGGCGATACGAGGGTATGCGAACAAGCTACCCGGTTTCTTTCGAGCATGTCGACGCTTTGTATCAAAAAGCACAAGCGGCTGATGAAACAAGGGAGACCGAAGCCTCCCTTGTTTACTACCTCGATACGGCGTAATGCCCTTTGGTTATTGCGCGCTACACAGGCTACGTTTATTGCTAACGTCGAGGGGTCAGAGAAAAGAACTATTCGAACCTGAACCGTTTTGTAAAGAAGTAAGACAAAAGGGCTACAGAATTCCAATACCGGTAAAGGTCGCAGTACCGGATTTCGCGTCAGTCAGTGTGCAACTGACCGTGGCATCAGCCGCAATGGCAGCGGCGGTAATTGTATAGCCAGTTGGCAAGCCCCCTTGCAGCAGGGCACTCCCATCAGTGCAGTTCGTTACCGCTTGGCCCTTCGTGCTAGCTGCCTTGCGCGCAGCGTAATTGATCGCCATAGCAGAGCCAATTGATCCCGCGACACCCGCTGTTGCCGCAGTTTGAGCTTCACTGCTCAGATCGATAAACTTCGGTATTGCCACCGCCGCAAGAATTCCCAGAATCACAATCACCACGACCAGTTCGATCAGGGTAAAGCCTTGTTGGTTGTTGCGCATATTGTCTCCCTCTTCCGATTTAATTTACTTTAATTAAAAAATACCTCTTGAATATTATATTACTAATTGACAATAACCATCAGCGTTTAGGATAGAGTCAATTGACACAATTTAACACTTATTGCATGTACCGCATGTCACTAACTCCACTCAGCACCCACTGGTATCGGATTTGATGGAAGGCGACAAAATTGCGGTACCCGCCAGCGCTGCCTCCAGATAGGTGACGCGGCAGTTCGGGGCCGTGCCGCCGGCGATGTCGTAGGTGCGACCATTGACCACCGCCCCATTGTTGTTGCCGGTGGTATTGCTGGCAGTCAGTCCGTCGGAATTGAGGTTCATGTCCGCGGCGATATCGATGCCGTCGAAGGTTGCCGTGGGGTAACGATTGGAAATCCGGACCGCGTGTCCGTCCATATTCACGAACGGCGGATTGGCGGAACAGTTGTTCGCGGTGGTGGCGGCGCCGGGGTTGGCCAGATCCAGCTCGCAGCGGGAGCGGGCCAGCATCGCGGCCGAACGCAGGGAACCATATATCGCCATGACCTTCGCCGTGCGTGCATCGTGCTGGGCGTCGATCATGCGTGGCAAGGCCACGGCAGCGAGGATGCCGATGATGGTGATGACAATGATCAACTCGATCAGGGTAAAACCCCGTTGAGATTCGTTACGCATGGAATTCATGATCCCCTTCCTCTCTTGCCTGTTATCGAAAATAGCATATTTTCCCGAACCCGCTTTACTTTGTCTGCCCTGCCACGGCGGGCGCGACCTCGGCCAGCCTGAGCCCCGTCACCCCGCCGCCGGGACCGGAAATGCCGACGATATGCCAGCGCAGCTCGCTTCTGCCTTCAAATGCCATGGGGATTAGCGGCCGATAGACCAGTTCATGGCGCCGGGCATCGAATTGCCAGTCGCCCTTTGCGCCGCTGCCGCCGTTCGGTCGGCCAATCAATTCCAGCGGATTGGTTTCCGCCAGCGTCCCCATCGACTTGTCCTCGCCGCGCATCAATTTTTCCGCCATGGCCAGTTGCAAGCCGGTACGCATGTTGCGAATGGCGAGCGTCATCGCCAGGCGCTCCGACTGCGCTTCCGTAACGAGCATGGCAAGCAGGAATATTCCCGCCACGACTGCGATGACGGCCAGCTCGAAGCGCGAGGTGATGGCAAGGCGGCGGTCGGCCACGTCATTTATGCATCGCGACTCTGCCGAGATCCCAGATCGGCAGGAAGATGCCCAGCGCCAGGATCAGCACCATGACTCCAAGCATGACGATCAGGATCGGCTCGATCTGCTGAGCGAGAGTCTTGAGCTCATATTCGACCTCGTTCTGGTACATGCCGCCGATCTCTTCCATCATCTCGTCCAGTGCCCCGGATTCCTCGCCGACCGCGATCATCTGCAATACCACGGGCGTAAACACGCCGGCGCCGATCGACGCCCGCAGCAGGGATTCGCCGCGCTCGATGCTGTCGCGCATGCGCTCCACCTTGTCCGCGATGTAGGCGTTGTCCATGGTGTTGGCGACGGTGGTCATGGCCTGGATGATCGGCACGCCGGAACGCGAGGCAAGCGCGAAGCTGCGGGCAAAGCGGGCAAGCGTGGCCTTGTGGATGATCTTTCCGGCGATCGGAATGCGGAGTTTTATCCTGTCCCACTCGTAGTGGCCGGCGGTCGTCGCTACCCAGCCGCGGAATGCGGCGCCCGCCACGGCAATGGCGCCAATGAGGATGTACCACCAATGCACCGTGAAATTCGAGAAGCCGATGAGGATGCGCGTCAGCAACGGCAACTCGGCGCCGAAGCCGGCGAACACCTTGGCGAAGGCTGGTATGACAAATATATTCACGACGAACAGGGCGACCGCCATCGCCGCCACGACGAAGCTCGGGTAGCGCAACGCCGACTTGACCTGCTCGCGCATGAGGCGCTCGAACTCCAGGTGGTCGAACAGGCGCAGGAATACTTCCTCCAGCCGCCCCGTCATTTCGCCGACGCGCACCATGGAAAGATAGAACCCGGAAAATACCGTGGGGTGGCGCGCCATCGAGAGGGAGAGTTCGCGGCCGCTGTCGAGGCTGGTGCGGATCTGGCCCAGCACTTTTTTCATCGCCTGATTGACGGCGGACTCCTGCAGACCGGCCAAGGCCCGCATGATGGGAATGCCAGCCTTCAGCAGGGTATGGATCTGGCGCGTAAACAGCAGCACATCGACGTGCCGGATACGGTCGCCGAACAAATCGAAGCCGCCGCTGGCGCCCGCTTCCGCCGTTTCCTTTGCGCCCGCCAGTGCAGGCTTGATCTCCAGCGGCGTAATGCCGCTGGAAAACAGCAGATCGGCCACGGCGCTCGACGTGGCGCCCTCCAGCGAACCGTTAACCAGTTCGCCGGCGCTATTGCGGCCGCTATACGAGAATGCCGGCACGTTTATTCTTCAAGCTGGTTGCTGATGCGCATGGCTTCGCTGACCGTGGTCCTGCCTTCCAGCACCAGACGCACGGCATCGCGGCGCAAGGTATTGCCGGCCATCTGTTCGCGACCGAGGCGGATGAACTCATGCGGATCGCCCTGGTTGGCAGCCGCGACCAGGGCGTTGGTCATTTCCAGAAATTCATAGACGGCCTGACGGCCCTGATAGCCGGTGTTGGAACAATGGGCGCAACCTGTGCCATGTTTATAGTCTTTACTGTCAACCTGGTCGCCGACTTCGTAGCGCAGCCATTCGCGTTCATGCGGCTCCAGCTCATGCGGCGCCGAGCAGTTCTGACAGATCACGCGCACCAGGCGCTGCGCCAATACCATGTGGATGGACAGTGCCACCATGTAAGATGGAACCCCCATGTCGAGCAGCCGGATCGGCGTCGACAAGGCATCGTTGGTATGCAGTGTGGATAGAACCATATGGCCGGTCATGGCGGCGCGCATGCCGATTTCGGCAGTGTCCTCATCCCGCATTTCGCCGACGAGGATGATGTCCGGATCCTGGCGCAGCGCGGAACGCAACACGCGCGAGAAACTCAGGTCAATCTTCTCATGCACCTGCACCTGATTGATGCCCGGCAGGCGATATTCGACCGGATCTTCGACGGTGATGATTTTCATTTCCGGCGAGTTGAGTTCGTTCAACGCCGCATACAGCGTGGTGGTCTTGCCGGAGCCGGTCGGACCGGTGACCAGCACGATGCCCGACGGCCGGCTGATGGCACGGCGAAAGCGCTCCAGCACATGGGGCGGCATGCTCAGCCGATCCAGTTCCAGCAGTCCGGTATTTTGCGCCAGCAAGCGCATGACTACCGACTCGCCATACTGGTTCGGCATGGTCGAGATACGAACGTCGACCGCCTGCCCGCGCAGCTTGATGTTGAAGCGCCCGTCCTGCGGCAGGCGCTTCTCCGAAATATCGAGGTTGGACATCAGTTTCAGGCGCAGCACCAGGGCGGTGGCGATCTTGCTGTCGGCCTCGGTCTGGATATGCAGCACGCCGTCGATGCGAAAGCGGATCAGCAGAGATTTTTCCTGCGGTTCGACATGGATGTCGGAAGCCCGGGTTTTCTGCGCTTCTTCGAATATTGTCTGCAGCAGTTTGACCACCGGTGCATCTTCGGCCCCCGGCGCAAGCCCCACCACGGTGCCGAACTCGACCGGGACGTTGCCCATCTCCTGGGTTAACTCCTTGGCCAATCCGGAAATCTCTTCGGTGCGCCGGTAAATGCGGTCCAGCAGCGGCATCAACTGGCTTTCGACGATCACGGCCTGTTCGATCTCGCGTCTGACGATACGGGAAACCTCATCGTAGGCGACGATGTCGGTTGGATCGGCAAAACCAATCCGCAATATGCCGTTTCTTTCGCCGAGCACCAGTGCACGGAAACGTCGCGCCGGAACCTCGGGCAGCAGCTTGATCAGATTGACATCCGGGTTGAATGTGCGCAGATTGACGTAGTCGCACTTCAACTGGCGTGCCAGAGCCTTGCCGATCATTTCCTCCGTCACATAACCGCTGTCGACAAAAATGCGGCCCAGCTTGCGGCCATTGCGTTTTTGTTCCGCCAGCGCCAGCTTGATTTGTTCCTCAGTCAACAGGCCCTGCTGAAGCAGTAAATCGCCAAGACGGATTCGCTCCGGGGGACTTGCCATCTACAATCTCCAATTTGGTGCTGCGGCGCCGGGCCAACCATCCAATTCCTGCACGAAAACCCATTCTAGCAACTAAGTATATGTTCCATATCGTTCTATATCAGCCTGAAATCCCCCCCAATACAGGCAATGTCGTCCGTCTGGCTGCCAACGCAGGATGCATTTTGCATCTTGTTGAGCCGCTCGGGTTCGACATCAGCGACAGGGCGGTACGCCGCGCCGGCCTCGATTACGCGGAGTTCACACAAGTGCGGGTTCACCGCGATTGGTCGAGTTGCCGTAAAGCGCTGCAAGGCCGGCGCATGTTTGCCTTGACCACCAAGGGCCATGCAAATGTCTTTGCGACAAAATTTTCAGCGGGCGATGTGTTCGTGTTCGGCCCCGAATCTCGCGGCCTGCCAGCACAAACGCTGGAAGACATCGGCGCCGGAAACAACCTGCGCCTGCCGATGATGCCGAACTGCCGCAGCCTGAACCTTTCCAACGCCGTCGCGGTGACGGTGTATGAGGCATGGCGGCAGGTGGGATTTGAAAAAGGCGTTTAACCGTGGCGACACGGCGAGCACGGCGAAAGACAAAAGCATTAATTACGGAGGGCTAACTAGCTGCTTTTTGCCTTTCTTTTATTCGGGTTTTCTTGGTTTTCGCCGGCCCACGGGGATTTCCTTTGGTCATGCTCGCCGTGTCACCGTGGTGAATTATTCAATTTTTGCTTCGCGCGCCATCAACTGCCCAACCGCGTCGCTTGGCGCGAGTCTGCCATCGAGCACGGCAATCACGGTTCTGGTGATGGGCATGTCGATGCCGAGCTGCTCGGCGCGCAGCGCCACCTCGCGCGCCGCCGGCACGCCTTCCGCGACATGACCGAGTTCGCGCGTGACCTGCTCCAGCGGCGTGCCGGATGCCAGTGCGAATCCGACGCGGCGGTTGCGCGACAGGTCACCGGTGCAGGTCAGGATGAGATCGCCGACGCCGGTCAGGCCCATGAAGGTTTCGCTGCGCGCGCCGAGCGCGACGCCGAAGCGGGTGATTTCGGCCAGACCGCGGGTCACCAGCGCGGCGCGGGCGTTCAAGCCGAGGCCGAGGCCGTCGCTGATGCCGGTGGCGATGGCGAGCACATTTTTCACCGCGCCGCCCACCTCCGCGCCGATCAGATCGTCGTTGGCGTAAATGCGCATGCTGCTGCCATGCAGCGCGTTTGCCATGTTCATGGCAAACGCAGCGTCATGCGATGCGAGAACTACGGCAGTGGGCAGGCCACGCGCCACTTCCTCGGCGAAACTGGGCCCGGTCAACACGCCGCTGGCAGCGCCGGGATGTACTTCCGCTGCCACCTGATGCGGCAACAGGGCAGTGCCGGCTTCCAGTCCCTTGCAGACCCAGAGTAGCGGCACCCGTGGCGCCAACCGTTGGAGAGAAAGCAGGGAGGAACGCAGGCCAGCCACCGGAGTGGCGATCAGGAACAGATCGGCGTCTGCCGCATCGGCGATGGCCGCCACGGCGACGATTGCTTGCGGCAACTGGTGGCCGGGCAGATAACGTGCGTTTTCGTGTGTCTGATTGATTGCAGCGGCGTGCGCGGCATCATCCGCGATCAGCGTCATCGCATGGCGCTGGGCGAAGTTGATCGCCAGTGCCGTGCCCCACGCTCCGGCACCGATCACCGTGATCTTCAAACCGAAAACCACCCGAGGTTCAAGGTCCAATGTTCATGATGCAAGATGCAAGATTCAAGATGCAAGTTACCACCTTGCCCCTTGAATCTTGGACCTTGAATCTTTGTTTTCAATTCACAACCCCCAGACTTGGGATGCTTTGACGAAGCCGCTCTGGCCGTCGCGATGTTTCACCTTGGCCCAGCCCGGCGGACCGGCCTCGACCAGGTCGAGCACGACATTCTTCTCGGCGGAAAACACGATAGTGCTTTTGTCATTGGCCTCGGCGCGGATGTCGGCCTTGTCGACCCGCACCAGCAGGGTACGTGCAGATGACAGCAGCTGCGCTTCGATCCAGGCCATGTTGCCGCCGTTGTCGCGCACCTTGATCCAGTTTTCCTGAGCCAGTACGACTTCAACCGGGCTGCCGCGGGCAATGATGAAATGCTTGACGCCCTTGCTTGACGGCGCGTCGTAGAGCACCGCATTGTCGCTGACGGAGCGGTAGTCCAAGGCAAAGGCCGGTACCGAAAGCGCAAACCCCAGCGAAAGGACGGCCAGCGTTCGCATGTTTTACTGGACTTGGGCCGGCGCTGGCTGCGCCGCTTGCGCGGCGTGTTGCTGGTACAGCGCCTCGAAATTGACCGGGGCCAGCAGCACGGGAGGGAAACCGGCGCGGTTGATGGTCTCGGAAACGACTTCGCGCAGGTAGGGGAACAGGATCGTCGGGCAGGTCACACCAAGAATCGGATCGATGCTTTCCTGCGGCACGTTGCGGATCCCGAAAATGCCGCCCTGGCCGGCTTCAACGAGGAAGTAAGTCTTGTCCTCGTGCTTGGCCGTCACGGTGACGGTCAGCACCACGTTGTAGAGTCCCTCGCTGACGGTATTTGCCGCACTGTGCAGTTCAATGCTGATGTTCGGCCCGGCCTGTTCGAGGAACACGGCGGGTGCGTTGGGCACCTCCAGTGACAAATCCTTGACGTAAAGCTTTTCGATGCTGAAGGCGGGCTGTTGTTCTTGATCGCTCATGGGAAAAGACCGTTTGGGTAAATGGAGAAGAATATTACGACATTTGTGACAACAGAGAATCGAGCTTGCCGGCGTGGTCGAGCGCGTACAGTTCGTCGCAACCGCCGACATGGGTGGCGCCGATGAAAATCTGTGGCACCGTGCGCTGGCCGGTTTTTTCCATCATTTCCTGGCGCCGCGCGGGATCGAGATCGACGCGGACCTTTTCGATATCGGTCGCGCCCTTGTGCCGTAGCAGTTGTTCGGCACGGATGCAGAACGGACACACGGCGGTGGCATACATCAGGATTTTCGCCACGATGATTACGACTTTCTGGTCAAGGGCAGGCCGGCTTCGGACCATGCCGCGATGCCGCCCGCCAGGTTGAATACCTTTTCAAAGCCGGCCTTTTCGAGCTTTGCTGCCGCGGTCTGTCCGCGGCTGCCCATGGCACAGCAAACGATCACCGGCGTCTGCTTGAACTTCTCGATCTCGACCAGACGCTTGTCGAACTGGGTAAGCGCGAGATGGCGCGCATTGGCGATATGGCCGTTATTCCATTCGGATGTTTCACGCACATCGAGCACCAGAGCATCCTCGCGGTTCATCAACAGCGTGGCCGCGGCGGGTGTCAGGCTCATCTTGTTGCCGCGCAGCAGCGGCCACAGCAGCATGCCGCCGCTGACCAGGGCCGCAACAACCCAGTACCATTGATGCCGGATAAATTCGATCATTTCAATTCGGTCTTTCATGTTTCGCCCGGAGGCCTTAGCCGGATCCCGAGCAGATTGGGCCGGTATTATAGAATGCCAGCCTGTCTCCTCTGTGTCCTCTGTGACCTCTGTGGCGAAAAGATTTTGCCTTGTTTTTGTACTGAGCCTGCTGGCTGCTGCCATGGCAGCGCCGATCGATGCCAAGCGCAAGGAACTCAAAACCCTGCAATCGCGTCTCGGCGCCTTGCAAAGCGATCTCACCAGGAACGAGGCGTCGAAGGCCGACGCCGCCGACAAACTGCGCGACATCGAATCCTCGATTTCGGTCGCCAATCGCAGACTGCGCGGATTGGGCGACAACCGCGCCGCGGTTCTGGCCCAGTTAAGCGATCTGGAGCGGCAGTCGCAACAACTGGCGGTACAGATCGAGCGCCAGCAGCAACACCTCTCCCGTTTGCTCTACCAGCAGTTTGTGCATGGCAATGACGATGCGCTGCATGTGCTGTTGGCGGGTGGCGACCCCAACCAGTCGGCCCGTGAGCGCTATTTCCTCACCTTGCTGTCACGTGAAAAGGCGAATCTGCTGGATGAAATGCGCGCTGCCCTGAAGGAAAAAAACCGCCTTGCCGCTGCTGCGCAAGAAAAGAATGAGGAACTCGCCGCCATTGAAAAACAACAGCAGACGGAACGCACCGCGCTGCTGGGCCAGCAAAAGGAGCGCCAGATCCTGTTGGCGAAAATTGCCAATCGCATCAAGGCCCAGAAGAAACAGATCGACACCCTCAAGGGCAACGAGAAGCGCCTGACCAGGCTGATCGACGGCTTGGCGCGGCTCGCCATCCGTCCCAAGGCAAAACGAGCCGTGCCGGGGCCGGCACCCCGGCGCGGCAAGATCGAACGCGGCCCCGATTTGTCCAATGTCAGCGGCGCTTTCGCCGCGTTGCGCGGCAGATTGCATCTGCCGGTGCGTGGCGCCATTGCCGACCGCTTCGGTTCGCAGCGCGGCGACCGTGCCACCACCTGGAAGGGAATTTTCATCCGCGCCAGCGAAGGCAGCGATGTCCATGCCGTTGCCGACGGTACCGTTGTTTATGCCGATTGGTTGCGTGGTTTCGGTAACCTGATGATCGTCGACCATGGCGACGACTTTCTTTCCGTTTATGGCAACAACCAGTCGCTGCTGCGTGAAGCCGGTCAGGACGTCAAGGCCGGAGAGGCCATCGCAACGGTCGGCGCCAGCGGTGGCGGCGAGGAATCGGGTTTATACTTCGAACTCAGGCATCAGGGCCAACCCTTCGACCCTTTACGCTGGATAAGCCTGAAGTAATTTACTCTCCCCACTCCCGTTTCAGAGGCTCTCCATGCGCGGCAAGCTGCAAAAAATCGGATTTATCGGCATCGGCATCATCGCCGGCATTCTCATCAGCCTGAATTTCTCGGCCAACGCCGGCAAGGAAAGCGCGTCCGCCGCGCTACCGGTTGAAGAGCTGCGCAGCTTCGCCGATGTCTTCAATGCCATCAAACAGGGCTATGTCGAGCCGGTTGACGACAAGACGCTGATCAACCATGCCATCAGCGGCATGCTGTCCAACCTCGACCCGCACTCGGCCTACCTTGATGCCGATTCGTTCAAGGAGTTGCAGGTTTCGACGCAGGGCGAGTTCGGCGGTCTTGGTCTCGAAGTCGGCATGGAGGACGGTTTCGTCAAGGTGGTCTCGCCAATCGAGGATACCCCGGCCTGGCGCGCCGGAATCAAGGCCGGCGATCTGATCGTCAAGCTCGACGAGGCCCCGGTGAAAGGCATGACGCTTTCCGAGGCCGTGAAAAAAATGCGCGGCAAACCCAAGACCGACATCACGCTCACCATCCTCCGCAAGGGCGAAAACAAGCCCATCGTTGCGACACTGACGCGCGAGGTCATCAAGGTGCAAAGCATCAAGTCGAAGCTGATCGAACCAGGCTTCGGCTATGTGCGCATCACCCAGTTCCAGGAAGAAACCACAAGTGATCTGGTCAAGGCGCTTGACAAGCTGTACAAGGACAAGGAAAACAAGGGTGAGCCGCTACGCGGCCTGATGCTGGATCTGCGCAACGATCCGGGCGGCCTGCTGAATTCCGCCATCGGCGTATCCGCCGCCTTTCTGCCGGCTGACAGCCTGGTGGTCTCAACCGACGGCCGCACCGATGACGCCAAACGCAAATACACGGCGAGCGCGGATGACTACCTGCGCGGCCGCAGGGGCGATCCCCTCAAGCAACTGCCGGGTGGCGTGCGCGATGTGCCTATCATCGTGCTGATCAATGGCGGTTCGGCCTCGGCCTCGGAAATTGTTGCCGGTGCGCTGCAGGATCACAAGCGCGCGCTGATACTCGGGACCCAGAGCTTCGGCAAGGGTTCGGTGCAGACGGTGCTGCCGCTCTCCGCCAACACCGCCATCAAACTCACCACGGCGCGCTATTTCACGCCGAGCGGCCGTTCGATCCAGGCCAAGGGCATTACGCCGGACGTGATCGTCGAGGCGACGCCCAACGGCGGAGCGCACGAATGGTTGCGTGAAGCGGATCTTGAGCGCCATCTGGTCAATGACAAGGATCAATCCAGCGACAAGGAAGACGGCAGGCACCAGACGAAGAAGGCCAAACCGGCGAAGGGCAATCTCGATGAAGAAAATGCGTACAAGCCGATCGAGTTTGCGTCGAAGGATGACTACCAGATGAGCCAGGCGTTGAACCTGCTGAAAGCCTGGCAGATCATGCAGAAGAAGTGACGCGACAGACGGCGTTGTATTCCCATGATTGATGACCAGCTCCTGCGCTACAGCCGCCATATCCTGCTGCCGCAGATCGGCATTGAAGGCCAGGAGAAGCTGCTCGCGGCACGCGCGCTGATTATCGGCGCCGGCGGGCTCGGTTCCCCGGCTGCCCTCTACCTCGCCCCGGCCGGCATCGGTACGCTGGTGCTGGCGGACGGCGACACGGTCGATCTCACCAACCTGCAACGCCAGATTCTGCATCGCACCGAGGCGATCGGCATGGCCAAGGCTGCATCGGGGCAACGTACGCTCAACGCCATCAATCCGGAATGTCGTGTGATTGCGCTGCAGGAACGGCTGGAAGGCGACCGCCTTTTTGCCGAAGTCGCACTGGCTGACGTCGTACTCGATTGCAGCGACAACTTCGCCACCCGCCATGCGGTGAACCGCGCCTGTGTTGCCGCGAACAAGCCGCTGGTCTCCGGCGCCGCCATTCGCTTCGATGGACAGGTCGCCGTCTTCGACCCGCGCCTGCCCGATGCGCCTTGCTATCACTGCCTGTTCCCCGAAGGCGACAATGTCAATCTGGAACGCTGCGCCGTCACCGGCGTCTTCGCCCCGATTACGGGTATCGTCGGCGCGATGCAGGCGGCCGAAGCGCTGAAGCTGGTTGCCGGCTGCGGCAAATCGCTGGCGGGACGGCTGTTGTTGCTCGACGGCCTGGCAATGGAATGGCGCTCGATCAAGGTGCCGCGCGATCCGGACTGTACGGTGTGCAAACAGCGTCCCTGAGGCGTACCCAGTAAACAATGATGGCGCCTGCGGAGGCAAGTCCCGGAGATTGATCGCCGCCGCTGACCCTTGTCCTGTCCTTTCGGAGGAGACGCATCATGTTGCCTGCCAAAGCCTACGCCGCCTATGGCGCCACATCGCCTCTCGCCCCATTCGAGATCAATCGGCGCGAACCGGGCCCGCATGACGTCCTGTTCGACATTCTTTACTGCGGCATCTGCCATTCCGACATCCACTATGCACGCGGGCAGTTTTTCGGCCCGAAATACCCAGTGGTTCCGGGCCACGAGATCGTCGGCAAGGTGGCGCGGGTTGGCGGCGCCGTCACCCGGCACAAGGTGGGCGATATGGTCGGCGTCGGTTGCCTGGTCGATTCCTGCCGCACCTGTCCCGAGTGCCGCTCCAATCAGGAGCAGTTCTGCAACGACATGATCGGTACCTACGGCGGTGTCGAGAAAGGCGGCAACATGCAGACCTATGGCGGCTACTCGACGCGCATAACAGTCGATGAGAATTACGTGCTGAAGATTCCATCTCAACTCGATCCGGCCGCGGCCGCGCCCCTGCTCTGCGCCGGCATCACCACCTACTCGCCGCTGCGGCACTGGAAAGCCGGCAGGGGCAGCAAGGTGGGCGTCATCGGCCTGGGCGGGCTCGGCCACATGGCGGTCAAGCTGGCGGCGGCCATGGGCGCGGAAGTCACGATACTCAGCACCTCGGACAGCAAGAAGGCGGACACCAAACGCCTTGGCGCCAGCGACTTTGCCAATACCGAGGATGGGGCAAGCCTGGCGCGCCTGTCCGGACACTTCGACCTGATCCTCAACACCGTCTCGGCCAGGGTCGGTTACGATGCCTACATCAGCCTGCTCAAGCGCGACGGCACGCTGGTATTGCTCGGCCTTCCCGATGGCCCGGTGTCATTCAACGCCCTCGGCCTGCTGCGCAAGCGCAGGAACGTGGCCGCTTCGCTCATTGGCGGCATCCGCGAAACGCAGGAGATGCTGTACTTCTGCGCCGAGCACGGCATCGTATCCGACATCGAAACCATCCCGATCGACCAGGTCAACGCGGCCTACGAGCGCATCCTCAAGAGCGATGTGCGCTATCGCTTCATTATCGACATGGCGTCGCTGCTTTAGAAACGCTACGCTTGCTTGAGACGCGCGATCAGGCGCAGGTCCGGGCCGATCGCGCGCCGTTCGATGATTGTCAGTTCGCACTTTCCCGACAAATCGGTGAGTTCCGGCAGGTTGACCATGCCGCGCGCGTTGTCGCCGAGCAGCACCGGCGCCTGATAGATCAACAGTTCGTCGACGCAACCCTCGCGCAGCAGAGAGCCATTGAGCCTGGGACCGGCTTCGACCATGACTTCATTGATGTCGCGCCTGCCGAGTTCGGTCAACAGGGCAGACAGGTCGACCTTGCCCTGCGCATTCGGTAGCACCACGACCTGAACGCCGAGTTTTCCCAGTGCTGCAATCCTGGCCTTGTCTTCGCTTGCCGTGGCGATCAAAGCATTGCCACCCTCAAGAATCCGGGCACTCAATGGGGTTTCCAGCCTGCTATCGACGACGATACGCAAGGGCTGTCTCGTCGTTTCGATGTCGCGTACGGTGAGACGTGGATTGTCTTCACGTACCGTACCGATGCCGGTGAGCATGGCGCAGGACCGGGCGCGCCAGACATGCGCATCGCACCGCGCATCGGGGCCGGTGATCCATTGCGATATGCCATTGTTGAGGGCGGTCTTGCCGTCGATGCTGGCCGCGATCTTGACCCGGACCCAGGGCCGGCCGCGCGTCATGCGCGAAACAAAACCGATGTTGAGTTCGCGCGCCTCGGCCTCCATGAGACCGGCAGCGGTGGCGATGCCGGCCGCGCGCAATTTCTCGATACCCTGTCCGGCCACCAGCGGATTTGGATCCTGCATGGCGGCCACGACGCGAACAATGCCCGCAGCGATCAGGGCATCGGCGCAGGGTGGCGTGCGGCCGTGGTGGCTGCAGGGTTCGAGCGTGACATAGGCGGTGGCTCCCTGCGCCAGATTGCCTGCCATGCGCAAGGCATTCACTTCGGCATGCGCTTCGCCGGCACGCTCATGCCAGCCTTCGCCGACCACCTTGCCGTCGCGCACGATGACGCAGCCGACGCGCGGATTCGGCGTGGCGGTGTAGAGGCCGCGTTGCGCCAATCGCAGCGCAAGGGCCATGTGTTCGTGATCGGCAGTTAAAAACATATCAGCCACAGAGGACACAGAGATCACAGAGGAAAACCACTGACAGCATATCGTTTCTGTGTCCTCTGTGAACTCTGTGGCAGGTCAGGTTTTGGGTTTTGCGGTGCGCGGCTTCTTCACTTCGCGGATCGCGTCGGAGAATTCATTCACGTCCTCGAAGTTGCGATACACCGAGGCAAAGCGGATATAGGCGATCTTGTCGAGTCTCTTCAGCTCGCGCATCACCAGTTCGCCGACCCGATCTGTGGCGACCTCGCGTTCGCCCAGCGTCACCAGTTTTTCCTCAATATGATCGATGGCGGCTTCGACGCTCTCGGTTGTCACGGGACGCTTGCGCAGGGCCAGCATCATGCTGGCGTGCAGTTTCTCACGATCGTATTCGGTGCGGCTGCCATTCTTCTTGACCAGATGCGGCAGTTGCAACTCAACGCGCTCATAGGTAGTAAAGCGCTTGTCGCAGGCAGGGCAACGGCGGCGGCGGCGCACGGTATCGCCATCGTCGTTTTCGCGCGTATCGACGACCTGGGTGTTCGGGTCAGCGCAATAGGGGCATTTCACAGCGCGCTTCCTTCAATGCCTCGAAGAGACTGACTAGTCCCCTCCCCCGCGTGGCGGGGGAGGTTGGGAGGGGGTGCCCTCATGGACCGGACGGGGTATGGCGTTAGCCATACACCGGGAACTTCTTGCAGAGCACAGCGACCTTTTCCCGCACCGAGGCAAGCACGTGCTCGTCGTTTGGCGCATCGAGCACGTCGGCAATCAGGTTGGCCACCTGTTCCGCCTCGATCTCGGTGAAGCCGCGCGTAGTCATGGCCGGTGAGCCGATGCGGATACCGGAAGTGACGAAGGGTTTTTCCGGATCGTTCGGGATCGCGTTCTTGTTGACCGTGATGTGCGCCTTGCCCAGTGCGGCTTCGGCTTCCTTGCCGGTGATCTTCTTGGCGCGCAGGTCGACCAGAAACACATGCGACTCGGTACGGCCCGAAACTATACGCAAACCACGATTGATCAGTGCCTTGGCCATCACGATGGCATTCTCGACCACCTGTTCCTGATAGGCCTTGAATTCCGGCGCCAATGCTTCCTTGAAGGCGACCGCCTTGGCCGCGATCACGTGCATCAGCGGGCCGCCCTGCAGGCCGGGGAAGATGGCCGAATTGATGGCCTTCTCGTGCGCGGCCTTCATCAGGATGATGCCGCCGCGCGGACCGCGCAGCGTCTTGTGCGTCGTCGATGTGACCACGTCGGCGTGCGGCACCGGGTTGGGGTAGAAGCCCGCCGCGATCAAACCGGCGTAGTGGGCCATGTCCACCCAGAAAATCGCGCCGACTTCCTTGGCAATTTTGGCGAAGCGCGGGAAATCGATGCGCAACGCATAGGCCGAGGCGCCGGCGATGATGATCTTCGGCTTGTGCTCGCGCGCCAGCGCTTCCATTTTGTCGTAGTCGATTTCTTCCTTGGCGTTGAGGCCGTAGGCAACCACGTTGAACCATTTGCCCGACATGTTGAGCGCCATGCCGTGGGTGAGGTGGCCGCCTTCGGCGAGGCTCATGCCCATGATGGTGTCGCCCGGCTTGGCGAAGGCCATCAGCACGGCCTGGTTGGCCTGCGAGCCGGAATTCGCCTGCACGTTCGCGCAATCGGCGCCGAACAGTTTCTTCAACCGGTCGATGGCCAGTTGTTCGACCACATCGACATGTTCACAACCGCCGTAGTAGCGCTTGCCCGGGTAGCCCTCGGCATATTTGTTGGTGAGCTGCGAACCCTGGGCCTCAAGCACGGCACAGGACACGTAGTTCTCCGAGGCGATCAACTCGATGTGATCTTCCTGGCGACGGTTCTCGGCCTGGATCGCGGACCAGATTTCCGCATCGGTAATGACAAGGGAAGTTTTCTTGGCGAACATTGTTTCTCCGGAAAGAATGTTTCGGTGAAGGCTTGCCCGCGCAGCGGGTTATGCCGAAACCAAAACATGGCGGGAAGCGGTTGGGGAAAGGAAACGACAAGTTTACCATGCGGCCTCAAGCTTCTCTGCCGCTCTGCCCCAGGTTCTAGCTATTCGCCAGGGCCAGTTGGCCGTTCCTTTCCTTGCCAACCAGCAACAACGCCATGAGGGACAGTAGCGCGGCAGCGGACAGGTAGTAGCCGACAAAGCCAAGGTCATAATTCCGGGCCAGCCACATGGCGATATAGGGTGCGAGCGATGCCCCCAATATGCCGGCGAAATTGAATGTCAGCGATGTCCCCGTATAGCGCAGCTCGGTGGGAAACAGTTCGGAAAGAACGGTGCCGAGCGGACCATAGGTCATTCCCATCAGGCCCATGCCAAGCGACAGGAACACGGTGACGAGCCCCATGTTCCCGGAACCGAACATGGGGGCGAGCAGAAAGCCGAACAGGGCAATCGCAGCGGAAACCACGATCAGCAGGGGCCGGCCGCCGTACTTGTCCGCCAATTTGGCCGAGAGCGGAATCGTCAGGCCGAAGAACAGCACGGAAAACAATTGCATCAACAAAAAGTCCGTTCGCGGAATCTTCAGCGCCGTGGTCGCCCAGCTCTGCGAGAAAACCGTCATCAGGTAGAACACGACGAAAGTGGATGTCGCCATCAGCGTTCCCATGACCAGTATCCCGAAATGATGGCGAAATACCGACAGGATCGGCACCTTGACGCGCTGGTTGTTTTCCAGCGTTTTCTGGAACGCCGGAGTTTCGGTGAGTTTCAGGCGCACATAAAGTCCCACGATCACCAGTACTGCGCTGGCCAGAAAGGGAATGCGCCAGCCAAAACTCAGGAACTGATCGTTGGAAAGGAACTCGCTCAACAGCAGGAAAATGCCGCCCGAAAGCAGGAAGCCGATCGGGGCGCCCAGTTGCGGAAACATGCCGAACCAGGCCCGCTTTCCCGGCGGCGCATTTTCGACCGCGAGCAGCACCGCGCCGCCCCATTCGCCGCCCAGGCCGAGGCCCTGGCCAAAGCGGCACAATGCCAATAACAGCGGAGCGGCGGTGCCAATGGCGGCATAAGTCGGCAACAGGCCGATGACGACGGTGGAGATGCCCATGGTCAGCAATGCCGCGACCAGCGTTGCCTTGCGGCCGATGCGATCGCCGAAATGACCGAACAGGGCCGAACCGACGGGACGTGCGAAGAAGGCAATGGCGAAGGTCGCCAGGGATTGCATCATCGCCGCGGCCGGATCCGACGCGGGAAAAAACAGCATCGGGAAAACCAGCACCGCGGCATTGGCATAGGTATAGAAATCGAAGAACTCGATCGCGCTGCCAATCATGCTGGCGAACAGGATGCGGTTGACGGGGTTAGGATTCTTCATATGCCTAGTTTGCTGCTTGCGAATTGATAGAACCACCACATGGAAAGAACCCGTCATTCCCGCGAAGGCGGGAATCCAGAGGTATTAACGCGCAAAACCCATGGATCCCCGCCTTCGCGGGGATGACGAATATTTGACAGTTGGTATAAGAATTTACAAAGCACCATACTAACTTCCCGCTACCGTCATGCGCTCGATCAATATCGAGCCGACCTGCTTCGCGCCGCGCGCCAGTACGTCGTTGCCGACCGCTGTGATGCCGCGCAGCATGTCTTTCAAGTTGCCGGCGATGGTGATCTCATGCACCGGGTAGGCGATCTCGCCGTTTTCCACCCAGTAGCCGGCGGCACCGCGCGAGTAGTCGCCGGTCACGTAATTCACGCCCTGGCCGAGCAGTTCGGTGACCAGCAGCCCCGTGCCCATCTGTTTGAGCAAGCCCCTGAAATCGTGCGGCCCCGATTTGACGATCAGGTTGTGGCTGCCGCCGGCGTTGCCGGTGGTGGCCATGCCCAGCTTGCGCGCCGTGTAGGTCGAGAGAAAATAGCCTTGCAGCACACCGTCTTTTACCACGCTGCGGTCGTGCGTTGCCACGCCATCGTCATCGAAAGGGGTGGAGCCCAGCGCACCTTTTAACAGTGGCCGTTCGTCGATCTGCATGAAATCGGGAAATATCTGCCGGCCCAGGCTGTCCAGCAGGAATGAAGACTTGCGATACAGTGAGCCCCCGCTCACCGCATAGACAAAATTGCCGATCAGGGTCGGCGCCAGCGGCGCCTCGAACAACACCGGCACCTGGCGCGTCTTGATTTTGCGCGCCTTGAGCCGCGCCAGCGCGCGGCGCGCGGCATAGTCGCCGATCGCTTCCGGCGCCGCCAGATCGGCGGCGCGCCGCTGTGTGGAATACCAGTCGTCGCGCTGCATGTCGTTGCCCTTGCCGGCGATGACGGCGCAGGCGATGTAGTGCCGCGAAGAGGGATAACCGCCCATGAAGCCGAGGCTGTTGGCGGAAATGAAGTGCGAGTGCTGCACCGAGACTGTCGCTCCTTCGGAATTCTTCACCAGCGGGCTGACATCGAAGGCGGCCTGCTCGCAGCGGCGCGCGATGTCGATGGCCTCTTCCACCGGCAATTGCCAGGGGTGATACAGATCGAGGTCGGGAATCTTCTTTGCCAGCAAGGCTTCATCCGGCAAACCCGCGCACGGGTCTGCCGCGGTAAAGCGGGCGATGGAAAGCGCCGCATCGACGGCGGCACGCAAGGCGGCAGCGGAAAAATCAGAGGTGCTGGCATGGCCGAGCCGCTGGCCGACATAGACCGTGACCCCAACGCCCTTGTCGCGGTTGTACTCGATGGTGTCGACGGCTTGCCTGCGTACCGTGACGGACTGGCCGAAGCCTTCCGACACATCGACTTCGCAGCCGGTCGCGCCGGAATTCGCGGCATACTGCAATACGTCGCGCGCCAGTTCGCGCAAGCTTTCGGGGGTATAGCTGAAATCGTTGCCGGCCATTTAAGGGTACGCGTAAGCACAAAGATATAATTCTACTCGTGGACACCCAACCGATTCCCGAAGAAGACGACCCCGAGTTCGATCGCCCGAGCAAATCGCAAAAGAAGCGCGACATGGACGCCCTGCAGGACATGGGCGTTGAACTGGCGGCGCTGTCCCCGGAGCGGCTGAACCGGATCGAGATGCCGGACGCTCTGCGCGCTGCCTTGCGCGATGCGCAGCGCATCACCCAGAACGGCGCCAAGAAACGGCAACGGCAATACATCGGCAAGCTGATGCGCGATGTCGACGTTGGGCCCATCAAGGCCGCGCTCGATGAGGTCAAAGGGATTTCCGCCGCCGCCAAGGCCGAACAGCACAGACTCGAACGCCTGCGCGCGCAGTTGATGGAAAGCGAAGAAGTGCTCGGCGACATCGCGCGCCAGCATCCGGGCGCCGATCTCCAGCATCTGCGCCAGTTGCGCCGCAATGCGTTGAAGGAACAGCAACTCGGCAAGCCGCCGCGTGCCTATCGCGAGCTTTTCAGGTTACTTAGGGAACTTCAAAGTCAAGCCACAGAGGACACAGAGTTCACAGAGGAAAACCCGTGACAGATTTTCTCTGTGTGCTGCGTGAACTCTGTCCCACAGGGATTTCCTCTGGTCATGGCTAAAGGATTTTTATGAACGATGAACTGATAATCGGCCTGGTCTCCATCTCCGATCGCGCCTCGGGCGGCGTCTATGAGGACAAGGGCATTCCGGCCCTGGAGGAATGGCTGGTTGCCGCGCTGCTCTCGCCGTGGCGCATCGAAACGCGGCTGATCCCCGACGAGCAGGCGGTGATTGAAAAAACGCTGATCGAGCTCTGCGATAGCGTCGGTTGCCATCTGGTGCTCACCACCGGCGGCACCGGCCCCGCATTGCGCGACGTGACGCCCGAAGCGACGCTGGCGGTAGGGCACAAGGTGATGCCGGGCTTCGGCGAACAGATGCGGCAAATCTCGCTGCACTTCGTTCCGACTGCCATCCTCTCACGACAGACGGCGGTGATTCGCGGCAAGGCGCTGATCCTCAATCTGCCGGGGCAACCCAAATCGATCAAGGAAACGCTGGAAGGCGTCAAGGATGCCGGCGGCAAGCAGCTCGTACCCGGCATCTTCGCCGCCGTACCCTATTGCATCGACCTCATCGGCGGACCATACATCGAAACCGATGAAACGGTGGTCAAGGCCTTCCGGCCCAAGTCGGCAATGCGCCCGAAAGCCGAATAAAGCCGGATCACAATGGATTCTGTCTTTTTGCGCTGCCATCGATGATGACGAATGCTTCTAGCGGGAAGGAAACCGGGATGATCGTATTTCTCACTGGGGCATCGGCCGGGTTCGGCACCGCGATTGCCCGCAGCTTCGTCAAAGGCGGACATCGGGTCGTCGCCACCGCGCGCCGCAAAGATCGCCTGATGGCGCTTGGCAGTGAACTCGGCGATGCACTTTTGCCGCTCGAACTTGACGTACGCGACCGCGCGGCCGTGGCGGCAATAGCGGATCTGCTGCCGGCCGAGTTCGCCGCCGTTGATGTGCTCATCAATAATGCGGGTCTCGCGCTGGGGCAGGAACCCGCGCACTGCGCGCAACTGGATGACTGGCAGACCATGATCGAGACCAACTGTCTCGGGCTGGCGCAGGTCACGCGAGCGTTGTTGCCGGGCTTTGTCGAACGCAATCGCGGGCATATATTCAATCTCGGTTCGACGGCGGGCCGCTGGCCTTACCCCGGTTCCAATGTATATGGCGCGACCAAGGCTTTTGTCCGTCAGTTCAGTTTGAATCTGCGCGCGGACCTGGCTGGCACCGCCATCCGTGTGACTGACGTCGAGCCCGGACTTTGCGGCGGCACCGAATTCTCCGATGTGCGCTTCCACGGCAACCGCGAAAAGGCCGCCAGGGTATACGAGGGTGTGCAGCCGTTAACTGAGGAAGACATCGCCGAGACCATTTATTGGATAGCGACCCGACCGCAACATATCAACATCAATGTGATCGAACTGATGCCTGTCGCCCAGTCCTTTGCCGGACTTTCGGTTTCCCGCGACTAGGCGCCGCATTCCCCTCGCCCCTTGGGCCGCGCCGCGCTTGACTCTGAAAAAGAAAAGTCTGAGAATCCGCCCGTCTTATTTTCCCAGGGAAGCATCTTGGACAGTTGCCCTAGTAGCTTGAACCGCGTCAGCTAAATCAGCGAAACTCGCCGGCATTGTCCTTGACTCCCGCCGCCGTCTCGCTGATTCAGCGGGACGGTG
Source organism: Georgfuchsia toluolica (assembly GCF_907163265.1). NCBI lineage: Bacteria > Pseudomonadati > Pseudomonadota > Betaproteobacteria > Nitrosomonadales > Sterolibacteriaceae > Georgfuchsia > Georgfuchsia toluolica. The sequence goes on from NZ_CAJQUM010000001.1 coordinate 3,261,318, forward strand.
CGCCAGCAGCAAATCTTCTTGACCCGCATCGATGCGGGTTGCTCTGAGCACCTCCTCACGGTTGTTGGTAGCCCGTCGTGCTTTACCGACTCGCCGCCGCATTGCTGCGGCCCGATGTTCGGCTTGATGCCTGAGTCCGCTCCGGCATCGGTACGGCATTTCAATCAACGTATTGCCGGTTCGCTGTGAACTGCACGTTACGGAAGTCGCATTTCCGTAACGAAAGAGACTCAGAATGGAAATCCTCAAGCTTGAAAAAAACCAACCCTCATCCGACATGAAGTCGATAAACCTGTTGCGGAGCGCAGGCCCGCTGTCGGCAAGGTGCGCAAGGATCGGTCCAGGGTGGGGTTTGGCCTCAACGCCGGGCAGAGCATCACGCAACAACGGCGGCCCCGGCTTTTTCATCGCCAACCCGGCCTACAATGCCGACCGTGGCCCGGTTCGCATCATCGGCAGACGCCTGCATCTGGAATATTGATTATGCAAAATATTCATAACACCCCTCTGGCATTGGTATCTCGATGAACTTATTTTCCAAGCTCTATTACCGGTTCCGCAAGTCATGGAAAGCCATTCAGCTTTATCTGGTCATTGCCGGTCCGGGATTGGTCGTGATGGTCGCCGACAACGATGCCGGCGGGATTACCACCTACGCCGCTACTGGCGCAAAGTACGGCTACAACCTGATCTGGTTCCTGCTGATCCTGATCCCCGTCGCCTATTACGTCCAGGAAATGACGGTGCGCCTCGGCGCAGTCACCAAGCGCGGCCACGCCGAGGCGATTTTCGACGGCTTTGGCGCCTTCTGGGGCTGGTTTTCCCTGATCGACCTGATGATCGTCGACTGGCTGACGCTGGTCACCGAATTTATCGGCATGACCTCGGCCTTGAACATCTTTGGCGTGCCGCCCTGGCTGACGGTGGCGGGTGTCGTCGGCTTGATGGGCATGATCGTCCTGAACGGCCGCTACTGGACCTGGGAAAAGATTGCGCTGCTGTTCTGCGCCCTGAACCTCATCTACATCCCGGGTGCCTTCATGGTTCACCCCTCGGTTTCGGACATCCTCAAGGATGGCCTGATCCCGAATTTCCCGGGCGGCTTCAACGGCGAGTTGTTTTTCTTCCTGATGGCCAATATCGGTACCACCATCGCACCCTGGATGCTTTTCTTCCAGCAAAGCGCCGTCGTCGATAAAGGCATGCTGGAGAAGGATATCCCCTGGGGCAGGTTCGATACCTTGTTAGGTTCAGTATTGACCGTGGTAGTCGCCATTTTCATTATTGTCGTTACCGGCACTGTCTTGAAGGGCATTGACATCGACAGCGCCTCCCAAGCGGCCGAACAATTGAAACTGACCAATCATTATGTCGGCGAATTCATGGCCATCGGCCTGTTCGATGCCGGCCTGCTCGGCGCCATCTGCATTTCGCTGGCGAGTTCCTGGGCCTTCGGCGAGATTTTTGGCTGGGCGCATTCCTTGAACCAGAAGATCAAGCAGGCGCCGTGGTTCTATGCCAGCTATTTCTTCACCCTGATTACCGCGGGACTGGTGGTGCTGATTCCGAAGGCGCCGCTGGTGCTGATCACGCTGTTCGTTCAAGTGGTGGCCGTTACCTTGCTGCCCGCCGCATTGGTGTTCCTGATCCTGTTGCTGAACGACAAGAAGCACATGGGCGAGTATTGCAACAGCCTGACCGAAAACCTGATCGGCGGCTTTATCGTCATCGCCATCGTGATTTTGTCTACGCTGTATGGTGTCAGCGTCATGTTCCCCACCATGTTCCAGTGAGCCGAGGATAGAAAATGACATCGAGCATTTACCGCCTGGTCAGAAAGATCCGGGAAATCAACCATCGCTACAGCAAGCCGCATATCGAGATGTCGCGCGGCGTCCGGATTTCGCTGATGGCGCTGCGGATTTACCTGCTGCTTCTGGTGAGCCTGATCGTGTACAAATTCGTCCTGATCCTGAGCTGAGGAATAGCGCCATGGCCGTCGTACTGGAGCACAAATTCTTCCTCAGCGAAATCATCGGCCGCAAGGTCTACCTGAAATCCGAGCGGGTGGGCCGGCTGGATGACATGCTGATCGTCGAAACGGGAAAGCTGCCCGAGGTCAGCCATTTCGTCGTCGATCGCCCCTACGGCTATCCAGCCCTGCTGCTGCCGTGGGACAAGCTGACCCTGATTTCAAATACCGAAATCGTATTCGACGTGACCGACGCGATCGAATATGAGCGCGCCCCGGCCGAGGGATCCATCCTGCTGCGCTCGCATATCCTGGACAAGAAGATCCTCGACATGGACGATCACGAAGTCGAGGTCGTCTACGACATCAGTCTCGTCTTTCAAAGCGGCAAGCTCTATGTCAGTGAAGTCGATTTCAGCCGGCAGCGATTACTGCGCCGAATGGGCCTGAGGAAGCTATCCAACTGGATTTCCGAACAGCGGGAAGGCAAAACCGTTTCCTGGCTGTATGTTCAACCGTTGCCAGAGCATATCGGCACCTTCAAGGGGCACGTCAAGCTCAGCGTACTCAAGGAAAATATCAGCGATATCCATCCGGTCGATCTGGCGGATATTCTGGAGGAATTGGAGGGCGATCAGCGGCTGGCCGTATTCAAGGAACTCGAACCGGAGCATGCAGCGGATACCCTGGAGGAAGTCGAGCCAAGGGTACAGCGGGAACTTATTCGCGCCATAGAAAAACGCGATGCGGCGCAGTTGATCAGCGCCATGGGGCCGGTGCAAGCCGCGGATGTTCTGGCGGCCTTGCCAACAGTAGAAGCTGACGAGTTGCTGCAGATGCTGGACAAGGACGTTGCCGCCAAGATTCAGCGCATCATCGACCATCATGACGAGAATATTTTGCTGTTCTCGACGCAGCAATTCATGAAAATGCTGGAGCGCACCCAGGTCAAGGAAGTCATGACGAACTTTCGGGAAGTGGCCCGGGACATGGAGGTCATCATGTACGCCTACGTCACCGATGAGCATGAAACCCTGAAAGGCGTTGTCGACCTGCGCGAACTGATCGCCGCCGAGCCTGACCAGACCCTGGGGGAAATCATGACCGACCATGTCATCAGCCTGAATCCGGAAAGCACTCTGCGCGATGCCGTCGACATGTTCGCCCGCTACGACTTCCGCGCCATTCCCATCGTGGATGAACAGGAAAAACTGCTGGCGGTGGTTTCTCTCCGGGATATCCGCGGCATCAAGCCGCGGCTGGATTAATGGGCGTTTTCAGCGCAAGCTAAAGATCAGAAGGCTAACCCGGCTGGTCCGGTCCGTATGGTTGTTGATTGATCAGAAGACTGAAATGGGATAATCTTATCGTCATTCAATACCCTAGGGGCATTTCTACCGTGTCCGTATTATTGGTAATAACTCGGACGTTTCTGTGTTTGAATGACTGCTAGTACTCATTAAATGATCTACACAATAAATGTTGTTGATATCGAGAAGGCCTTACTAAGCCTAGATGGCGAGGCCAAGGCGAAAGATATTCAGGACTACATATTGGTTACACATTGTTCTGGAGTTATCCCGGACAACTACCAAAACGAAAGGTCTTTCCGGCAGACGATTCAGAGAAAGATTGAAGACTATTGTCCTCAAGCCGAGGGCTACGATCCATCAAAGAAGGAAGGGAAATTTCTTCGAATTGGCTACGGCATATACAGAATTGCAACCGGCTACTTGGAACTTGAGTTCCCAGCAATTGAGGAAGTATCGGAACCCGAAAAGTACGTCGAGGGTGCTACGAAGAAAATTGCTGTTAACTACTACGAGCGGAATCAAAAGGCGAGAAAGAAGTGCATAGACCATTACGATTCGAAATGCACTGTCTGCAATTTTGATTTTGAAAAAACCTACGGTGAAATTGGCAAAGCGTTTATCCACGTTCATCACGTATTGCCGCTTTCTAAAGTTGGGGAATCCTACGTCGTCGACCCAATCAATGATCTTCGCCCGGTTTGCGCGAATTGCCATGCCATGATTCATAGGGTCAGTCCCGCACTTTCCATTGAGCAGTTACGCAGAGCGCTAACCACTCATTCTGCCGGTTTTGTGCATAAAACTGCACAGGAGCGCTCACCCTGAGCGTTGCTCGCCTTAACGTCGAATGTGCAAGCTTGGCACGACTAGCGGAGGTGCTCTCATGCGTCGATTGAAACTGGGCAAGGCTTTTACCCTGATGGAATCAGGGCCTGTGGTCCTCGTCACAACCCATGATGGGAAAAGAGGCAACATCATGACCATCTCCTGGACCATGGTGATGGATTTCACTCCGGTATTTGCCATCACCACGGGGGAATGGAATTACTCCTTCGCGGCGTTGCGAAAGCATCGGGAGTGCGTCATTGCCATTCCCACCGTCGACCTGCTGGACAAGGTGGTGGGCATCGGGACGTGCTCGGGGGCCGACACGGACAAGTTTGCCAGATTCAAGCTCACGCCGCTGCCGGCCAGGCTGGTGAGGCCGTCCTTGATCAAGGAATGTCTCGCCAATATCGAGTGCAAGGTCATCGACATCGTCACAAAGCACAACATCGTTGTGTTGCAAGCGGTTGCCGCATACATCGATAGCGCGCGCAAGGAGCAGCGCACGGTTCACGCCGTCGGCGACGGAACGTTCATCGTCGATGGACGCAAGATCGACCGCAGGAAAATGATGGCCTCCAAGCTGCCCTCTGGCGTTTAGCGTTTATCCTAAAAACCTCAATTCAAGCCACAGATGTCACAGAGGACACAGAGAACCTGAGGGTTTTAGACGATCGCCGCGCTCACCCTCCGGGTGAGGTCACCCGCTTATGCAAGGCATTGACTTTCCTCTGTGATCTCTGTGTGCTCTGTGGCTAACTGCTTTTCCCAGGTTTATTACAACAGCGCTCCGCCAGCACGCCGGGCTTACTTGATCACGAGCAGGCTTTCATCCCATTTGGCATGTTTCTCAAGGCCGAGAAGATTTGCCGTTGTCGCCGCGATGTTGGACAAACCGGCCTTGTCGGTTTGCTTCAGGCCGAGCTTGCCGCCCGTGGCATTGTCGTAAAGGATCAGCGGCACCGGGTTCAGCGTATGCGCCGTCTTGGCCTTGAACGAACCATCCTGGTTCTGTGCCGGCAGTTTGGTTTTCTTGTCCAGTTCATACATCTCGTCGGCGTTGCCGTGGTCGGCCGTGATCAGCGCCACGCCGCCCAATGCGTCGATCACCGGCAGGATTCGCGCCAGCGACAGATCAACCGCTTCGATGGCCATCGTGGCAGCGCGGAAGTTGCCGGTGTGGCCGACCATGTCGCCGTTGGCGAAGTTGCAGCGCAGCGTCCTGTACTTGCCGCTCTTTAATGCCTCGATCATGGCATCGGCAATTTCGGCGGCCTTCATCCAGGGGCGCTGTTCGAACGGAACGACGTCGCTCGGCACTTCCTGATAGGTTTCACCTGCCAGCTTGCCGGAACGGTTGCCGTTCCAGAAGTAGGTCACGTGACCGAATTTCTGTGTTTCGGAGCAGGCAAACTGCGTGATGCCGGCTCTGGAAAACCACTCGCCCGAGGTATCCTGGATCGCCGGCGGCGCGACCAGAAAGCGCCGCGGCAGCTTGAGGTCGCCGTCGTATTGCAACATGCCGGCGTAGATCACTTGCGGCACCCGAACGCGGTCGAATTTGTCGAAGTTCGCTTCTTCGAATGCGCGCGTGATTTCAATGGCGCGGTCGCCGCGGAAGTTGTAGAAGACGACGGAATCGCCATCCTCGATCGTCCCGACCGGCTTGCCGTCCCTGACAATCACGAAGGGCGGCAGATCCTGGTCGATGGTGCCGGGGAATTTGACGCGCAATTCCTTGACTGCAGCCACTGCGCTGGCGAACTGGTCGCCCTCGCCCAGAACGTGCGTGCGCCATCCCCTGGCGACCATGTTCCAGTTGGCTTCGTAGCGGTCCATGGTGATGGTCATGCGGCCGCCACCCGAGGCGATCTGCGCGTCGAACACGCCGCCATTCGTTTCAGCCAGAAAAGCCTCGAACGGTTCGACATAATCGAGCGCGCTGGTTTCCGGCACGTCGCGGCCGTCGAGCAGGGCGTGGATGCGAACCGTTTTGATGCCTTCTTCCCTGGCGCGAACGATCATGGCCTTCAGATGGTCGAGATGGCTATGCACGTTGCCATCGGAAAACAGACCGATGAAGTGAATCGTCCCGCACCCGGCCTTCGCTCCCGCCACGACCTGGCGCCAGGCTTCGCCCTGCCAGATGGCGCCGGAGGCGATGGCGTCGGCCACCAGCGCCGCGCCCTGGCTGTAAATCTGGCCGGCGCCGATGGCGTTGTGGCCGACTTCGGAGTTGCCCATGTCATCGTCGGAGGGCATGCCGACCGCGGTGCCGTGGGCGCGCAAAGTGATGTTCGGGTAATGGGCGAAAAGCCGGTCGAGCGTCGGCTTGCGCGCCGCCGCGATGGCGCTGCCCGCGTCGGATTTGGGGATGCCGTAGCCATCCATGATGATGGTGACCACCGGGCCGCTGATGCCGGCAAAAGAGGCAAACTTGTTCAACATGATGCATTCCTGATTATGATTAACAGATAGGCATTGCGCTGCCCGATCCGCGAGTATTGCCGCCGCCGGAAGCGAAGTCAATCAGCAGGAAACAGCCCGCCGGTTTCGTCAATGCATGTGCATGTGGTCGTGAGACTCTGCAGCGGGAGGCTCGGCCAGATCATGGACTTCCGCGTTGACGGCCACCGCCTCGGTTTTCTTGTGGGCATTCTCGATCCTGAGCGTGATGGGCACCGTGTCGCCCGGCTTCAGCTGCCGTTTCAGGCCCATCAGCATGATGTGGTAGCCGCCGGGCTTGAGGCTTACGGTCGCGCCGGCGGGCAGGGCCAGCCGCGGCGCAGCGCGCATTTTCATCACGCCGCCTTCGAGCCGCATCTCATGCACTTCGGCATCCTCGGCCAGCGGCGTACTGGCGCCGAGCAGCGTCGCACCGCCCTTGCTGGTGAGTTCCATGTAGGCGGCGCTCATCGTTTGCGCCGGCACCGTGCCACGCACCCAGGCGGACTTTATTTCGATATCGGCAGCATTTGCCGCCATTGACGCAAACAGGGCGGTCAATAATATGAGTTTAAAATTTTTCATTTTTACCCCACAGGCAATTGCAAACGTGTAGACGCAGCATGCGCTCAATCCTAAGTGCATCCTAAAGAATCATCACCAGCGCGATCGGCACGAAAACGATGGCCGCCAGATTACCGATCAGCACGATCGAGGCCATTTTGTCCGCATCGCGGCCATAGTGCTCGGCGAGGATATAGTTGATCACCGCTGGCGGCATCGCTCCATAGAGCAGCAGCAATTGCGCCTGACGCGCTTCCAGTGCGAGCAATCGTCCCGCGCACCAGGTGATCGCCATGCCTGCAACCGGCCGTGCAATTGCCGCCACCAGGCCGATGCGCCAGTGCTTCATGGCGCCGTCGGTCAGCCTGACGCCGAGGCCGAACAGGGCGAGCGGAATCGAGATGTCGCCCAGCATGCGCACCGATGTTTGCAACGGCGGCCATATCGTGATGTTGAATGCACCGGCAACGAAGCCGGCCGCAGCGGTCAGTATGACCGGGTTGCGCCACAGATTGCCGATTCTTGCCTGATGATCGAGCAACCAGACGCCGAGCGAGAAGTGCAGCGCCATCGTCACGACGAAGAGCAGAATGGACAGCGGCAGGATGTCGTTGCCGAAGGTCAGCATCGCCAGCGGCACACAGAGATTGATGCTGTTGTTGAACATCAGCGGCAGGGCCAGCGTCGGCAGCCGGGCATGCGTCAGGCGCGCCAGAAACCCCGCAACAACGCCGCAGCCCAGCACCATGACCACCACGGCCAGCGCCAGCGATCCGTAGGTGGCGAAATCGTAGGAACGGGTCGACAGCCCGGCAAATATCAGCGCCGGGGTAAATATGTGCATGTTGAGCCGGTTTGCCACCGTCATGTCCGAGGCGTGCTTGCGGCCGTAAAAATAGCCGAGCGCGACCAGCGCGAAGACGGGGAACAGGATCGAGATTATTTTAAAAATCATAAGACATTAAAGCATCAGCCATGACCGAAGGAAATCCCCGTGGGACAGAGGACACAGAGGACACAGAGAAAGTCAAAATCATGCCAAAGGAAATATATGACATAGCTATGGTTGTGTTGTGCTTTTCTCTGTGAACTCTGTGTCCTCTGTGGCTAAAAAGATTTAGATTTTTACAAAACGTAGCGCGACAGATCCTCGTTGTCGGCAAGATCTGACAGGCGCTCATTCACATACGCGGCATCGATGACATGGGTTTCGGCGCCGTGGCGGCCGGCGTTGAAGGAGATTTCCTCGAGCAGCTTTTCCATCACGGTATGCAGCCGCCGCGCGCCGATGTTCTCGGTCTTTTCGTTGACCTGGAAGGCGATCTCGGCCATGCGCCGGATGCCGTCGTCGGTAAAGCTGACCCTGGTGTCCTCGGTTGCCAGCAAGGCTTCATACTGACGCGTGAGACAGGCATCGGTCTGGGTCAGGATGCAGCGAAAGTCTTCCACCGAGAGCGAATCGAGTTCGACGCGAATCGGGAAACGCCCCTGCAGTTCGGGGATCAGGTCCGACGGCTTCGACAGATGAAATGCGCCGCTGGCGATGAACAGGACGTGGTCGGTCTTGATCATGCCGTACTTGGTGGACACGGTGGTTCCCTCCACCAATGGCAGCAGGTCGCGCTGCACGCCCTGGCGCGAGACATCGGCGCCGTGCATCTCCGAGCGCGAGGCGATCTTGTCGATCTCGTCGAGGAAGACGATGCCGTTCTGCTCGACGTTCTTCAGCGCCTGGGCCTTTACTTCGTCGTCGTTGATCATGCGTGCCGCTTCTTCATCGGCGAGCGCCTTCAGCGCATCGGCAATTTTCATCTTGCGCGTGCGGCGGCGGCCCGAGCCCATGTTCTGAAACATGCCCTGAATCTGCTGGGTCAAATCTTCCATACCGGGCGGGGCGAGAATTTCCATCTGTGCCGATGGCGAGGCGACCTCGATCTCGATTTCCTTGTCGTTGAGCTCGCCCTCGCGCAGTTTCTTGCGGAATTTCTGCCGCGTCGCCGAATCCTCGCTGGACGCCGGTTCGCTGCCGCTGCGCGCCGATGGCAGCAGCGTATCCAGCACGCGATCCTCGGCGGCATCCATGGCGCGGTTATGCACGCCGCGCATCGCCTGCTCGCGCGCATCCTTGATCGCGGTCTCGGCGAGATCGCGGATGATGGTATCGACATCGCGGCCGACATAGCCAACCTCGGTGAACTTGCTCGCCTCGACCTTGACGAAGGGCGCGTTGGCCAGCCGCGCCAGGCGCCGCGCGATCTCGGTCTTGCCGACGCCGGTCGGTCCGATCATCAGGATATTCTTCGGTGTGATCTCGGTGCGCAGCGGCTCCGCCACCTGGGCGCGGCGCCAGCGATTGCGCAATGCGATCGCCACGGCACGCTTGGCGCGCCCCTGGCCGACGATGTTCTTGTCCAGTTCGGAAACGATTTCCGCTGGAGTCATTTGCGACATTATTTGGGACATGTTGGGAACCCGTATTGAATTGAATTATCGCCCGATGCCCGGACAGGCAAGTTGCACATACTGTTCGCCTACCGGTTCCGCATCAATCCAGTGTTTCGATGATGTGGTTCTGGTTGGTATAGATGCAAATGTCGCCGGCGATGGCGAGCGATTTCTTTACGATATCGGTCGCCGCAAGATCGGTGTTTTCGAGCAGGGCGCGCGCGGCGGATTGCGCGTAGGGACCGCCGCTGCCGATGGCGACGATGCCGAGTTCCGGCTCCAGCACATCGCCGTTGCCAGTAATCACCAGCGAGCTTTCGCGGTCGGCCACGGCGAGCATGGCTTCGAGCCGGCGCAGCATGCGGTCGGTGCGCCAGTCCTTGGCCAGTTCGACCGCCGAGCGCACCAGATTGCCCTGATGCTTTTCCAGCTTGGCCTCGAAGCGCTCGAACAGGGTGAAGGCGTCGGCGGTGCCACCGGCGAAGCCGGCCAGAATCTTGTCGTTGTACAAGGTGCGAACCTTGCGCGCGCTGGCCTTGATGACGATGTTGCCCAGCGTGACCTGGCCGTCGCCGCCGAGCGCGACCTGAGTGCCGCGCCGCACGGAAAGGATGGTGGTGCCGTGGTATTGCTCCATGTTTGCTGCTCCTGATCGAAGCGGCAGTTTACCGGCGAATTTGAGTCAGGGGGCGCGCTCTTAACCCAACGCACGCCAAACCGCACAAAACGCAGGCAATCGCCGCGCCAGACGGCAGATCCCACCAGGCCGAGGCGGCAAGTCCGACGCCGTAGCCCACAGCGCCGATGGCATAGGCAAAGCCCAGTCCGCGCCATCCTGCTTGATTGCGGCTAGCCAGCGCCGGCGCAATCAGGCTGGTGAAGACCAGAAACACGCCGACCAGTTGCACCGAGAGCGTCACCGTTAAGGCGAACAGCAGATAAAAGCCGCCATCGCCGAAACGCTGGCGCAATGTGAACCAGGCCACGACCACGATGATGGCTGCGTAAATCGCCGCCGGCAACGCGAGCTGCGACCAGCTCACCCAGAGAATCTGCCCGGCCAGCATGTCCTTGAGGTGCTCGCCGCCATGCGGATTGTGCGCCAGCAGCAGGATGCCGGCTGACGCGGCAAAGACGAAGAGCAGGCCGATCAGTGCTTCCTGGATTTCCGGCCAGCGCTTGCCGCTCCATGTCAGTAGCATGGCGCCGAGGCAGGCCGCAGCGGCCGCGGTAAGCTGGGTTGCCGCATCGGTACCGGTTTCGCTATGGCTCCATTCGAGCAGTTGCGCCAGCATCACGCCGAGCCCGGCGACTTGCGCAATCGCCAGGTCGATGAAAATGATGCCGCGCTTTAATACTTCGCGCCCAAGAGGTACATGAGTAGCCAGCACCAACAGTCCCGCCACGAATGGCGCTGCCAACAGGTTCCAGTCGAAGGCGTTCATTTGACCGCCTTCAGCAGTTGCGCCACGGTGTCGTCGAAGAGGCCGAATAAATCCTTGGCCCGGTCGCTGCCACCAACCGTGAAGGGCAGCGCCACCGCCGGCAGGTGCGCATGTTCGCTGAACCACTCGGTCGGGCGCGGTGAGTTCCACGCCGCGCGAATCGCCATACGCGGCTTCCTGGTTTCCACATCCGCCACGACCTGGCTAAGGTAAGACACCGAGGGCTCAACGCCGGGTTTCGGCTCCAGCGTGCCGACCTCGACGATGCCCAGCCAGTCATAGAGATAAGGGAAAGCCTTGTGCTGCGTCACCACATGCATGCCGCGTAACGGCGTTGCGCTGGCTTCCCACTTTGCGATGGCAGCTTTCCAGCGCTCGGCGAAACTCTTGAAATTGGCCTGGTATTCAGCCGCATTGGCAGCATCGAGCTGCGCCATGCGCCCTGCAAGCGCTTCGCCGACTTTAAGGAAATTGCGCGGATCGGTCTGAATGTGCGGATTGCCGCCGGCATGTACGTCGCCATCGGCACGATCGAGCCGCGTTGGCACCTCGAGCATATGCACATAGCGTGCCGCTTCGAAATTACCCGGTTGCCCTGGCTGCACATGCGGATTGCCTGAATCGCGCAGCACCACCGGCAACCAGCCCACTTCCAGCTCGGCGCCGGTGGCTGCGATCAGGTCGGCATTGCGCGCCCGCGCGATCAGCGATGGCTTGGCTTCGACGTGATGCGGGTCCTGCAAGCCCCCTGTTGCGGTAAATACATCGACATGCTTGCCGCCAATTTCTTTCGCCAGCGCGCCCCACTCGGGAACCGTGGCGAACACCTTGAGATCGGCATGCGCCGCAAGCGAGAGCAGACTGAGTAACACGAAAAAAAGTCGTTTCATTTTTTGCTCCAATCAAAACTGATGTGCACCGTGCGTGCCAATGCTGAATAAGTATTGCAGGAAAATCTGGTTGTCGCTGGCGCCGCTGCCCGAGTTGTCGTGCGCCCATTGCAGGCGGAAGCGCGTGAATTCGCTTGGACTGTAATCGAGCATCACGCTATTGCGCTTCGGGTCATGCGCGGCAAGCAGCGGAAAGTCGGCCGCAGTGAGTACGCCGCCATTCACGAGCCCAATGTTCACCGTGCCGTAGATCAGCGCGTCGTGGCGCAGGCCAACGCGCCAGTGCGGCATGAACTGGTACACGCCTTGCAAATACCAGCCGCTCTGATCGCTGTCATAACCATCGGCACAGCCGCTGCCGCAAGTACTCGCCACCGAATTGCTCGCCAGCGTGCCGTCCTCGCGGCGGCGGAAATACTCGCCCTGCAACTTGAAATTGGTCACTGTACTGTTGCCCTCCGGCGCCCATTTCCAGATACCGTCGGCGATCCACAGGCGGCTCTTGCCTGTGAAGCTGTTGCTCACCGCATTGCCCAGATGGTCGACGTCGTCATAGCTGCGATTGCTTGGGCTGCTCCCCAGCCATGAAAGACCGACGCGCCAGGCATTGCTGACGCCGGCATCGCCGCCGAGATGCGCGAATAGCGCGCCCTGCGAAACGCCATTCTTGTTGTTGTCGGCGCCAGGGAAAGTGCGGCCGCGCCCGGCTTCGGCACCGAATTCCAAAAACATATCCGTCGGCGCCAGCCACTTGAGCTGCACGCCGTCGTCGCCAAGCTGATTGCCGAGGAAAGCCTTGTAGACCAGCGGTGCATCGGTAAAATCCCAGGCGTGCTGGTGCTGTTCGTTCATGTAGCCGATGCCGGAGAAGAAGCGGCCGCCCTTGAAGCTGAGTCCGTTGCCAAGGCCGAGGCTCTGAAAGAAGGCGTTCTCCATATCGACGCCGCCCTCGGGCTTGAGCGAGGCAATCGCCGTCCCGCGCCAGTCAGGATCGATATTGGCCGATATTGTCAGTTCCGATTCGCCGAGACTGAAACCGCGGGAGCCGGGACCGACATCGCCCAACGTCGGCACGAAGCCGCTAATCTGGTACGCGCTCGGGTTCTGCTTGAGATTGTTATAGGAACCTTGCAGGATCATCGACACTTCGGGATTAAAGCTGTTGCTCTGCGCCGGCGCGGCGGGAGGGTGCTGGGCTACGGCCTGCTGCGCAACGGCCTGAGCCTCGCCGGCTTTCTCTTCGGCCTGGGCGAGACGTTTTTCCAGCGCGTCAATGCGCTGTTCATAGGTTTGTTTCATTTGCGCGATTTCGTCGCGCAGGGCCTTCAAATCTGGATCGGTTGCCGCCAGGGACGCTGCTGGCAAAGTGATCAGCGCTGCGCCAAACAATGTGGCGACCGCATTCATGCGAAACGGTTTCATGGGTTTCTCCAAAACAATGACAAACACCACCCCGACTTGGGACGGAAGAACAACAGTCAGGTTTTAGAGAAGCGGGGGAGGAGCTCGGGCGCGGCAGGTGATAACCGGCCGCGTAAAGACGGAAGACGCAAGCGGCAGGCAGTAGCTGTCACCGGCAAAAACAGCGAGGAAAACTGGCGCGGGGGAGGGCGGTGCACCGCCGCCGATGCCGGCGAAGGCGATACAGATGGCGCAGGCATTGGCGGGATGATCGGCGCCACCTTCATCGTCCTGGTATTGCGCGACCACCGCCGAACCGCCATGCCAGTGGCTCAGCAGGTGCGCGAATGCCGCCTGCTGCGAACCGATCAGCAGCAGAGACAGCAGCAACGCAAGGAAAGGGCGGCAAATACGCTTCATGCGGCGGGCATCAAAACAAAATCGCGCAGAAAGATCAAGCAGTGTTACAAAGCGTAATGCGGATTTATTGTTGTGCACACTTCCCCAAATCTCCTACAGGCGGAATGGTTCGAAGCGCATTTGAAAGCCGCTTCTTCGCATAACGCCAAATCAAGCAAAAACCATTTACCTCTTTAGCGGTACTTATTTCGCCGGTTTGGCTTCGCGCACGCAGCTGTCGAAACAGGCAAGTCGCTCATCCCAAGTCTTGATTTTCAGGTAGCAGTCAGTAACCGCTTCGGCATTTTGACAGGAGGGCAGGAAGCCCCGGTATTTCGCTTCGCAAGCCAGCCCATCAGTCTTTTCAGGTGAAATCTGAATAAGATGCTCGCAAATTTTCTTGTAATCAACCTGCGTTGCTCCTGTTTCGGTTGTCGCGGATTTTGTCTCGGGTGAGGATTTTGAACATGCGGCCGAAAAAGAGATAGCGACTACCAGCAGAATAAAAAAAACCTTTTTCATCTGAACTCCGTACAAGTGTTGTGTTGAGTAGGGCTAATCGTTACTACCAGATCGTATTTTACGATGAGACCAAGCTACTTCCACAAAACTGGTCCAGACCTCAAATCCAAAGCCGGGCCAGGCGGACGACATTGACCGTCGCTCAGGAAGACGGCATCAGGCCAAAGCTGCCTGGTGCTGCTGCTCCAATTCGCGGCCTGCGCGAATGAACATCCGTGTCGCCACGATCAGGTTCCATTCCAGCAGGATAAACGAAAGCGTCAATGTGACGGCACTGGCATAGGCCAGCAACGGTAGCGCGGGCGCCGCGAGGAGCAGCACGAACGCCAGCAGGTGCACGAGAAACTGTGCCTTCATGTTTCGCTCCGGGATGATCTGCTTCATGTTGGGCACCGGCAGCCCGGCCAGCGCGTATTTCTGCAGGTGCAGCCAGATCAGGAACGGCACGATCTTGTAGAGCATGCCGCAGATGACCCCGGCGAATACACCTGCGAACAGCATCGTTCCGAGCAGGTAGGGTGTTGCGGTGAAATCCGCAACCGGTCGCAAGACTTGCTGGGCGATGAACAATGCCGCCACCAGCGCCAATGCGATCATCGACAAGCGCCAGAACAGCAGTGTCGACTCGACAATCTTGCGCCGTCGCCGCGCTTGCAGCCGCAGCGTGACCAGCGCGAACCAGACGGTGAGCGCAGCTCCGATGGAGCCGAGCGCGATCCGCGCTGTTTCCGCGTATTGCGAACCGAACGACCACAGACATAGCACGGCGAACAGGGCGCCAGGAAGGTAGCGCGTCAGCAGTGCCGGATATGCCGGCGTCAACTGGAACATCGGCACCACGAGAAAGGCCACGCCGGTAACCAGCAGCAGGCTCCAGCCCACCAGGCCCCATGCCGCATGAATATCGGTCCAGTCGATCGATGGCAGCACGATGGGCCAGCCGGCGCTCGCGCCGAGGGCGACGCCGAGCAGGATCGTGACGAGGACGGCGAGCACGGACAAGCGCAGTGCGAGCAGCGTCGGCCCTACCGCCGGCGTCCGCAACAACGCGACCAGGACGACCAGCGCAAAACCGCCCAGGGAGACGCCCAGAAACGGCGTGGCAACGCGGAACAGCAGCGGCGATCCCGCGATGAATCCACCGACCAGCAGGATCGTGCCGAGGGTGAGACCGGCATGGGTGAACGTCGTCACGCGGCGCGGCTGCCAGATATTGGCGCCAACGACGACGGGGATCATTTGTAGCAGGGCGCCGCACATGACTTGAAGCATGAAGCCCAACACGATCAGATGGGTCAGCGCGAACGTTGCCGGCGCCCAGCGCGAATCGAGAATGGCGGACGGTTGCCAGAGCAGCAGCAGCGCGGCTGCGATGCCGAACAACGGCGCCGTCAGAAAGAAACGAAACGGCATCGAGATGGGCGGTGCCTGTTCAAACGAGAGGACGGGTTGTTTAATCATAAACCAGTTAATTTATGACAAATCGCGTGAAGAATTTCGAGCAAAGCGAGCCAGTTAGTCGCCTCCTCCGTGAGGGGGAGGGCGGGAGGGGGCGGGCTTTAATTTGCTTTTCCGGCCAAGCATCAAAGTCTTTCATCGAAGCCAACCTTGTTTGGTTCCAGCTTGCCCGGTTTGAAGTAGCCATCAGCGCTTGCGGATGCGGACTTCCATGGTCCCGTCCGCCTGCATGTGCGATTCGTGCCGATAGCCGTTCTGTTCGAGAACGGCATACAGGGGATGCGGGGTGCAATAGAGCAGAACCAGAAGCTCTTCCCCCTCGGGCAGCTTCTCGAGCGCCGCTATCGTCAACTCCAGCGGCTCAGGCGGCAATAGTCCGCGCCCATCGACTATATGCTGTTCAGGCATGGGTATTAACATGAAAAGCAAAAATGGAGCGCCTTGTGATATCGAGCGTAGCGAGCCGATTGATAGCCCCGCCCCGGGGGTTGAGGCGGAAATTCGCAAAGCAGCGCTTTGCGCCGCCGAGACGGGCGAGCTGTGCAAAGCGAGCCCTGGAGCAGGTATGGGGGTGGGGGGCGTTCAATTTGCCTTTACGCATTTTCATCCTCGGAGGCGGCGCTGGCGATTATGCGCGTTAAGCGTGAAGCCCTTGGTTGATGCTCGCGGCAACTTCCTGGTTGCCGCCGAGAGCCTGGTCGCACATCGGATAGAGGATGTTCTCTTCCTTCATGTTGTGCTGCTGCATCAGTACCAGCAGTGTCTCCGCCACGCCGCCGAATTCATCCTTATCCTTGTTCTGTAGCGCGGTTTCCAGTTGTTTCAGCAACTCAAGCATTTGCTTGTGTTCGTGGCGCATGACCTCAGTCGGTCCGCCGGCCATGCCAGTTTCTGCTTCAAACGCGGCGAAGAGCACGTCTTCCTCGATGTGGAAGTGACACTGCATGTCATCATGCAGTTTGGCAAACGCTGTCGCGCAGGCCGGCCAATCGCCGCGCTGGGCAGCTTCCTCGGTGCTGGCGAAATCATCGTCGCAATGGTGATGGTGGTCCTGCAGGGCAGTGGTAACGCTCATGATTGATTCTCCTTTTTCTGACATTGGTCAGTGGGAGGAATTCTCCGCACCGGCTCGGTGGATTGCATTGATACGAATCAATTTTATTCAGTTACGGGTCCGCGCGGTCTCGTGCCGGCCTGGCTGGCAACGCGGGTGCCAACCGGCGCCCGTGCAGCAAGTGCATGATGGCCTGGATGGGGTGGCGCAAGAGCATGCGCGGTCCGGCCCATTGCATCACTACCCTGATTTGCTCACGCATATTTGCACTATAGCAATGGACGACGCAGTTCGCGCAGGTCGGCTTGGCATCGCCGAACACGCAGCGCTCGAGGCGCCGCGCCGCATATTCAAGCAGCATGACGCAACTCGGACAAAGCGTCCCGCGCCTGTCGTGGCCGTGGCCGCGGCAATACATGTCCACCATCGTTGCGATGGTCTTCAACTCGCGTGAGCGCTTGATGAAGCGCTTGTCGGTGGTAAATTCAATGGCCTGGCGGGGCATGGTGTGGTCGGTTTTCATTTCGCTCGCTTGCAGTAAGTCGAAGCATAGGGCGGGGCGGCGCAGGAAAAAATGATTCAGGTCAAGTGCCTCAACTTTCACCCGCTGGCAAAAGGATTGTATTCCTGCGCCTGCGGATCGGCCATTGCGGTGATGCCGTGGGCGGTTGATTCCAGTCTAGAATCCGTCAATTCGCCACCAACGGGAGGGTTGCACATGGCCAATAGTATCCATCATCAAATTGTCATTGTCGGCGGCGGCGCCGCCGGACTCGGCGTTGCCGCCCGCTTGGCACATGCGGGCTGCAAGAACGTGGCCATCATTGAGCCATCGGACAAGCATTATTACCAGCCGTTTTGGACCCTGGTCGGCGCCGGGGTCGTCAAGCGCGAACAGTCGGTGCGACCCACGGCGGGCTTGATTCCAAATGGAGCGAAATGGATTCAGGACGCAGTCAGCGAATTCGATCCCGCCGCAAACCGGCTCAGGACGCGGGGCGGCAAGGACATCAGCTACGACTATCTGGTCGTTGCCCCCGGCTTGCAGATCGACTGGCACAAGATCAAGGGGCTGCCGGAAAGTCTCGGCAAAAATGGCGTGTGCAGCAACTACAGCTATGACGCAGTCAACAGCACCTGGGAAAACATCAGGAACTTCAAGGGCGGCAATGCCGTGTTCAATTTCCCGCCGCCACCGATCAAGTGTGCCGGCGCACCGCAAAAGGCCATGTATCTGGCGGAGGACTATTTCCGTCGGCAGGGCATACGGGATAAATCGCGGCTGGTGTACTACTGCGCCACGCCCACCATTTTCAGCGCGCCCCATTACGCCAAGGCCCTTACCGAACAAGTGGTCAAGCCGCGCGACATCGAGGTGCATTTCAAGCATGATCTGGTCGAAATCCGCGCCGCCGCCAAGGAGGCTGTCATCCAGAACCTGGACAACGGCGAAACCATTCTCCAGCCCTACGACATGCTGCATGTGGTGCCGCCCATGAGCGCACCTGATTTCGTCAAGCAAAGCCCGCTCGCCAACGCGGCCGGCTATGTGGACGTGAGCAAGGAAACTCTGCAGCATGTACGCTATCCGAACGTATTCAGCATTGGCGATGCCAGCAGCCTGCCCACTTCCAAGACCGCGGCGGCGGTACGCGCACAAAGCCCGTTCCTGGTGACGAATCTGCTGGCGGTCATCGCGGGCCGGCAACCGACGGCCAATTACGACGGCTATACCTCCTGCCCGCTGATTACCGGCTATGGCAAGTTGATCCTGGCCGAATTCGACTACGACCTGAACCCCTGTGAAACCTTTCCCTTTGACCAGCGCAAGGAGCGCTACAGCATGTATTTGCTGAAGCGCTACGTGCTGCCGGTGATGTATTGGGACGGAATGTTGAAGGGATCCAATTTTCCGAAACCGGGGCGTGCCTGAAACCAAGCTGTTTTGGATAAACTCGGCACAATGAATGACTCACCCAGGCCTGTTGCTTTCGATTCAGGGTGTCATATAACGTAGTCGGCACTGGCAGGCAGCTTGTTGGTATTGTCTCTGTTCACAAGCTGCTCGAAGCCCTCGATGGGCAATGGGTGGCCAAAAAGATGCCCCTGATAGGCAAGGCAGCCGTTTTCATTGAGAAAACTGCGCTGAGTCTCGGTTTCCACGCCTTCAGCTATTACCGTCAGCCCGAGATTTTTCCCAAGGGCAATGACCGTGCGGACGATGCCGCAATCGTTAGGATCGGTGAGAATGTCCCGGACAAAGGACTGGTCGATTTTCAACTGATCCAGGGGGAGGCGCTTCAGGTAAGAGAGCGATGAATAACCGGTACCAAAGTCGTCCAGCGAAAATCTAATGCCTTCTTTTCTCAACTTTGTCATCTTGACAATGGTGTCATCCACGTTATCCAGGAGCATGCCTTCAGTGAGTTCCAGCTTCAATTTCTTCGGATTGGCGCCGGTACGATTGAGCATGCTCATCACCTCGCCCACAAAATCCTTGTGGCGGAACTGACGGGCGCTGACATTCACCGCTATCGTAAGATGAGCCATCTCGGGAAGTGTGGCCCAAAGCGCCAGTTGAGTGCAGGCGGTTTGCAGCACCCAGGAACCCAACGACAGGATCAACCCGGTTTCCTCGGCGATGGGAATGAACTCGGAAGGCGACACCGGACCGCGCAGCGGGTGCTGCCAGCGCAACAGCGCTTCCGCCCCGGTTACAAACCGATTGCCATCCACCTGGGCCTGATAATGGACATGAAGCTGGCCTTTCAGGATGGCGTCGCGCAGTTCTGCTTCCAGTGCCACTCGGCGCATGACCAGGGCCTGCATCTCCTGGTCGAAAAAGCATAGCGTGTTGCGGCCCGCCCCCTTGGCACGGTACATGGCGAGATCCGACCGTTGCAGGAGAGCATCGGTCGAGTCAAGGTGATCCAGAAACAGGGTGGCACCGATACTGGCGCTGCAGTGATGCACGAAGCCCGCAAGTTGGTAGGCCTTGTCGAGCGTGGCGAGGATTTTCCCGCCCAGGGCTTCGACCTGGCTCGCGGCCTCGTCCGGATTTCCGCTCAGGCCTTCCAGCATTACCACGAATTCGTCGCCCCCCAGGCGCGCCACAGTGTCGCCCTGACGAACGCAGGAGACCAGGCGAGCCGAAACCTGTTGCAGCAACTGGTCGCCGACCTCATGGCCGAGGGTGTCGTTAAGCGACTTGAAGTTATCCAGATCCAATAGCAGCAACGCGCCATATTTTTCGCTGCGGTTGCTCGACGCCATGGCATGTTGCAATCGGTCGAGCAGCAGCCTGCGGTTGGGCAGGCGAGTCAGCGGATCGTAGAATGCCAGATTCTTGATCTCATCTTCGGCCGTCTTGTGCGAGGTGATATCGGTGAAGGTGCCGACGTAGTGGGTCACCAGACCCTGATTGTTCTTCACGGCAGTGATCACCAGCCATTCCAGGTAGACCTCGCCGTTCTTGCGCCGATTCCGTATTTCCCCCTGCCAGCCGCCGCTATGGTTGATGCATGCCCACATTTCGCGATAAAACGCAACGTCGTGATGGCCCGATTTGAGCCGGCGCGGGTTCTGGCCAACGATGTCTTCCTGGGTATAGCCGGCGATTTTTGTGAATGCGCGGTTGACCTGCAATATCGCCCCGCCGGCATCGGTAATGACCATGCCTTCCTGCGATTCGAACACGGTGGCGGCAAGGCGCAATGCCTGTTCCGTCTGCTTGCGTCCGGTGATGTCACGCGATGCCGCGTAGAGATAGCCCTTGTCATCGATCTCGCTCGCCGACATGTTGATCTCGACATCGATCAATGCGCCGTCGCTGCGGCGGTGCCTGGTTTCAATAATCTTCTGACCGTTTTGTCTGATCAGATCATGAATCTCTGCAATTATCGCCGCGCCAGAACGGTGTGTCTGCCAATCCGTGATGTGCAATTTGCCGATAACCGAACGATCATAGCCAAGCATGTTGAGGAATGCATCGTTAGCCTCCACCAGCGTGCCGTCGCTGTCCAGGATATGAATGCCATCGCTTGATGTTTTCAGTATGGCGTTGGTACGATTGCGTTCCCTTTCGGCGGCCTTTCTTTCGGTGATGTCGCGAACGATCGACGATGCGCCGATGATCACTCCCTCTTCGTCGCGGATGGGCGACACAGTGAGGGAAACGTCTATTCGTTCGCCATTCTTGCGGATACGCTCGGTGTGGAACTGTCTTACCGATTTGCCCTTGCGGACGGCCGAGTGAAAGGTCTCCAGCTCGGCGTGGCGCCCGTGAGGAAAGAGCGCGAGCACGGATTGTCCCACTATCTCCTGTACCGGGTAGCCGAAGATTCTTTGCGCGGCCGGGTTCCAGCTGGTCACAAAGCCGTCCAGCGTTCCGCCGATGATGGCATCCTCGGAAGACTCGACGATGGCTGCCATCATCATCTGTTCCTTCTTCAACCTTGCTTCCGCAGACTTTTTGCTCCAATCCAGGACATTCTCATCACTTTTTGGGATGGCAATCTCTTCATTCGGCTTTTTGTCGAGATTTGCGCCGGGCAGCTTCTGGGCACGACGAAAGCGAGGCTTGATGACTCTGGCAACGACTGAGAGGAGCGCAGTTACTGGCATGAGTATGGTTCTACCCGTCACAGAATGGCTGTCATGGAACAACAACATCCAACAGGCAGGCTGGGCCGTGAGACAAGAAGCAAGCAGCTAGCCGCTACAACAGCCAGCGGCCTCAAGTCATTGCAGCAATAGCCGCAACAACGGTCGCAGTCCAAGACGGCGAGCCGTCTTGTTGTCAAGACCATCATGATTGCCCTCTCCTCAACATCAAGCCCGGTCTATTGCCGAACTGTATCTTGTAATAACTTATTTTTTTGATTCTAACCATATTTGCCTGTTTAGTGGCCTTAATCGCGACCACGCGTTGCCCATAAACTCCGCGTTACCCTTTTGACATTCGCGGCCCGGATCGGGGCAATGCACTGCGGCCGGAAGCGCTACCACGATGGTGGTGTCAGGCGGTATAAAATAGCGCGCAGGACGCAGATGTCGGAGTTTCGTATCCTTCCACTCCCTGATCATATCGAAACCACCTTACGCCGGTACCCGCTTTGGAACCGGCGTTTTGATTCAGGCGGCATCGTTTTACCGGAGATGCTAGATGTATAAATGGTTGATGCTGTTGGTTATTGCTTATGTGGCTTACCGCTGGTGGTCGCGTGTTACGGTGTCGCGTCCTTCCGGACCGGCACGCGGGCGTGTTGAACAGATGGTCAAGTGCGCCCAATGCGGCATTCATTTCCCTCAGAACGAGGCCGTCCTCGGCGAGGACCATTACTTCTGTTGTGAGCAGCATCGCGCCGCATGGAAGCCAGGCCACTGAACTCGACGCTCGTCGCCTTGCGCGGCGACTATGTTCCGCCGGCATCATTCTGGCGTTCGCTGAATTACTTCCACCTGTACCGTTTCGCCGTCGCCAGCCTGTTCGTGCTGGCGACGATTTTTCCCGATTGGTCGTTGCCTTTCGGCAGTGAGAATATTTTTCTGGCGCGTTGGGTCAGCAAGAGTTATGCGGTTCTGGCAGCCGTCATTCCGCTGGTATTGCTGTACTGGAAGCCGCCATTCAATTTCCTGCTGACGACGGAAGTCTTCATCGACATTGTGGCGCTGACCCTGTTGATGTCGGCCAGCGGCGGCAATCACAGCGGCCTGGGCTATCTGCTGCTGGTGGTGCTGGCGGCCGCGGGCCTGGTGGGACAGGGCCGTTTGACTTTGTTCTATGCAGCGCTGGCAACCGTGGCCCTGTTGCTGGAGCAGGGCCATCGCGCCTTGATGGGTGCCGGCGAACCTGGAGACTTTACGCATACCGGCATCATCAGTATCGGTTTTTTTACGACGGCGGCCAGCGCACAGCTGCTGGCCCGGCGCGTGGTCGCCAACGAAATGCTGGCGCGCCGGCGCGGCGTCGAACTCGCCACGCAGTTGGAGATCAATCAGCGCGTGATTCGCGACATGCTGGACGGCGTGCTGGTGGTGGATGCCGAAGGCAGGGTGAGCCAATACAATCCGCGCGCCGCAAGTCTGTGGGATTGCGCTCCGGCGTTTGAGGCGCGACTGGAGGATTTTTCCGCTGATCTGGCCTTGCGCTACCAGGAGTGGCGTCGTTCGATGACGGAGGTGACCGAGACCCTGCGCGTGCCGCGCAGCGGCAGGATGCTCAGGGTGCGTTTCCTGCCGGCGGGGGAGACGGACAATGCCTTGCTCTACATCGAGGACATGGAACGCATCCAGGCCCAGGCGCAGCAGATCAAATTGGTCGCATTGGGACGGCTGACAGCCAACATGGCGCATGAAATCCGCAATCCTCTGGCAGCCATCAGCCATGCCGCGGAATTGTTGGCGGAGGGGCAAGAGACGGCAACACAAAGCCGGCTGACCCGGATCATCAATGACAACACGCGGCGTCTCAATCGCATGGTGACGGACGTGATGGAACTGGGCCGGCGCGATCGCGCACAACCGGAGTTGATCCGCCTGCACGAATCCATTGCCTTTCTCGTCGAGGATCTGGCGCTAATGGCACCGCGTGCGCGCGATATCGTCGTTCTCGAATGCGAGGCGGCGTTGAAGCTCAGGTTTGACCGCGGCCATTTACATCGTGTATTGACCAACCTGATCGAGAATGCCCTGCGCTACTGCTCGGGTAGTCCCGGCTGCGTGCGCATTACAGCAACGTATGCAGCAACGACCGGCATGGTTGAGGTGCTGATCGGGGACGACGGCACGGGCATTCCCGTCGAAGCCCGGCAGCATTTGTTCGAGCCATTTTTTACTACGCGAAGCGACGGCACCGGCCTGGGACTGTATATTGCGCGGGAGTTGTGTGCGGCAAATGGCAGCGATCTTGAATTGAGGGAAACAACGGGGCAGGGAACGCAATTCCGCCTCAGCGGCAAAGGGGAACAATGAACAGCACCACGATAGAGCGCAGGAAAAGGCGGGTTCTCGTTGTCGACGACGAGGCCGATATTCGCGAGCTGCTCGATCTGACATTGGTGCGCATGGGGTTCGAAGCGGACTGCGCGGCGACGCTGGCAGAGGCGCGTGCGCTGCTGAAGGCGCGTCGCTATCGTTTGTGTCTCACCGACATGCGCCTGCCGGATGGAGAGGGACTCGATCTGGTGCGCTACATTGGCGAGACGTGCACCGATCTGCCGGTAGCGGTGATTACGGCACATGGCAGCATGGAGAACGCCGTCAGTGCGTTGAAGGCCGGCGCTTTCGATTATCTGGCCAAGCCGGTGGCGCTGGACCAACTGCGCGCCCTGATCAAATCGGCGCTCGACCTGCCGCAGAATGCCATTGAAGGCGGGGTGGCCCAGGACCTGGCACTGCTCGGCGAATCGCGAGCCATCGTTGAAGTGCGGGCGATGATCGAGCGCGTCGCGCGCAGCCAGGCGCCGGTGCATATTGGCGGTGAATCGGGCAGCGGCAAGGAACTCGCCGCGCGTTTGATCCACCAATTAAGCGCTCGCCAGAACGGTTCCTTCGTGCCGGTGAACTGCGGCGCGATTCCCGAGAACCTGATGGAAAGTGAATTTTTCGGCTATCGCAAGGGCGCCTTCACGGGGGCCGACGGCGATCGCGACGGCTTTTTCCAGACGGCAAACGGCGGCACGCTGTTCCTTGACGAAGTCGCCGACCTGCCCCTGCTGATGCAGGTCAAGCTGCTGCGCGCAATTCAGGAGAAGCGAGTGCG
Source organism: Georgfuchsia toluolica (assembly GCF_907163265.1). Lineage (NCBI taxonomy): Bacteria > Pseudomonadati > Pseudomonadota > Betaproteobacteria > Nitrosomonadales > Sterolibacteriaceae > Georgfuchsia > Georgfuchsia toluolica. The sequence continues at coordinate 3,285,813 of NZ_CAJQUM010000001.1, forward strand.
CAAGGTCGGCAGCCCGAACGAGGAGCCCGTTGACGTGCGCGTCATCAGTGCCACCCACCAGCAGCTCAAGGATATGGTCGATGCCGGCAAGTTTCGCCAGGATTTGTTTTATCGGCTCAATGTTATCGAGGTCAGTATGCCTGCGTTGCGCGACTGCCGCGAAGACATCGGCCTGCTCTCCACGATGATTCTGGAAAAGCTGGCGCTTGCCTCTGGTCTCGTGACGCCGAAACTGTCCGCTTCCGCGCTGCGCGCCCTGACCGAATATCCTTTTCCGGGCAATGTGCGCGAGCTGGAAAACATTCTGGAGCGGGCAATCGCGCTGTTGCAGGGTGATGTCATTGATGCCGTCGATCTGCATCTGTCGCCGGTGATGGCGGAAACGGCGGAAGCGCCATCCTCATTGCAGGATTATCTGGATGGCGTCGAGAAGAAGACCATTCTGGAAGCACTGCAAAAAACCCGCTTTAACCGCACCGCGGCGGCCAAGCTGCTGGGCGTCACCTTCCGTTCCCTGCGTTATCGCATGCAGCGCCTCAACCTGAACGAATAGTTTCTTAGCGCCGAAGTCTTGACAAATTGTGAGCAAAATTGCGAGCGAAACGAGCATGATCGTCGCCTCTCCTGCGAGGGGGGTGAAGGCGGGGTTTCGCGGAGCACTGCTCCGCGCCGCCGTAGCCGACTGGCTGTGCAAAGTCAGCCGTGGAAAAGTCCGTAATCGAAGTCACACCGCTTTGGTTCCGGCGTGGCCGGCTTAATGCGATGACGCTGATCTGGTCGCAGGATGAAGGCGGTCTTCTTGAAGGCGTTCGCTTCATCCCGTCGCCGAATTGCGATGAACGGTCGGCGGGAGAAAAGGTTTCCCTGTTGGTGGTCCATGCCATCAGCCTGCCGCCGGGCGAGTTCGGCGGCCACGGCGTTGAGGCATTATTTACCAACAGGCTCGACCCGGCTGAGCATCCTTACTATCGCGAGATCGACGGGCTCAGGGTTTCGGCGCACTTCTTCATCCGGCGTGGCGGAGAACTGATCCAGTTCGTGCCCTGCGACCGCCGTGCCTGGCATGCGGGAACGTCCGAGTGGCGCGGCCGCGAGCGCTGCAACGATTTTTCGGTCGGCATCGAACTCGAAGGTTGTGATGAATGGAATTTTGAAGCAGCGCAATACGAAACGCTCAACCAGCTCAATGCCGCATTGAAGCAACGCTATCCGATTGCGGCGATCGTCGGCCACTCTGATATCGCCCCGGGGCGCAAGACCGATCCCGGTCCCCGCTTCGACTGGGCACGCATCACCGGACGCTGAGCGTTAGGCGCGTCAGCAGCGCGTCGAATTTTCCGCATGGTTTCCCGTGACGATTTTCTGGATATTGCGTCACTACGACGCAGCCATCTGTCTCGCGCCAGCAAAAAACTATCGCACTGATCAGAATCTTTCGCGCCGGCGCGCAGGAGCGATGGAATCGCTGCTCTTTCTTGCATTTATTTTGGGAACCCTCTCCAGTAGCGGGTTTCCAAGGCATGAGTGCCTGCATTGAAAGGGCAGGATGTGGCTATTATCATTCGTCATATAGCGCCGTGGCCATTCATAAACGAAGTGATAGGCCGATAAACGTGAGGAATTCGTCGCTTTCACTTATTGAAAGTGTTGAATAATCCGTGCTAACCCAAACGGGTTGAAGTGCAGTAGTAGATTCTTTTCTGTTACTTTGTTCATGGAGGTTCAACATGGCTATTGCCAAGAAACCGGCGGCGAAGAAAACTGCTGCCAAGAAGCCCGCAGCAAAGAAAGCCGCCAAGAAACCGGCGGTGAAGAAGGCTGTCAAGAAACCGGCGGCGAAGAAAACTGCAGCCAAGAAACCGGCTGCAAAAAAAGTAGCCAAGAAACCGGCGGCGAAGAAGGTCGCCAAGAAACCGGCGGCGAAAAAAGTCGCAAAAAAGGCCGCGAAAAAGCCGGCTGCGAAAAAGGCTGCCAAGAAGCCGGCGAAAAAGGCCGCGAAAAAGCCGGCTGCGAAAAAGGCTGCCAAGAAGCCGGCGAAAAAGGCCGCGAAAAAGCCGGCTGCGAAAAAGGCGGTAGCAAAGAAGCCTGCTGCGCCCGCGCCTGCTGCGTCGATTCCGTCGACGGCTGCTGCGCCCGGGTTGAAGTCGTCGCTGAATCCTGCGGCGGCTTGGCCGTTCCCGACCGGCTCGCGTCCGTCCTGATTGTCGGTATCGGCGCGTGCGGACAGCCTCCGGGTTGTCCGCATGTTTCCGAGCAGCGCGCGGAGAACTTTCGAGTTTCCCGCGCGTTTTTCTTTTCCGGCGTACCGGTATAAAAAACGGCCGCTCAATGGCGGCCGTGTCAGGCAGTCTTCGTATCGGTCAGTCGACCAGTCCGATTTCGAATAACTCCCGCTTGAGATGCAAGGAGCGCGGCAGACGGCTCTTCAATTTCTCGAACCATTCGGCGTGAAGTTTCAGTTCGGCGCGCCACGCATCCTCGTCGACCTTGGTCAGGGCTTCGAATTGCTCCTTGGTGACGCCATCGGCACCCGTCCAGTCGATATCCTCGTACTTGGGCATCCAACCCAGCATGGATTGACGTGCGCCGGCAGTGCCGCGACAGCGTTCGATGATCCACTTCAGCACGCGCATATTCTCGCCGAAGCCGGGCCACATGAAGTTGCCCTCCGCATCCTGGCGGAACCAGTTGACGCTGAAGATGCGCGGCGCATGCTCGATCTGATGGCCGATACGCAACCAGTGATTGAAGTAGTCGCCCATGTGATAGCCGCAGAAGGGCAACATCGCGAATGGGTCGCGCCGCACCACGCCTTGTTTTCCCACAGCGGCCGCCGTGGTTTCCGAACCCAGGGTCGCGGCGATATATACACCGTAGTTCCAGTTGAAGGCTTCAAACACCAGCGGTACGGTTGTTGCGCGCCGCCCGCCGAAAACGAAGGCCGAAATCGGCACGCCCGCCTGGGCTTCCCAGTTCTCGTCAATGGAAGGACATTGACTTGCAGGTGCGGTAAAACGCGAATTCGCATGCGCTGCCTTGCGCCCGGCTTTGCCGTCGGCCGGTGTCCAATCGTTGCCCTGCCAGTCGATCAGGTGCGCCGGGGGTTCCTTGGTCATGCCTTCCCACCATACATCTCCATCATCGGTCAGGGCGACATTGGTGAAAATGACATTTTCCTTCAGCGTTGCCATCGCGTTGAAATTGGTTTTTTCCGAGGTGCCCGGCGCGACGCCAAAGATGCCGGCTTCCGGGTTGATGGCATAGAGACGCCCATCCTTGCCCGGCTTGATCCAGGCGATGTCGTCGCCGACTGTCGTGACTTTCCAGCCGTCCATGGACTTTGGCGGAATCAGCATGGCCAGATTGGTTTTGCCGCAGGCCGAGGGAAAGGCTGCCGCCAGGTATTGCTTGTCCCCTTGGGGAGATTCGATGCCGAGAATCAGCATGTGCTCGGCCAGCCAGCCCTCTTCGCGCGCCATGGTCGAGGCAATGCGTAGCGCGAAGCATTTCTTGCCGAGCAGGGCGTTGCCGCCGTAACCGGAACCGAACGACCAGATTTCGCGCGTTTCGGGAAAATGACAAATGTACTTGGTCTTGTTGCAGGGCCATTTGACATCCTGCTGGCCGGGTTCGAGCGGATGGCCGACGGAATGTACGCAGGGCACGAATGCACCCTCGCTACCCAATTGGTCGAGCACCTTGCGCCCCATGCGGGTCATGACGCGCATGCTCACCACGACATAGGGACTGTCGGAAATTTCGACGCCGATATGGGCGATCGGGGAGCCGATCGGTCCCATGCTGAACGGGATCACATACATCGTGCGCCCGCGCATGCAGCCTTTAAACAGGCCGTTGAGGGTTTCCTTCATCTTGTCCGGGTCTTCCCAATTGTTGTTGGGGCCGGCATCTTCGGCATGCCGCGGGCAGACGAAAGTACGGTCTTCGACACGCGCGACATCAGAAGGATCGGAAAAGGCAAGGTAGGAGTTGGGGCGTTTGGCCGGGTTCAGCTTGATCATGCTGCCGGCCTTCACCATCTGGGCAAAAAGGCGATCCGATTCCTCCTGTGAACCATCGCACCAGACTATCTGGTCAGGCTGTGTCAAGGCTGCTATGTCAGCCACCCAGGACTTCAGTTTTTGATGTTTAACGAAAGCGGGAGCGGCCGAGGCAGCCATATCGGAAATGTGCTGATTCATTCAAAAAATCTCCACTACTTGTATCCATCATCTGGCATGTCCAGATGAATTTCACGCAAATCCTGTATAGATAGATGTGCCGCTTGTGCGGACGCGACATGTATATGGGCGTGAAGCGGATGGATGCATTACCTGTCGTGGCCCAATTATCTCACATCGCTTTGGATGGGAAACAATGCTTTGGCGCTACAATCCCGCAACTAACAAATTAGCATCTGACAAGAAAGGTTATTCATACTGTCATGGATGAATCAATACGCGCATCGGCGCTGGAATATCACCTATACCCGAAGCCTGGCAAGATTGAAGTCACCCCCACCAAGGCGCTGAACACCCAAAACGATCTGGCGCTGGCCTACTCGCCGGGAGTAGCGGCGGCCTGTGATGAAATCGTCAAGGATCCGGCCAACGCCTATAAATACACCTCGCGTGGCAACCTGGTTGCCGTGATCACCAACGGCACCGCCGTGCTGGGTCTTGGCAACATCGGCGCGCTGGCCGGCAAGCCGGTGATGGAAGGCAAGGGCGTGCTGTTCAAGAAATTCGCCGGTGTTGACGTATTCGACATCGAGGTCAACGAGAACGATCCGGGAAAGATCGTCGAGATCATCGCCGCGCTCGAACCCACCTTTGGTGGCATCAACCTTGAAGACATCAAGGCGCCCGAGTGTTTCTACATCGAACAGAAGCTGAAAGAACGTCTCTCCATCCCGGTTTTTCACGACGACCAGCACGGCACCGCGATCATCGCCAGCGCGGCGATACTGAACGGCCTGCGCCTGGTGGGCAAGGACATCGGCCAGATCAAGCTGGTCTGCTCTGGTGCCGGCGCCGCGGCGATCGCCTGTCTCGACCTGATGTGCACGCTCGGCCTGAATCCCAAGAACGTCCACATCATCGACAGCAAGGGCGTCGTCTATGTCGGCCGCGATGAAAACTTCGCCCCCACCAAGGCGCGCTATGCGCAAAAAACCGAGGCGCGCCAGCTGGCGGATGTGATGCCCGGCGCGGATGTCTTCCTCGGCGTGTCGACCGCGGGCGTGCTCAAGCCGGAGATGGTCAAGGAGATGGCGGCAAACCCGCTGATCTTCGCCATGGCCAACCCGGTACCGGAAATTTTGCCTGAAGTCGCCAAGGCGGTGCGCCCGGACGCGATCATCGGCACGGGACGCTCCGACTACCCCAACCAGATCAACAACGTCCTCTGTTTCCCCTACATCTTCCGCGGCGCGCTCGATGTCGGCGCCACCAGCATTACCGACGAGATGAAGGCCGCCGCGGTGAAAGCCATCGCCGAACTCGCCTTTGCCGAACAATCGGACCTGGTCAGCGCCGCCTACGCCGACGAAGAACTCAAGTTCGGACCCGAATACCTGATCCCGAAGCCCTTCGATCCGCGCCTGATCGTCAAGGTGGCGCCGGCCGTGGCGCAGGCGGCGATGGACTCCGGCGTCGCGACGCGACCGCTGGCCGACATGGAGTCTTATCGCCAGCAGCTCAACGAGTTCGTCTACCACTCCGGCCTGCAGATGCGCCCCGTCTTCCTCGCGGCCAAGAAAACGCCGGCGCGCATCGCCTTCTGCGAAGGCGAAGACGAACGGGTCCTGCGCGCGGCGCAGACGGTAGTCGATGACGGCCTGGCCAGGCCGGTGCTGATCGGCCGCCCCGACGTCGTCAACATGCACATCGAGAAATGCGGCTTGCGCATTCGCGCCGGCGAACACTTCGAACTGGTCAATCCCGACTCCGATCCGCGCTACAAGGAACTCTGGCAGGACTACTACAACATCATGTGCCGGCGCGGCGTCAGCGTCGAATACGCCAAGCGCGAGATGCGCCGCCGCACCACGCTGATCGGAGCCATGCTGGTCAAGCATGGCTTTGTCGACGCCATGCTGTGCGGCACCTATGGCCGCCACGCGCAGCACCTGCGCTACGTCGAGGATGTCCTCGGCAAGCGTCCGGGCATCGGCAGCTACTACACCATCAACATGCTGGTACTGTCGACGGGACCGATCTTCATCGGCGACACCAACGTCAACTATGATCCGACCGCAGCACAGCTCGCCGAGATGACCTTGCTCGCCGCCGAGGAAGTACGCCGTTTCGGCATCGCGCCGAAGGTGGCGCTGCTGTCGTATTCGAACTTCGGCAATGAAGAAACGCCGGCAGCGCGCAAGATGCGCGAAGCGCTGGCCATGATCCAGAAAGCCGCGCCGCAACTGGAAGTCGATGGGGAAATGCATGGCGATGCCGCCCTCTCGGGGGCGATTCGCGAGCAGATATTTCCGGGTTCGCGTCTGCGGGGAGATGCCAATCTGCTGATCATGCCGACGCTCGATGCCGCCAACATTTCCTACAGCCTGCTCAAGACCGTCGCCGGAGACGGTTTCACCGTGGGCCCGCTGCTGCTCGGTTCGGCGCGGCCGGTGCATATTCTCACCCCGACGGCGACCGTGCGCCGCATCGTTAACCTCGCCGCGCTGTTGTCGGTCGAAGTCGGCAAGAACAACTGATCTGTCATGACGTCGGTTAGCACGAATACGGCACTCGTGTTGACCGGCGGCGGCGCGCGCGCCGCCTATCAGGTGGGCGTGCTCAAGGCGGTCCGCGAACTGCTGCCGAAGTCGACCCCCAATCCTTTCCCGATTCTGGCCGGCACTTCGGCGGGCGCGGTCAATGCTGCAGTGCTGGCCACGCACGCCAGAAATTTTGCCGTGGGCGTCGAAGGCCTGCTCGAGGTCTGGCAAAACTTTCATGCAGACCAGGTCTATCGCACCGATCCTGCGGGCATTGCCAAGACGGCGTTGAGTTGGCTTGGTTCGCTGGCGTTCGGCTGGCTGACTCACCGCTCACCCCATTCCCTGCTTGACAATTCACCATTGCGTCGTTTGCTTGAGCACTATGTGAATTTGTTGCGCATCGACGACGCCATCGCCCATCAGGCGCTGCGAGCAATCAGCATCACCTGTTCCGGCTACAACTCGGGAGAAAGCGTCAGTTTTTTTCAGGGTCGCGCTGACCTTGAACCATGGCGGCGTTCGCAGCGTGTCGGCTCACACGTCAAGATCGAAATCGATCATCTCATGGCGTCGAGCGCGATTCCCTTCATCTTTCCCGCAGTCAAACTGCATCGGGAGTATTTCGGCGATGGTTCGATGCGGCAACTGGCGCCGATTTCACCAGCGATTCATCTCGGCGCCGAAAGAATCCTGGTTATCGGCGCGGGGCGCCTGGCGGAGGGGCCCGAGCGGCCGGAGGTGACAGGTTACCCTTCCCTTGCGCAAATTGCGGGCCATACTTTGTCGAGCATTTTTCTCGATAGTTTATGGATGGATCTAGAGCGCATGAATCGCATCAACCATACCGTGTCGATGATCCCGGAAGAGAGGCGGCAAAATGGCACGCCGCTGCGGCCGATCGATGTTCTGGTCATCAGTCCTTCACAGCGGCTCGATTACCTTGCCGTACAGCATGCCCACTCCCTGCCCTGGCTGGTTCGTGCCCTGTTGCGCGGCATCGGGGCGATGAATCCCGACGGCGGCGCCTTGACCAGCTACCTGTTGTTCGAGGCGTCTTATACGCGAGCGTTGATCGATCTGGGCTATGGCGACACCATGACGCGCAGGGATGAAGTCCGAAATTTCCTCGTCAAGGCTTGAGGCGGCAGATTAGGTTTCAGGGATATCCCTTTAATTTCCCAATGTAATAAGCCGTTATCTCTGCGACCAAAATCGTGGCGGCCTGCTACACTATAAATATTCGTCCGAGGAAATGCCATGAAAAAACGCCTGATCTCGCTAATGATTGCCGCCGGGATGATCGCCGGCGGCGTATCCGGCATGGCCGATGCCGCGACGCAGGGCGTCAAAAAAACTCCCCACGCCAAACGCCATCTTCGCGCAGTGTCGAAAGCTCCCCGGCATTTGATAGTCCAGTCATCCGCGGTGCTGGTACAGGATGAAACCACCGGCGCGGTTCTGTTCGAAAAAAATGCCGAAGCGGTACTGCCGATCGCATCGGTTACCAAGCTGATGACCGCGATGGTCACGCTCGATGCCAACCCGAATCTGAACGAGGCCGTGACCATCGGCGACGAAGACGTTGATGTCCTCAAGGGCACGCGCTCGCGGCTCCGGGTCGGCACCCAATTGAGCCGCGAAGAAATGCTGCGCCTGGCCCTGATGTCCTCCGAGAATCGTGCCGCGTCTGCCTTGTCGCGCTATTACCCGGGCGGCCGGACAACCTTTGTCGCGGCGATGAATGCCAAGGCGAAAATGCTCGGCTTGGTCGATACCCATTTCGAAGACCCGACCGGACTCACGGCTGCCAATGTCTCCAGCGCCCGCGATCTGGTCAAAATGGTTGCCGCCGCCCACAGCTATCCGCTGATTCGCGAGTTCACCACCACTGCCGAATACGACGTGGAGATGAATGGAAGGACGCAGACTTTCCGCAACACCAATCCGTTGGTGCGTTCCCGCAACAACGACTGGGAGATCGGCCTCTCCAAGACCGGCTATATCAACGAGGCCGGCAAATGCCTGGTGATGCAGGCCTGGGTCAACAACAAGCCGACCATCATCGTGCTGCTCGATTCCTGGGGCAAGCTGACTCGTATCGGCGATGCCAACCGCATCAGGCGCTGGATCGAAAGTTCAGTGATCCGGCGCCCGACCGCCGGCTGATCAATTCAGCCCGATAAACGCCGCGATTGCGATCAGCGTCGGCGGCAGCGCGGCCAGCAACAAGCCGAGCGGACTCACTGCCTGGTCCGGGAAATGATCCTTCAGGATCGACAAACCAGCCGGGTTGGGCGCATTGGCGATTACCGTCAGGCCGCCGCCGGCGACGGCGCCAGCCACCAAGGCGTAGCGGAAGCCGGCATCGGTTCCCTCCACCAGCGAACCGAGATAGGTCAGCGAGGCATTATCGGTGATGGCGGTGAGTGCTACGGCGACGAAGAACAGCACCTTGTCGTTGATGCCTTGCAGCGCCGGTTGCAACCACCACTGTTGCAGTCCGCCCAGCACTACCAGTCCGGCGAGGAAAAAGGCGACCAGCAGTCCCTCGCGCAGGATCAGACGATCCTGGAATTGCGGATAGGCGGTGGCGAAGCCCATGAACAACAGCAGCAGGCCCATGAAGGCCGGCGGATAGTGAGCGAAGACGACTATGCCGAGCAGGAATAACAGGTGGATCGCGATGACGAGGCCGGGTAGGTGCTTCTGCTTGGCGCGGCTGTAGTCAGGCTTGCCCTTGGCCACTAGCTCGCGGCGGAAGGCGAGCGTGATGATCAGCGCGCTGATCGACACGGCGAGCATCGCCTTCCAGCCGAAATGGGCGAACATAAAGGGCACGTCCCAGCTCCAGGTCGTCGCCACCATCAGCACCGGCGGCGCGGCGAAGGTAGTCAGCGTGCCGCCGATCGAGACGTTCACGAACAGCACGCCAAGCGTCGCATATTTGAGACGCGCCGACAGTTGCCGCGAAAAATACGAATCGCGCAGTATTATTGCTGCCAGCGTCATCGCCGCTGGCTCGGTGATGAAGGAGCCGAGCAGCGGCACCAGTGAGAGCGAGAGAAAATAGATCGACAGCGCCGGTGGCCAGGGAATCGCACGCGAGATTTGCCGCACGACATGCAGCACCGCCTGCAGCACGGCCCGCGTACCGGCAATCACCATGATGGCGAAGACGAATAACGGTTCGGTGAAGTTGCGCTGGTCCAGGTAAGCGAGTGCGTCGGACTTGCCGATGAGTGCGATCAGGGCCGCCATCATCACGAAGGCCCAGAAGCCGAACACCACCTCCACCTCGCCGAGCAGATGGAACAGGCCCGCATGCTTGGGCTGGAAATGGGCAAGGCGGGCGAAATACTTGGTCGAGAAGGTGTGCAGCACTGCGACGGCAAACAATGTGGTGGCGACCAATTCGGCGATGGAGGGGGACATGGGCTTGTAGGTCTGGGGAAAAGAAACCTGCGGGAATTATGAAGCAAAGGGGATGCGCGTTGATCGCATGCTGGCGAGTATCATGTATAAATACTAACTCACCTAGCGCATGAACATGAAAGGCATCGTGCTGTTCGGCCATGGTTCGCGCAATTCCGATTGGGCGCAGCCCTTCCATGCCATTCGGGAAGTGATTCATTCCCGTTCGCCAGGCACGCCGGTGGCACTGGCCTTTCTTGAGTCCATGCGGCCGACGCTCGACGAAGCCATTGACGAGTTGGTCAAGCATGGCGCGACCGAAATCGACATCGTGCCGATATTTTTGGCGACTGGCGGTCACATTGCCAAGGATCTGCCGCAACTCGTGGTGAGTGCCATGGAGCGTCACCCCGGTATTGCGATTGCTGTCGCGGTGCCAGCGGGGGAGTCAAGCCTGGTGATAGACGCCATGGCTGCCTACGCGCTCAAACCGCAATTCGACAATAACTGACTGAAATTCCGTCCGGTTATCCCCTAAGGATTTTTCAGTCGTTACCACGCAGTTAAAGGTGCAGTCTCCGCGTAAAGATCAGAGGGAGTCGCCGCGGGATGACGCCGCCCTTCGACAAGGGCTGACGGCGATTAGCCGGTGCTATTTCCGCTTCATGAAAAACTCGAACTCCTTGTCCTTCTGCGTCTGGCCAAGAAGTTCATTGCCGGTCTGCTGCGAGAATGCCTCAAAGTCCTTCACCGATCCGGGATCGGTGGCGACGATGCGCAGCACCTGCCCCGTCTGCATGGTGGCCAGCGCTTTCTTGGTACGCAGGATCGGCAGCGGACAGGCCAGGCCGCGCGCGTCGACTTCGAGATCAAAATCCATCGTGATGCTCTCCTTTCCAGTTATGACGTTGTTCCCTGCCTTGCTCGGCGCGGGGCTTGGCCGCTTCTATCGCGCGCAATGCGCGCAACCGCGCATCAACCTGCGATCGTTCATAGAAATCGCCGTCAGGCGCCTTCTGTGCCAGCAGGAGTTGCTCGATGGCGGCGACATTCTGGCCATAGAGCGCATAGGCTTCCGCCTGGGCACGATGCTCCAGCATCACCTTGCCCATGCCGGCGTAGGTGCGAGCCTGGAATTCATACAGTTTGGGATCGGCGGTATAGCTCTGCAGTTCGCGTGAACTGAGTTGCAGCGCTTGCGGCAAGCGGCCATTGCGGATTTGCGTATCGAGCAGCTGGTACACCACGGCCCGGCTCTGCGGGTATTTCGCCTGGGCTGCCTGCAGGATGGCAAGCGCTGCGGCGGGGTCGTTCTGCTTGAGCTTGAGATCGGCCGCCAGCGTCTCGAACATGGGCGAGGACATCTTGTTCCTGCGTGCCGCCAGTAGCTCATCCTCGGCGCCCTTGTAGTTCTTGTTGCGTGAAAGCGCCAGTGCCAGGCCATAGTGCGCCGCGGACTCGGAGTTGAATTTGCGATCATTGATCTGGGTACGGAAAATGGTGATCGCTTCCTGCGGCGTACCTTCCATCGCCGTGAGCTTGGCGCGCACCAGCCAGTATGCCGGTGAATCCACGACCTGATGGTAGGGATGCGCTTGGATGCGATTGGCCATGTCGGCCATGCGATCGCTGGTCAGCGGGTGGGTCATCAGATAGGACTGCGCGTTGGCCTCATAGAGGCGGGTATTCTTCTCCATGCGGCCAAAAAAGGTTTCCATGGCGTAAATATCGAAGCCCGCGCGTTCCAGTAATCTGATCCCGATGCGGTCGGCCTCACGCTCGAAATCGCGCGAGTAGCTGAGCTGGGTCTGGATCGCCGCGCCCTGTCCGGCCATGAGCGCACCCTGCGCCAGATCGGGCCGGCTGCGCGCCGCGATCAGCGCCGCGGCCATGGACAACATGGCGAGCATTTGCGACTGGGCCTGCGGCCGCAACTGGCGCGCCAGGTGATGCTGCGTGATGTGCGAGATTTCGTGCGCCAGCACCGAAGCCAGTTCGGATTCGGATTGGGTCAGCAGGATCAGTCCGCTGTGCACGCCGATATAGCCGCCTGGCATGGCAAACGCATTCACCGTCGCATCATGCAACACGAAGAACTCGAACTCCTGATGCGCGTCCTCCGTCTGCGCGGTGAGTCGATGGCCAAGCTCATTGAGATAGGCGGCAATCTCCGGGTCGTCGAGATAGGTTGGCTCGTGCAGGCGGATATCGTTCATCACCGCTTCGCCGATACTGCGCTCGGCGAAGGGGGACAACTCGACCTGCGAAGATTCGCCCAGATCGGGCAAACCATCCGCGAATATCGGGGGCGGCAGGACAAGCGCCAGTACCAGCAAGTACAACAAGGTTTTCCTCATACGGCCTATGATAGCGTTTTGGAGCTTCGGTTCGGCGCCTCATCTTGCGACGCCGCCGCAACCGAAGTGTTACCGCTGGTAAATCAGGCTAACGCGCATGGTCGCCAGCGCCAGCTCCGAGGATAAAAATGTGTAAAGACAAATTGAGCGTCCCCCACCCCCATACCTGCTCCAGGGCTCGCCCTGCATGGCTCGCCCGTCTCGGCGGCGCAAAGCTGTGCTTTGCGAAACCCCGCCTCAACCCCCAGGGCGGGGCTACCAATTGGCTCGCTGCGCTCGATATCACAATAAGTGCCATTTCTCCTTTTTCACGTTAACAAAACAACCTCATGGAACTCACCCATTTTGATCCGCAGGGCCAGGCGCATATGGTCGATGTCGGCGCCAAACCCGAAACCCGTCGCATTGCCCGCGCCGGCGGCCGCATTGTCATGCTGCCCACCACCTTCGCCCTGATTCTCGCCGGCACGGCGAAAAAAGGCGATGTGCTGGGGATCGCGCGCATCGCCGCGATCCAGGCCGCCAAGCGTACCGGCGAGCTGATCCCGCTGTGTCACCCGCTCGGACTCACGCGCGTTGCCGTCGACTTCACGCCAGATGCCAGCGCGCATGCCATCGACTGCGAAACCGTGGCCGAAACCTTCGGTCGCACCGGTGTCGAGATGGAGGCGCTGACGGCCGTCTCCGTTGCCCTGCTTACCATCTATGACATGGTCAAGGCGGTCGATCGCGGCATGGCCATCGAAAATATCCGGCTGCTGGAAAAATCCGGCGGCAAGTCGGGGCACTGGACAGCGGCCCCAAAGTAAGCCGGATCATGGCGCAGGAAGTCGAACTTAAACTCTCCCTGCCGGTAGCCGAACAGCGCCGTTTCCTGCGCAGCCCACTGTTGCGCCATGCAGCCCAGCGCAGCACGGAACGCCTGGTCAATATTTATTACGACACGCCCGATCTTGCCCTCCATTGCAATGGCATCGCCCTGCGTTTGCGCCAAAGCCGGCGGCGCTGGCTGCAAACGGTCAAGTGCGCCGGTCTCTCCCACGCCGGGCTTTCGTCCCGGCCCGAGTGGGAAAGCCCCTACGCTGGCCATTTCGATTTCGGCGCCATCGACGATCCCCTCACGCGCAAACGGCTCGAGCGGCTCAAGCCCCGTTTCGGCCCGATATTCGAGACCAATTTCCATCGCACCACATGGAAAATGCGCGAGACAGGAAGCGAATTCGTCATCGTGCTGGATCGCGGCAGCATCATTGCCAATGGCAAATTAATCGCGATCTCGGAAGTGGAAATCGAACTGGCCGGCGGACATGTCGATCAGATTTTCACCTTTGCCAGCCGGCTGGCACAGCATTTTTCTCTCACCCCTGGCCCATGGTCCAAAGCCGAGCGTGGCTACCGCCTGTTTCTCGGCACGCCGGATCGTCCCGCGCATGCCGTGCCGGTGGCACTCGGCAGCGCAATGACGCCAGTTACCGCGTTTCGCCATATCGCGCACTCCTGTCTCAACCACCTGCAACAGAATCACCATGGCGCGATATACAGCGAAGATGCCGAGTACATTCACCAGATGCGCGTGGCCCTGCGTCGCCTGCGCGCCGCCATGCGCCTGTTCCGTGTGGCGTTGCCCGCTGATTTCGACGAACAGTTGCTGCCGCCGTTGCACCGCCTGATGACGGTGCTTGGCACCGCGCGCGATCTCGACGTGCTGGCCACGGAAATCGTTGCCCCCGTCGTTGCCGCACTGCCGCAGGAACCGCGCATCGCCGCGCTGGCCAGCCTGGTTGCCGAACGCCGCTGCCACGCGCGGCAACAGGTAATCGCCCTGCTCGGCGCGCCCGAATACGGACGCCTGCTGCTGCTCGCCATGGCCAGACTGAACAGCCTCGCCGCTGGCGAAACCGAAGTCGTCGAAACGCCGCTTGGTGCGTTCGCCGTCACGCACCTCAAACGCTTGCGGCGCAAGACACTACGCATCGCACTCGCCGCACGCCAAAACGACCCAGCCAGTCTTCATGCATTACGCATTGCGGCCAAACGTCTGCGCTATGCGCTCGAATTTTTTGTTCCGCTGCTGCCTGCCCGACGGGTCGCCACGCTCATTGACCACTTGACGCAATTGCAGGACAAGCTGGGGAAACTCAACGATCTCGCCAATGCCGGCGTACTGCTGATGGATTGCGCCGCCGCCGAGGCCGGTCTGCGCGAAGCGGTAAGCCTGATCGGCGGCTGGCATGGCCAGCGCTATGCCAGCCTGCTGACTGAGATACCGCAAACGCTGGTGAAACTGCACAAGCTGCGTTTGCCGAAAGGAGACTGAATGGACCTCATGCTCTGGCGTCACGCCGAAGCCGAAGACCACAACGGGGGCGGCGACGAGGAACGCAGGCTCACCGCGAAAGGGAAAAGACAGGCGCGGAAAATGGCTGAATGGCTGACGCCGCGGTTACCGCATGACATTCGTATCCTTGTCAGCCCGGCAACGCGCGCTGTACAAACCGCCGCGGCGCTCGGGCGCGAATTCGAACTCTGTGAGCAGATATCCACCGGCGCCTCGCTCGCCGACCATCTTGCCGCCGCGCGCTGGCCGGCCGCTGGCAACGTGTTGCTGGTCGGCCATCAGCCCACTCTCGGCCAGCTCGCCGCCCTGCTCATGTGCGGTCATCCGGAGGCGTGGGACATCAGGAAAGGCGCGCTGTGGTGGCTGCGCTCAGCGCCGGAAGGCAGCAAACTGCACGCGACGTTGCGGGTGGCAATGCTGCCGGGGATGCTGGAATGACAAATGTTTTTTCCAAACAAAAACCCCTCCGTCTGGCGCGGGAGGGGTCGGTTCGGGTGCAGAGCGGTCAGGCGCCGGCGGCAGCGGCTTCGATCGCCTTGCGCGTCTTGCCGGCGCGGGCCGGCATGTGGCAAAGACCGCAGACATAGCCCTTGGTCGGATCGTAGGCGTGGGCGACGAATTCGCCGCCGCATTCCTTGCACGTCGCCATCTGCAGCATTCTGGCCTCGAAGAAACGCACCATGGTCCAGGCGCGAGTCAGCGACAGCACGCGTTCCATCTGGCCGCGCTCGACCTGTTCCAGATACATCCGGTAGGCCTTGATGATCAGTTCCAGCCCGCGCAGCTTGGTGTGCCGTTCGAAGAAGCGGTAATAGGCCATGAACAGGGAAGCATGGATATTCGGTTGCCAGGTCATGAACCAGTCCGTCGAAAACGGCAGCATGCCCTTGGGCGGAGATTCGCCGCGCACTTCCTTGTAGAGCTTGAGCAGGCGTTCGCGCGACAGCTTGGTCTCGGCCTCCAGCAACTGCAGGCGGGCACCGAGTTCGATCAATTCGACGGCAAGACGAATATCGCGCGCTTCCAGAATCAGTGACTTGTTGCGCATGGAGATTCTCCCCAGTCAGGCAACGCTTTCGACGGGCTTGCCGGCGGCAAGGATGGCGGCATGAATGTGACCGACGCCGCGTTCGCGTTCGTGATTGGAGAGCAGGTTCAGCAGCAGGGTGTCATCGAAGCGGAAATTGCAGATCAGCATGTCGGAGGAGGCCATCTTGAGCACCTGGCCCGGGGTTAACCGATCCAGGATATCGGCGATTTCATCGCTGATGCCAAGACGGAAGATGGCGCCTTCGCGATCGGCCCGCACCATGTTCTGAGCCAGCATCAGGTAGGCGAGATTGACTTCCTTAATATCATTGTGGGTATCGGCCAGATTCATCATGCGCTCCCTAAAATGTTGCCCGTAAATAATTGAGGCAATGGACACATTCTTGTTTACCCACAGACTTAATAACAGTGGTGGACCGCGGGATTTTGTGTCAGGGCAAATAGCATTTCTCTGTAAGAAAAAACCTTACAAAATATGTCTATTTGTTTGATTGCATGAACCAAAACGTGCCAAAACTGGCGCTACATTCCGTGGCGGTTCATGCGGTGGAAGCATCATGTGCTTGGCCGACGACAGCATCGTAACCGAAGCTGGACGCGGCAGTAGGCCGAGCAGAGTGGCAAGAAGGGCCGCTATTCCGCTCTTTGCCTATGCTGTATTTGAAGCGTTGCGCGGCGCGGTTAGAATCGGGCATGGATCCCGAAATCAATTATTGCAGTGTTTGCGGCGCCAAGGTAAGCCACAAGGTGCCCGCCGGCGACAGCCTGCCGCGCCATGTCTGCGATGCCTGTCAGACCATTCATTACCGCAATCCCAAACTGGTGGTCGGTGCCATGCCGATCTGGGGCGATCAGGTGCTGCTGTGCCGGCGCGCCATCGAACCGCGCTACGGCAAATGGACGCTGCCGGCCGGCTTCATGGAAAATGACGAATCAGTGGCCGCGGCGGCGCTGCGCGAGACCCTGGAAGAAGCCTGCGCCCGCGTCGCGCTCGGTGATGTGTCGACCATGATCAGCCTGCCGCACATCAGTCAGGTGCATGTGTTCTATCGCGCCGAACTGCTCGACCTCGATTTCGCGCCGGGTGAGGAAACCATTGAATTGCGGCTGTTCCGCGAAGACGAAATTCCCTGGGACGAGATCGCCTTCCGCACCGTGCAGCTCACGCTGGAGCACTATTTTGCCGACCGGCGCGAAGGGCAGTACCGGTTTCGCACGCTGGAGCTAGAGCCGCGCGAGTAGGCAACTACTCGTCATTGATGGTGAAGCTGACGGGCAATATAAAGTCGAAATTTCGTGAGCGCAGATTTTCGGGCACCGGAGTTCGTTTCAAGGCAATGCCAACGAACGACAGCGCTGCATTGTCGATGTCGACATAGTCGCTCGACTTCTGCAACTGCGGCGCCTGCGCATTGCCGCCCGCCTTGATCGTCACGCGGATCTGCGCCGTTCCCGTCCATCCTGCGCTCAAGGCGCGCGGCGGATATTTCCTGACCCGTCGCGCCTCGGCGGCAAGCGCGAACACATAGGATTTTTGCGCTTCGGCGAAGTCGAGTCCGGCATCGCCGGCAGAGGCCGCTGCCGCAGTGCTGTTGTCATACGCTTTGCTTGAGGTGCCCGCACTCCCGGTCGGCGCGGCAACTGTTTCCGCCATGCCCTGTTGCGGGGGCGCGGCGACAGCGACCTCGCGCGCCGCTGCAGCGGGAACTTCGCGCGCCAGCATCGCTGCGGGCGCCGCATGCGCTGGCGGAGCCTTCGCCGCTGCCGGCGTCGACGGAGGCAGCGCCTTGGGCCGTAGCAGGGCCAGCAGCGAGGGTCCGGTGGAAGAACGCGATGACATAGGGCCCGGCCCTGGCTGCAGCAACAACACGGCATGCAGCAGCAGCGACACGGCAAGCGCGCGCCAGAGCAGACCATGGTCGTAATGAGGGTTTGAAGCCATTGCAAAGGCTGGAAAATACGGCGGAAAGCAGAGGGGTTCACGAATATACTTGGCCGCGATGAATACTGCAAAACCCATCAACAGCTATCGCCCCTACTGGGCCAAGCGCTTTGGCATCGCACCTTTCCTGCCCACTACGCGCGCGGAGATGGAAGCGCTCGGCTGGGATTCATGCGATGTAATCGTCGTTACCGGCGACGCTTACATCGATCATCCGAGTTTCGGCATGGCCCTGGTCGGGCGCCTGCTTGAAGCGCAAGGGTTTCGCGTCGGCATCATCAGCCAGCCCGATTGGCATTCGGCCAAGGATTTCAGGCGGCTCGGCCAGCCGAATCTTTTTTTCGGCATCACCGCAGGCAATATGGATTCGATGGTGAATCGCTATACCGCCGACCGCAAGCCGCGCTCCGATGATGCCTATACGCCCGATGCTGCGCCCGACCGGCGCCCCGACCATGCCGTGGTCGTGTATGCGCAACGCGCGCGCGAGGCTTTTCCCGACGCCAATATCGTGATCGGCAGCATCGAGGCCTCGCTGCGCCGCATCGCGCATTACGATTACTGGTCGGACAAGGTGCGGCGCTCGGTGCTGCCCGACAGCAAGGCCGACCTGCTGCTCTTCGGCAATGCCGAACGCGCGCTGATCGAACTCGCGCATCGGCTGGCGAAGAAGGAGCGCATCGAGGACATTCGCGACCTGCGCGGCAGCGCCTTCATGGTGCCGCGCGGCTGGCGTCCATCGGACGCATGGGTGGAGGCGGATTCGAGCAGTGTCGACACGCCGGGGGCGCTGCTTAGGCATGCCGATCCGTATGTCATGGAAGAGCCGGGAAGGGAGAAGGGGGAAGGGGGAAGGGTTCGGACTATTGCGCAACCAATTCGAGTGTTGTCGAAAAACGAGCGGCTTGCGGTTCGCCAGGATGCGCGCGCGCATAGCGTCGTAAGGTTGCCGGCGTATGAAGTCGTCAAGGACAACCCGGTGCTGTATGCGCATGCCTCGCGCACATTCCATCTCGAATCCAATCCCGGCAATGCGCGCGCGCTGGTGCAGGCGCACGGCGAACGCGACGTGTGGCTGAATCCGCCGCCGCTGCCGCTCACCACGGCAGAGATGGATTACGTCTTTGCCTTGCCCTACGCGCGCCGCCCGCATCCGGCTTATGGCGAAGCCAGGATTCCCGCCTGGGAGATGATCCGTTTTTCGGTGAACATCATGCGCGGCTGCTTCGGCGGCTGCACTTTCTGCTCCATCACCGAACACGAAGGGCGCATCATCCAGAGCCGTTCCGAAGCATCCATCCTGCATGAAATAGAGGAAATCCGCGACAAGACCCCCGGCTTTACCGGCATCGTTTCCGATCTCGGCGGTCCGACCGCGAACATGTACCGATTAGCCTGCAAGGACCAGAAGATCGAGGAAAACTGCCGACGGCTTTCCTGCGTCTATCCCGACATCTGCGCCAACCTCAACACCGACCACGCACCGCTGATTCAGCTCTATCGCAAGGCGCGCGCCCTGCCCGGCATCAAAAAAGTGCTGATCGGCTCCGGCCTGCGCTACGACCTCGCCGTGCGCGCGCCGGAATACGTCAAGGAACTGGTGCAGCATCATGTCGGCGGTTATCTCAAGATCGCACCCGAACATATCGAGCCGGGGCCGCTGTCGAAAATGATGAAACCGGGCATCGGCAGCTATGACAAATTCAAGCAGATGTTCGACCGCTACTCGAAGGAAGCCGGGAAGGAGCAGTACCTGATTCCCTACTTCATCGCCGCACATCCGGGCACGACTGATGAGGACATGCTCAACCTCGCGCTGTGGCTGAAGAAAAACGGCTTCCGTCTCGACCAGGTGCAGACTTTCCTGCCGACGCCGCTGGCACTGGCCACGGCGATGTGGCACACGGGGAAAAATCCACTGCACAGAGTAGCGGCCGAATCGGAGAACGTCATGGTCGCGCGCGGTGCGCGCCAGCGCAAGCTGCACAAGGCCTTCCTGCGCTATCACGATCCGGCCAACTGGCCCGTCCTGCGCGAGGCGCTGAAACAGATGGGCCGGGCCGAGCTGATCGGTAGCGGCAAGAAGCATCTGGTGCCGGCGTGGCAGCCGGCCGGGACCGGGAAAAATCCAGCGCGCATGTCGAAGCGGCGGCTTCCGGCGTAAACTGCGTCATCCGGCACATAGCCGAAAAGGAGTTGTCATGGCTGACTACACCCCCCCCTTGCGCGATATGCGCTTTATTCTCGAAGACATGGGCTACCTCGGCGAGGTCGCCGTTCTTCCTGGCCAGGAGGAAATCACGGCAGATGTCACGTTTGCGATTCTCGAGGAAGCCGGTAAATTTGCCGCCGCAATGCTCGCCCCGCTCAATCGCAGCGGTGACCGCGAGGGTTGCCGTCTTCAGAACAACGTCGTCACCACGCCCAAGGGCTGGAAGGATGCCTACGCCGCCTACCGCGAAGCGGGCTGGACCGGCGTTGCAGGGCCGCAGGAATTCGGGGGACAAAATCTCGCCAAGATAGTCGCCACACCGCTGCAGGAAATGTGGCAATCGGCAAACCTTGCTTTTTCGCTACTGCCGCTGCTGAGCTTCGGCGCCATTGATGCCTTGTTGCGCACCGCCTCCACCGAACTCAAGCACAAGTACCTGCCGAAGATGATCGACGGCACCTGGAGCGGTACCATGAACCTGACCGAGCCGCAGGCCGGTTCCGACCTCGGCGCCGTGCGCACGCGCGCCGAGCCTCAACCCGACGGCAGCTACCGCATTTCCGGGCAGAAAATCTTTATCACTTATGGCGAACACGATTGCACCGAAAACATCATCCATCTGGTGCTGGCGCGCCTGCCCGATGCGCCGCCCGGCGTGAAGGGCATCTCGCTGTTCGTGGTGCCGAAGTTCCTCGTCAATGCTGATGGTTCGCTTGGCGCCCGCAACGACGTGAAATGCGTTTCCATCGAGCACAAGCTCGGCATCCATGCCAGCCCGACCTGCGTCATGGCCTACGGCGATGAAGGCGGGGCGGTCGGCCATCTGGTGGGCAGCGCCAACCGCGGCCTCGAACACATGTTTGTGATGATGAACGAGGCGCGCTTTTCCGTCGGCCTGCAGGGCATCGCCGTCGCCGAGCGATCTTATCAACAAGCACTGGCCTATGCGCGCGAACGCATACAGGGGCATGATGCCGTGAGCGGCGAGCATGACGTTGCCATCATCCGCCACCCCGACGTGCGGCGCATGCTGCTCTTGATGAAATCGCGTACCCAGGCCGCGCGCATGCTGGCCTATGCCGTGGCGGCCCAATTCGACAGGGCGCTGCACCACGCCGATGCAGAGGCCCGCAAGCAAAGCCAGGCGCTGGTCGATCTGCTGATTCCAGTGGTCAAGGCGTGGAGCACCGAGATCGGCAATGAGTCGGTCCAGCTTGGCGTACAGATTCACGGTGGCATGGGTTTCATCGAAGAAACAGGCGCCGCGCAGCATCTGCGCGATGCGCGCATTCTCACCATCTACGAAGGCACCACCGGCATCCAGGCGCTCGACCTGCTCGGGCGCAAGCTGGCGCGCGACGGAGGCGAGAGCCTGAAACTGCTGATCGGCACCATGCTGCGTGATGCCGAAGCGCTGGCGGCGGCACCTTTGCCCGAAGCCGCTGCGCTGGCGCCCGCACTGAAAAATGCGATCGACACGCTGGGCAAGGGTGGGCACAGTTTGCTGGTTACCGGCATGGGCAACATGGGCGCGGCATTGGGCGTGGCCGTACCTTTCCTGCATCTGACCGGCGTTGTCTGTGGCGCCTGGCAGTGGGGACGCGCCACGACTGCCGCCGCAAAGGCCATCCAGGCGGGCAGTACCGATGCGGACTATTACCGCTCGCAAATCGCACTGGCCCAGTTTTATTTCAGCCACGTCGCCAGTTCGGCTGCAGGACTTGCACAAACCGTGGCGCAAGGCGGCAGCGAGGTAAGCGCGTTTCCCGATCAGGGTTTCTGACGCGCCCCGTACGGGCGGCTATTTTTGGGTATCCGTAATGTGTGATTGATTTTCTATTACGCGATGCCAAATGCTTTGGGACTGATGTGCCACGGCCGCAGCTCGGCCAATACCACATATCCCGAATGATTATTCAGTCGGGCTGGTCGGGATGGAACCTCGACGATTAGCAGGCCGCTAAAGAAGGGAGTCGCGGGTAGTCAACTGAAAAAAGTGACTATCAAGCTCTCGCCTTGGCCATTGTACTAAAGGTTGACCCTGGCGGTAGCGAAATGACGTGATTCGCGAGCGCAATATGATTTTTCTTGAGGTGTGCGAGAAATTCCGTGGCGGAGCAGTTTTGCTCCAGTTCACGTTTATTAAAGGGCAATGAGAAAATGGAAATATCACGTTCTACGAGATGAAGGCCACTTTGCGATGCGATTTCGATGATGTCCTTGACTTTCTCGGCAAGCCTCCCGTCGGCCGCCGTATAAGGCACCAGAATCCAGAAATCAACCCCGTCACGCATTACCAAATCAGTCTTGCGGAAGGATTTGCTTAAGCAATGCAAAACCTCATCAAGTTTTTTCGACGCTTCTTGTGCGCCGAATGCGTCACCGAGCACCCTGGGATTTACAAAATCGATATGGATAAGACCGAATTGAACATGGCCAGTGTAGCGTTCTGTTACCGCCAGTAGCCATTCCAATGTAAAGAGAAATTTCTCGCGTAACTCCAGGTCTTGTTGTGACATACAATCATCCCTTTGGCATGACATTCAGGCTTTACGTCTGGCTTTGTCATAAACAGAAAACTCTATGAGAGGCAGCAACTAATGCAGCGCCGCTCATTTTGATGGGTAGATTCGAAAATCCCGCTGAACCGCTCCACCCACTGCCCATACTTCTAATATAAATTTTAGATAAGCGCAAGCAGAACAAGAACTTTATGTGGCGATAATCGGTCCATATCAATAACTGAGAATCCGCAATTGGCGCTTGTTTTATTTCGTTAAGCTAGCCAGTCAGGACAAGAGCAGTAGCCGGTGGAGCATCGCACCGATTCTGTAACGCGAAGTTTTTGCCTATGCTATATGCGCTGCATCATGTCAAATGGCTATAAATTGCGGATGGCCATATTTTTTTCAGTAGACCGGATAATGTGCCGGTAAAATTGCAATGCCATAGGAGAAAATAATTTGACCGGACTTCTGTTCTTGCCCGTGGTGCTCAGCCTCATCGTGCTTGGGGCCCATTTCCTGCGAGAAGGGAATCTCATCATGGTGGCTGTCGCTCTTGTGATTATCGGGCTGGTGTTCGTGCGCCGCCGCTGGGCTGCATACACGGTCCAGACAGCTCTTCTCCTCGGCGCTGCCGAATGGGTGCGAACACTGGTGGAGCGGGTTGCTGCACGATTCGAAGCCGGGCAGCCTGTATTGAGGCTGGTGCTGATTCTTGGCGGCGTGGCGCTGGTAACGGCGCTTTCGACCCTGGTATTTCGCACGGCCCGGCTGAAGCGCTGGTATGAACACAGTTGACGCAGCGCCAATTTTGCCGCTACACTTATGCCCGACTATTTCAGTCGGCAATTAAATGGGGATTCCCAATGGGCGTGCAAGAGTTGATTCGCGAGACTGTGACCTCCAAACCGGTCGTGCTGTTCATGAAAGGTACTCCACAGTTTCCGCAATGCGGTTTTTCATCCAAAGTAGTGCAGATGTTGAAAGCATCGGGCGTCAAGGATTTTGCGGCCGTGAATGTGCTTGCCAACGAAGAGGTTCGCCAAGGCATCAAGGAGTATGCGAATTGGCCGACGGTTCCGCAGCTTTATGTCAACGGCGAATTCATCGGCGGCTGCGACATTGTCAGCGAAATGTATGCTTCCGGCGAATTGAAGAAATTGCTGGAGCCGGTACTACAGCAAGCTGCTTGAATGCACAGTCACGGCCAACAAAAAAGCCCGTCGCAAACGGGCTTTTTTGTTGGCGCCGAACCATGTTTAGTCTGCGCGTAATCCTTCCACCTGGATACGCAAGGTGACATCCATCTTGAAGCCGTACCCCTCGCCATAGGCAATGCCGAAATCCTTGCGATTGAGGGTAGCCAGCGCATCGGCGCCACAGGCTTCCTTCTTGAGCATGGGATGCGGTTTGCAGAGGAACTGATTGATCTGTAGCGTGACCGGCTTGGTGACGCCATGCAGGGTCAGATCCCCTACAATGACAGCGGGCTTGTTACCATCGAACTTCGTAAACCTGCCCTTGTAGGTAGCGGTCGGATACTTGGCCACATCAAACATTTCCTCTGACTTGGCGTGCTCGTTCAGCTTCGCCATGCCGAAATCAATGGAGCCCGTATCGATGTTGACTTCGACCGTACCGGTCTTATTCTCAACATCCAGAACGACGGTACCGGAGCTGCGGGTGAATTTGCCGCGCCAGGTCGACAGACCGCCCATGTGGTCGGCTTCAAAACTCGGGTAGGTGTGGCTTGGATCGAGGTTATAGGTGACGGGTGCGGCGAAAGCGGGTGCAACCGATGTAATCAATGCCGCGGACAGTGCAATTGTGGAAAACAGTTTTTTCATCATTATCTCCTTGGGGTTTTGGGGCTACTTCTTGGGGAAAAGAAACAGCTTGAACTTCACTTGAATATCATCGGCGACGGTACTCGTATCCGCCCATTCGCCTTCGCCGATCTTGAACTGCAAGCGGGGCAAAACAAATCCGCCTTCCAGCCAGCTACCGGGGCCTTCATTGCGGATCGAAAACGAAATTACGGTATTCCGGCTGATGCCTTTGATGCTCAGCGTACCGCGGGCTTCATAACGGCCCGCGCCGAGCGGCTTGACACTGCTGGCGAGGAAGCTGGCCTTGGGAAAGATGGCTATGTTCAGCCAATTCTTTCCTTTTACCTCAGTCGTGGCTTCGTTGCTGCCGGCATCGATGCTCGCCAGATCGACGTCCACCCGCGCCTTGCCGGCCTCCGGCCGTGCCGGGTCAATCGATATCTGGGCATCGAACTTTTTGAAACTTCCGTCCACCGCTACGCCCATCTGCTTGCCGACGAACGTGATGTGGCTTTTCTCCGCCGCCACCTGATTCAACTCAGCGGCATCTGCGCCGCAGGCAATCGCGGCCGCCGCCATAAAGGCCAATAACGATTTCATATCACCTCCTATGTCCTGGCAAAGGGATTCATGCGCGACAGGAGATGATCCTTGTCGATAAATTGGTGCTTGAGCGCCGCCGCTACGTGAAGACCGAACAGCAGCAGCATGCCGTAATTGAGCATTTCGTGCAGTTCATGCAGCGTCTCGCCCAGTTCCTTGTTCTTGCCCACCAGATCCGGCAGCGGCAGCACGCCGAACCACACGGTCTGCATCCCTTTGGCCGAACTCAACAGCCAGCCGCTCAGTGGAATGACGATCATGAATGCATACAGCATGTAATGCACGGCATCCGACGCTTGTCGCTGCCAGCGCGGCATCGGTACAGGTGCCGGCGGCTTGTGGCCAATGCGCCAGAGAATGCGGATCAGAACAAGCAAAAATATCGTCACGCCGGCCCATTTATGCCACGAGTAATACTGAAGTTTTTGCGGCGATAGTGGCAGGTCGGCCATGTAAAGGCCAAGCGGGAAAGCGCCAAAGATCAGCAGCGCAATCAGCCAGTGCAGTGCAATCGAAACCGGGTTGTAGCGTTCCATCATTGGTTTTCCTTTTTATTATCGGCCGCGGCCGAGAGTGCTTTTCGCAAACTGCTGAGGCCTTGCTCCAGCACAGCAAGTTCCTGTTCGCAAACCTGCCCGAAAGCTTCGCGCAAATGGCTGATGTGCGCCGGGAATGCCCGGTCGAATATCTTATCGCCCTGGCGCGTCAGGCGCACGATGGTCGCACGCCCGTCTTCCGGGCAACTCTCGCGGCTCACGATGCCTTTGGCCTCCAGCCGGTCGACAACCCCGGTCAAGGTACCTTTGGTAATCAGTGTGCGCTCACCCAATTCGCGGAAGGTCATCCCCTGCGTGTTGCCGAGCGTGGCGATGACGTCGAACTGCGGCGGCGTGAGCTTCAGCGTCTGGATGTGCGCCGCCGAATAACGCTCGAAAGCCTGGTAACACTGCGTCAGTTCGCGCAGGACGGAAAGAAACGGAGCCCGACGGGCAGTTTTGGACATGTGGAGTCGACGCAATTCGTACTAGGTAGAACCAATATAGTTCTACCTAGTACCAATGTCAACCCCCGCGTTGGAATCAGGTGGCGAATCGGTGTTTGACGCGCAAGGCCCCTGCGCCGGCTTCAATGGCAAGCAGCCGGTCGATGTTGGGATGCTTGCCGGGATGGGCACGCGCATCCTCCGTATGCTCGGCATAGAGTTCGAGGCCTTTTCCTGCCGCTTCCGGCGTGATCGAACCATAGATCTGACCGAGATGGTTGTACACCATCAGCGAGCCGGTCTGCCCTTGTTTGTTCTCAATGGTGGCGACCATGTTGCCTTCCGCATCGAGCAGATCAATCGCCGCCAGATGCGAAATTTTCGGCAGTTGCTTGAGATTGTCGGCGAAAGTCATATTGATTCCTGATAATCTTTTTCACCACAGAGTACACAAAGGGAATCAAAATCCTTGACACTTGGCCAAAGCCCCCGCTTTTATAGGTTGCTCTTGCCTTCCTCTGCGTCCTTCGTGTTCTCTGTGATGAGAGGTTTTTTAATTTTAAATTCTTCCTGCTAGCTCCACCGCCTTACCGATATAGCTGGACGGCGTCATGGCCAGCAAGCGCGTTTTCTCGGCCTCCGGGATCGCCAAGCCGCGGATGAAGGCGTGCAGCGCATCGCGTTCGATGCCCTTGCCGCGCGTGAGCTCCTTCAACTGCTCGTAGGGATTCTCGATGCCGTAGCGGCGCATCACGGTCTGCACCGGTTCGGCCAGCACTTCCCACGCCGCGTCGAGATCCTCGGCCAGTCGTTTCGGATCGGCTTCGAGTTTGCCGAGGCCACGCAAACAGGAATCGTAGGCCAGTATGCTGTAACCGAAGGCGACGCCCATATTGCGCAGCACCGTCGAATCGGTCAGGTCGCGCTGAAGGCGCGAAATCGGCAGCTTCTCGGACAGATGGCGCAGCAGCGCATTGGCGAGGCCGAGGTTGCCTTCGGCATTCTCGAAATCGATCGGGTTGATCTTGTGCGGCATGGTCGATGAGCCGATCTCACCCGCCTTGGGCTGCTGTTTGAAGTAGCCCAGCGATATGTATTGCCAGAGATCGCGGTTGGCATCGATGAGGATGGTGTTGGTGCGCGCGA
This sequence comes from Georgfuchsia toluolica, assembly GCF_907163265.1. Taxonomy (NCBI): domain Bacteria; kingdom Pseudomonadati; phylum Pseudomonadota; class Betaproteobacteria; order Nitrosomonadales; family Sterolibacteriaceae; genus Georgfuchsia; species Georgfuchsia toluolica. The sequence continues at coordinate 3,312,911 of NZ_CAJQUM010000001.1, forward strand.
TGGCATCGAACAGTTCCGCCATCGCATCATGTGGCTCGATCTGGATGGTATGGGGATTAAACTCGATGCCGAACGATTCGACGAAGCGGCGGTTGAAGCTTTCCCAGTCAAAATTAGGATAGGCGGCCAGATGCGCGTTGTAATTGCCGACCGCGCCGTTAAACTTCGCCGTGAGCGATACGGCGGCAATGCGATCGCGCGCACGCAGGAGGCGCGCCGTGATGTTCGCCATTTCCTTGCCCAGCGTGGTCGGCGTCGCGGTCTGGCCATGCGTGCGGGAAAGCATCGGCAGCGCCGCATGCTCATGCGCGAGGCGGCGGAATTTTTCGATCAGGCTGCCGATGAGCGGCAGCAGGTTCAGCGCGCGTGCATCGCGCAACATCAGGGCATGCGAAAGGTTGTTGATGTCCTCCGAGGTGCAGGCGAAGTGGATGAATCTGGCCGCGCGAATGATTTCCGCATTACCGGCAAAGCGCTCGACCAGCCAGTATTCGACTGCCTTGACATCGTGATTGGTGCGCGCCTCGATGCGCTTCACCGCTTCCGCATCGGCCTCGGCAAAAGCGGATACCATCCGATCCAGTTCGGCAATCGTTGCCGACGAGAACGGCGCGATCTCCTTCAGTCCATTTTCCGCGGCCAGTGCCTTGAGCCATTCGATCTCGACTCGAACACGGTTGCGGATCAGGCCGAATTCGGAAAAATGACTGCGCAGCGGCTCGATTTTGGCGGCATAACGGCCGTCCAGCGGCGACAGGGCGGTAAGGTTGGAGGACATCAATACACCTTTGTAAATGTAAAGCAATTTTAGCATGTGCCTCCCAGGCAACATGCCGCGGAAGGCGCTTGCAGCGCCGATGCTATACTCTCCACACGCAAATCGACATACGACGCAGCACACGCAATGAAACTCTTCTGTACGCTTACCAGCCCTTACGCACGCAAAGTCCGCGTCGTCCTGGCGGAAAAGAAAATCGACTGTGAACTCGTGCTTGAGAACCCGCGAAATAGCGAGGCTGTCGCCCATTACAACCCGCTGGCCCGGGTGCCGGTGCTGGTGCTGGATGATGACACATCAATATTCGATTCGCCGGTGATTGTCGAATATCTCGACAACGTCGCTCCCAACAGCAAGCTGACACCGCAACCGAATCGTGAGCGCATCGAGGTCAAATGCCGCGAAGCGCTCGCCGATGGTTTGCTTGACGCGGCGGTCGCCATCCGCATGGAATCGCAGCGTCCGGCCAAAGTGCGCGACAACGCGGCGATCGAGCGCAATCATTTGGTCATCGGACGCAGCCTGCTGACCATGGAACAGCGCCTCGGCGAAAACACCTGGAGCATGGGCACGCATTTCGGGCTCGCCGATATCGCCATCGGCTGTGCGCTCGGCTATCTGGATTTCCGCTTTTCGGACATCGATTGGCGCGCTGCGCAGCCGAATCTGACGCGACTCTATGACAAGTTGATGCAGCGCCCCTCGTTCATCGAGACCGTACCGCCGGCAGGCGCTTAGCGCATATGGGTCGCCAGCGCTACCCCTGAGGATAGAAATGCGCAAAGGCGAATTAAACGCCCCCCACCCTCATACCCCGCCTCAAGGCGGGGCTATCAATTGGCTCGCTGCGCTCGATATCACGCCGGGCACTGGTTCCGCTTTTTCACGTTAACCGCGTCGTGCCAGCCAGTCGCGCACGGCCAGGCCGGTGCCGGCATCCCAAGGTCTCAGTTTCTCCGGCGCAATCAGCCGGTAGTCGCACAATTCCTCGTTGAGCACGATCTCGCCTTGCGCCCGGACGTGATAGGCAATGATGAGTTCGTTCTTGCGCTGGAAGTCATAGACGCCCACCAGTGAGGTGGCGGTAACATCGAGGCCGACCTCCTCCTTCACTTCGCGCGCGGCGGCCTCTTCGGGCGATTCGCCACGCTCAATGAAGCCGGTGATGAGGCCGAAGAAAACGGCCTCCCAGGCGCGATTGCGCGCCAGAAGAATTTTCCCCTCCGAATCGGTGTGTTCGACGATTGCCGCGACCACGGGCAGCGGATTGTCCCAATGCACCCAACCGCATTGCGGGTCAGCACACACTCTCCTCTGACGACCTGCCAGCGGCAGATCGACCAACGGTTCTGCACAGAATGGACAAAAGCGCATCGAGGGACGCCCTTAACGGGATAGAGCAGAAGCGGAGCGCATGGTGGTATCGAGCGCAGCGAGCTGATCAGTAGCCCCGCCCCGGGGCGGGGTATGGGGGTGGTGGGCGTTCAATTTGCCTTTACTCATTTTCATCTTTAGATGCTGGCGCTGGCGACCATGCGCGTTAAAGTTTGCTCTCGACCCAGTTCCTGACCGAAGCGATGGCGGCAGCAAGATGTTCCGGTTGCGTGCCGCCGGCCTGCGCCATATCAGGCCGCCCGCCGCCCTTGCCGCCGACCTGCTGGGCGACGGCATTCACCAGCTCGCCGGCTTTCACTTTCGCCGTGAGGTCCGGCGTCACACCCGCGATCAAAGTCACCTTGCCGTCGGCGGCGCTGCCGAGCACGATGACCGCGCTCTTCAGTTTGCCCTTGAACTTGTCCAGCGTCTCGCGCAAGGCCTTGGCATCGGCGCCATCGAGCTGGGCCGCCAGCACCTTGATGCCCTTCACGTCGATCACTGCGCTCAGCAGATCATCACCCTGACTTGCCGCGAGTTTCGACTTGAGCCGTGCCAGTTCCTTTTCCAGCGCCTTCACGCTATCGACGATCTGCGCCACGCGCGCTGCTGCTTCCTCTGTCGGCGTCTTCACCTGCGCTGCGACATCATCGAGCTGGGCCAGCTGTAGTTGCACGTAAGACAGGGCGTTATCGCCCGTCACTGCCTCGATGCGGCGCACGCCGGCAGCGACGCCGCCTTCCATCACGATCTTGAACAGGCCGATGTCGCCGGTACGTTTCACATGCGTGCCACCGCATAGTTCGCGCGAGGAACCGATGTCAAGCACGCGCACCTCGTCGCCATACTTCTCGCCGAACAACATCATCGCACCGGTCTTCTGCGCTTCGTCGATGGCCATGACGCGCGCTTCGGTCGCGCTGTTGGCGATGATTTCCGCATTGACCAGTTGCTCGATGCGACGAATCTCGTCATCGCCGAGCGGTTGCGTATGGGCGAAATCGAAACGCGTCTTGTCGGTGTCAACCAGCGAACCCTTCTGCTGCACGTGCGGGCCGAGCACTTCGCGCAAGGCCTTGTGCATCAGGTGCGTGGCCGAATGGTTGCGCATGGTGCGCAGGCGCGCTTGCACGTCGACGCGTGCCGCGACGCTGTTGCCTACGGCGAGCTTGCCGGTCTTGACCACGCCATGATGGCCGAATACCGTGGCCTGGATCTTCTGCGTGTCTTCGACCGCGAAGATGCCGTGCGTCGAGCGCAGCTCGCCGCGATCGCCGACCTGACCGCCGGACTCGGCATAGAACGGCGTGGCGTCGAGCACGACCACGCCGGAATCGCCTTCATCCAATTCATTGACCGCCGCGCCATCCTTGTACAGCGCCAGCACATTGCCTTTGGCTTCGAGCGACTCATAGCCGTGGAAGGTTGTCGTGGGCCCGGAATAGTCGAGATTGGTTGCCATCTTGAACTTGCCTGCCGCGCGCGCCTGCTCCTTCTGCCGCGCCATGGCAGAGTCGAAGGCAGCGGTGTCGACACTAACGCCGCGCTCGCGGCAAATGTCGGCGGTCAGGTCAAGCGGGAAGCCGTAGGTATCATGCAGTTTGAATGCGGTTTCACCATTAAATACCTTGCCCGAATTTTCGGCCAGATCAGATTCCAGTATCGCCATCCCGTGCTCGATGGTGGCGAAAAAACGGTCCTCTTCCTGTTTCAATACCTCGGTCACGCGCTGCTGCCCGTCCTTAAGTTCCGGGTAAGCATCACCCATCTCTACGACAAGATCATTCACCATGCGGTGGAAAAATGCGGCGCGCGCACCGAGTTTGTAGCCGTGGCGAATCGCGCGCCGGATGATGCGGCGCAGGACATAGCCACGCCCTTCGTTGCCCGGAATCACGCCGTCGGCAATCAGGAAGGAGCAGGCGCGGATGTGGTCGGCCAGCACGCGCAGCGACGGACTCTCCATGTCGCTGCAATTCGTCTCGCGCGCTGCCGCTTTCACCAATGCCTGCATCAGGTCGATTTCGTAATTGGAATGGACGTGCTGCAACACCGCCGAGATGCGTTCCAGCCCCATGCCGGTATCGACGCTGGGCTTGGGCAGCGGATGCATCACGCCGGCCTCGTCGCGGTTGAACTGCATGAAGACGTTGTTCCAGATTTCGATGTAGCGGTCGCCGTCTTCTTCCGGTGTGCCGGGCAGTCCGCCGGGAATCTCGGCGCCATGGTCGTAGAAGATTTCGGTGCACGGGCCGCAGGGGCCGGTGTCGCCCATCATCCAGAAATTGTCGCTGGCATAACGCGCACCCTTGTTGTCGCCGATGCGGATGACGCGCTCTGACGCGAGACCGACCGCCTTGGTCCAGATATCGTAGGCCTCATCGTCCTCGGCATACACGGTGACGTAGAGCTTGTCCCTTGGCAGCTTAAAGACTTCGGTCAGCAGTTCCCATGCATATTGAATGGCGTCGCGCTTGAAGTAATCGCCGAAGCTGAAGTTGCCCAGCATTTCGAAGAAAGTGTGGTGGCGCGCGGTGTAGCCGACGTTTTCGAGGTCGTTGTGCTTGCCGCCGGCGCGCACGCATTTCTGCGACGTGGTGGCGCGCGTGTAGGGCCGCTTGTCGAAGCCGAGGAACACGTCCTTGAACTGGTTCATGCCCGCGTTGGTGAACAGCAGGGTCGGATCGTCGTGCGGTACCAGGGAACTCGATGCGACGACCTGATGGCCTTTGGAGGCGAAGTAGTCAAGGAACTTCTTGCGGATCTCGGCGCTTTTCATGACGGGGCTGATGAACAATGGGCGATGCGCGGATTTTACGCGATGACCAGAGGGAATCCCATGGGACGACTGGAACGAATCCCGTGGGATGGCCGGCGGAAATCCCCGTGGGAAGCCGCCGTGCCGCCGAAACAGCAGCCGCAAGTCGCGCTATTCGGCCGGAAACAAATCCGGGCGGTCGGAGAACACTGCATCCATGCCGGCCGCAAACAGCGCTTCGGCCTGCTGCCGGTTGTTCACGGTCCAGATCGCCATTTGCAGGCCATGACTTCGGCATTCACGCAACATTTCGAGATCGTTATCTTCGACGGACGCGTGAAAGCCGACACAGCCCAGTGCCCTCACCTGGGCCTGCCAATCGGCCGGGATCTCGACGACCTCCAGCGCACGTGGCAGATGCGGGGCGATGTCGCGCACCCGCTCCAGCGCCGCATAGGAGAACGATGACAGCAGCGGCAATGTGGTGCCGCGCCAGTGTTCGGTTACGGCACGCACCGTCGCTTCGGCGGTTTCGACATCGAAGCCCCGCGCCGGCTTGATTTCGACATTGGGCAGGATGCCGTGGCGCTGGCAGGCATCAAGCACTTCGGCAAAGGTGGGAATCTTTTCACCGGCGAAAGCGGCATGGTGTTTGGCACCGGCGTCCAGCTGGCGCAGCATGTCAGCCTCATGATCGGCGACGCAACCGGTTCCGCTGGTGGTACGTTCCAGCGTCTCGTCGTGAATCACCAGCGGCACGCCGTCCTTCGACAGCATGACATCGAATTCAACACCCATGCAGCCAAGCCGTGCGGTAATGGCGAGTCCCGCCAGCGTGTTCTCCGGCGCCAGGGCGCCGCCAAGGCGATGCACGATTAGGCGCGGATAGGGCCACATTTGCTAAACCGGCCAAGCCGAAACCAAACAGGAGAGAGTTCGATGAAGTGCTTTGGTGTTTGGCCGGAAAGGCGAATTGAAGCCCCACCCCACCCATCCGCCCCTCAAGGGGCGGCTACCAATTTGCTCGCTGCGCTCGAACGTTTTCGCAGGATTTGGCATGGCTTGACCGCTTATTGTTTAATTGCAATGGCATTGACGCGCTGCATGGCGACGTCAAGCGCCTGTTTGGCCGATATCTTGTCGCGCCAGACCAGTTCGATCTGTTCACCGATGTTGTCGCGCAGTCGCGTCAGCAAGGCGCCGCTTTTCAAACGTGGCTTGTCGCTGCGAATGGATAGTCGGCGCGCGGCTGCGTCGAGCACCGCCGGCGGCGCGCCTGATTCGCGCAGCGCTGCGATTGCCTGTGCCGTCATCGGCAGGTAGCCGGTGCCCTTGACCCAGTCGCGCTGCACTTCCGGCTGCATCAGGAAAGCGACGAAACGCGCCATCAATTTGTATTCTTCTTTGCTTTTGCCGGCCAGTATCCACAAGCCCGCACCATCCGGTACCACGTTGCCCGGCGTTACGCCATATTCGTCTTCGTAGTACGGCAAGCTGCCGACACCGGCCTTGATGCGTCCCGCTGCATAGATGTCGGCATAGAGCGAGGATTCGCCGGTCAGCATGGCGCACTCGCCGGACAGGAAGCGCGCGTCCGCTTCGCTGCGGGCGCCGTAATAGCGGAAGTACGAACTGCGATACCAGCTCGCCAGCATGGCCATGTGCTTGACATTGATGAGTCCGTTCAGGGCCACGCGATTGGATTGGCCGAAGATCGGCTGCCCCTGCTGCGTGGTGACGTTCTCCAGATGCACCCAGCTGAAGCGCGAAGAAGTCAGCGGGCAGGCAATGCCGGCATCATTAAGCGCCCCTGCCGCCGTCTGCACCTCGTGCCAGGTGCGCGGCGCGGTATCGGGCGCAAGACCGGCCTTGCGAAACAGCTCCTTGTTCCAGTAGATCACCGGCAAAGACAGGCCCAGCGGCAGGGCCTGCAACTGGCCCGGCTTTTCGCTCATCGCCTCGGCGATTTGCGGATACATGCCGGCAGCATCAAGCGGCACGCCGGACTCCTTCATTGCCTGATACAGCGGCTTGAAGCGCGGCAGGGTGCCGAAGAAGGTGATGCTGTCGTCGCTGTCGAGCAGCGCCATGTGCGGCAGATGGCGGCCATCATTGGCGCTTTTTATATCCTGCAACACCACTTTGCCCTTGCCCTTTTGCGCGGCATTAAAGCGCACAACAAGCGTCGACAGGGTGTCGAGATTGCGTGCGCTCAGTGCGTGGCGCAAGGTCACCTCCTGCGCATGCAGGGAAATTCCGAAGCTCAGCAGAAATACGGCTAATACGGCTTTTCTCATTTTCGCCATCCCGAACGTATACCAATAAGTCTATCCCACAACAAATCGCTTGTCCGAAAGGTTGCTTCGTGTTACTTAAAGGCAAATCATTTCACTTCTAAAAATTCTCAAATGCGACTATCGTGGGGAAGAGTTGGCTCAACACTGTCCGGATCGTTTCATTCCCCAAGAGAGACCCATCATGAACGACAAAAACAACACGCTGGACACCGAAACTCGCGCCACGTCACAGGATCACCATACCCTGCGGCTCTGGCTGCGGCTGCAGGCCTGTAGCAACCTTATTCAGGGCCAAATCCGCAGCCGCCTGCGCAGCCAGTTCGATATCACGCTGCCGCGCTATGACCTGATGGCGCAACTGGAGCGCTCTCCCAAAGGCCTCAGGATGGGCGAACTGTCGAAACGCATGATGGTGACCGGGGGCAATATCACCGGCATCACCGACCAACTCGTGGCGGAGGGACTCGTGGTGCGTGAAGGCAACCCAGAGGACCGCCGCGCCTATATCGTCAAGTTCACGCCGCAAGGTCACGAGGCGTTCGCCAAAATGGCGATAATCTACGAAAAATGGGTCATCGAATTTTTCGACGGCATGAAGGAGATGGACCGCTATCAACTCCACTCCCTGCTGGCGACGCTGAAAGCCCATATGAAGACGATTTCTTCCGCCAAGAGCTCTCCCACCGTATAATGCGCGGGTCGCGCCCCACCGGTTGGCGCGCAAACTCTGGGCCGTTCTGGCTTCGTTTCACCCCCCAACAAAGTTTCGCCGCCTGAACCGGTATCCCGCAAGGGACGGGCCGATTCAGGAGTATTTATGGCAGCCTTACCCCTATCCCCTTTCCCAAGGAAAGGGGGACACAAGTGTCCCCCTTTGGGAAAAACAGCGCCCACCCCCCTTCCCCCGCCCCAAGGGCGGGGGCGATTGGTTACCTCCCCCCTCTTGGAGGGGGAGGAAGGTGGGGTGTCCTGTATCTCTGCGCTTGCGCAGACGGCTCTGCGGAGGCGCGATGACATTCGATGATCTCGGGCTGTTGCCCGAACTGTTGAAAGCTGTGCACGAAGCCGGCTATACCGAGCCGACGCCGATCCAGGCCCAGGCAATTCCCATTGTGCTGCAAGGCCTCGACATGATGGGCGGCGCGCAGACCGGCACCGGCAAGACTGCAGGCTTCACTCTGCCCATGCTGCAACGCCTCGCCCATCACGCCAGTACTTCATCCTCCCCGGCCCGTCATCCGGTGCGCGCGCTGATCCTGGCGCCGACGCGGGAACTGGCGATCCAGGTCGAAGACAGCGTCAAGACCTACAGCAAATACCTGCCGCTGCGCTCGGTCTGCATCTACGGCGGCGTGGATATCAAACCACAGATCGCCGAACTCAAGGAAGGCCGCGAGATCGTCGTCGCCACGCCCGGCCGCCTGCTCGATCACGTGCAGCAAAAAAGCGTCAGCTTTGCGCAAGTCGAAGTGCTGGTCCTCGACGAAGCCGACCGCATGCTCGACATGGGCTTCATCCCCGACATCAAGCGCATTCTCGCCATGCTGCCCGCAACGCGGCAGAGCCTGCTGTTCTCGGCCACTTTCTCGGAAGAGATCAAGAAGCTCGCCGACGTGATGCTGAAAAATCCGCAGTTGATCGAAGTCGCGCGCCGCAACACGGTGTCGGAGACCATCTCGCACCGCGTGCATATGGTGTCGGCCGATCACAAGCGGCATCTGCTGCTGCATCTGCTCAAGGAATCGAACCTGTCGCAGGTATTGGTCTTCGTCGGCACCAAGTTTGGCGCCAGCCGCCTGTCGGTGTGGCTGGAGCGGCAGGGCATCAATGCCACCGCCATTCACGGCGACAAAAGCCAGCAACAGCGCAGCGAAGCGCTCGAAGCCTTCAAGGCCGGCACGGTGCGGGTATTGGTCGCCACCGACGTCGCGGCACGCGGCCTCGACATCGACGATCTGCCCCACGTCATCAACTACGAATTGCCGCATACCGCCGAGGATTACATTCACCGCATCGGCCGCACCGGCCGCGCCGGCAAGAGGGGCGACGCGACTTCCTTGGTTGCCCCCGAAGAGAAACCGCGCCTCGCCGATATCGAGAAGCTGATCAAGTTCAAGATCGAACAGGTCACGCTACCCGATTTTGATCCTGGCACAGCCGTGTACCACGAAGATCGTGACCGCGTCCGCGGCCGCAGCCGCCACGGGCATATTCGCGAACGCGAAGAACACCGCCCGCATGGCCCGCGCAGTTCGGTGGCCCTGCCGCGTCCTGCGGCGCATGTGCCGACTATCGCACCCGACGGCTTTGATTTCAGCAAACCCTATGAAGGCAAAACTGGCGAGGGTGCGGCAAGCAAATCCGCCGCCCCGCCACGGCGGCCGGTCAAACCCGTCGCTGCATTGCTGGGCGGCTTCGGCAAGAAAAACAATGCCTGATCGCCTGCCGATCAGCCGCCACTGAGTGCCTGGAAAATAATCACCTCATCGCTGCTGCGCAGCGGCGTGTCCAGCGCGGCTGCCTGATCCTGATTCACCCAGATGCGGATGTGGCGCCGTATGGCGTCCTGTTCGTCGATCATGCGAAAGCGGATGCCGGGGTAGCGGCGATCCAGATCGATGAGCAATTCGCCCAGCGTGTTGCCATCGGCCTCGACCTCGCGTTGTTCGCCGGTATAGGAACGCAACGGAGTCGGAATGGAAACTTTCACCGCGCCAACTCAACGGCTTCGACCGCGTAGATCTGCGGCAGGTGTTGCGCGATGCAGGACCATTTTTCACCCTCGTTCCGGCTGGCCCAGACTTCGCCGCCCGTGGTGCCGAAGTAGAGTCCTGGCGGATCGTGGGCATCGCAGCTCATCGACTGGCGCAGCACCGTGAACCAGCCCTGATTGGGTGGCAAGCCGGCATCGAGGCGGTGCCAGGTTCTGCCCGCATTGCGCGAGACGTAGGCAGCCGGTTTTCCGCCGACACTGGTGCGCGGCCACACCGCGGTGCCGTCCATCGGAAACACCCACAGCGTGTCCGGATCGCGCGGATGCAATACGACCGGGAACCCGATGTCGCCGATCTTCTTCGGCATTTTCATGCCAATGCGTTTCCATTTCCCCAGTGCCCGATCCATGCGGTAGATGCCGCAGTGATTCTGCTGGTACAGCACGTCTGGCGCCAGCGGATGCAGGCGCACGCAATGCGGATCGTGTCCGTATTCCGGGTCGGGGAAGGGCAGAAAGTCCGCCGCACAACCGGCATTCAGCGGCTGCCAGTTTGCGCCACGATCCGTGCTCTCGAACACGCCGCCGCTCGACAGGCCGATATAAAGATGGCACGGATCGCGCGGGTCGATGTTGATCGAATGCAGCTTGGGTCCGTCAGGGGTGCCGTCCTGTTCGCCGCCGGTCCATTTTTGGTACATCGGATGATCGTTGAAGCCTGACACCGGATTCCACGTCGCGCCGCCGTCTTCAGTGCGAAACAAGCCTTGCGGCGAGGTACCCGCGTACCAGACCCGTGGCTCGCTGGCATGGCCGGGCGTCAACCAGAAAGTGTGATTGACGACGCGGCCCTTTTCACCCGGCGCCGCTTTGGGAAATGCCGGTGGCCGCGCCGCTTCCGCCCATGTCTTGCCGAAATTGCCGGAGCGGAACACGCTTGGTCCCAGATGGCCGGTGCGCGCGGCCAGCAGCAACGTCTTTCGGTCGCGCGGATCGAGCACCATGTGATGCACGATATGACCAAAAAATATTGGTGCGCTGCTGGTCCATGTGCGCCGCGCCGGATCGGACTTGAGTATGAATGCGCCCTTGCGCGTGGCGATCAGGAGGGCGACCGGGCCGGCCGCGGCCGATGGTGCAAGCGGTTTGACGCGGGTAGAGGATTTCATGTCGGGTTGCTCCATGAAAACGTCGACGCTCACCATACTACGCCGCTGCATCCATCCCTGCCGCAGTGGGGTTATTGATTCTTGCCCTCGCCTGTTGTTGCTGTGCCTTCTTCGTTAGGCGGCGGCTGCCAGTCCACCGGCAGCGCCTGGCGCCAGTTGTGCGGTGTGCATTGATCCCAGCGCAGATTGGGGACATAGAAGATCGCCGCATGCAGTCGCGACAACCGGTCGAACGAAGGCTGCTGCAACACCTTCACGACGCCCCCGTTCACATAGAAGTCCAGCGAATATTTGGGGTAGGCCATCACCATGCCGTCGGTGGTGAAGGAAACATCTTCGGGCCGCACGATCTGCGCCACCTTCTCTTCGCTGTCGCCCGGTTCCAAGGCACGCAAGGCCTGCTGCGTTTTCTCATAATTTTCGCGCTCGACCATATTGCTGTGGGCCGAACTCAACTTGCTGAAAATACTGAATGGATTGGTTCCCATGCCGACCAGCGAGCGCACATCCGAAAGTACCGGATTGCTTACCACCTCTTTCACGCTCTGCATGGTCGATTTGCCGGAAAAGTCGAGTGTTGCGCTCTCGGCTGGGGTGGCAGCGGCAAGCAGCGAATCGAACCAGTCCAGCGCATCGCGGGCCCAGTGGTAATGCGTAGCGGTGGCATAGCCGCGGCAGCTGTAAAACGCCCGTACATCGCGCTTCGACAGCGTACCGTATATCTTGTTATCGAGAAATAGCAGGCCACCGTAGTCGGTGTCGGTAAACGCCACATAGTCGATTTCACGCCCCTTTCGGTCAAGCATTTCGAAACGCTCCATGGCCGACTCCGCGGGTACCTCAGCCAACACCTTGCGACCGACGCTGGCACCATCCACGCGCATGCTGGTCGCACCGGCATTGCGCTCCGGCTTGGCCGGCTTGTTCGTCGCGCAACCCACGCAGAACGCGACCAGCAACACGACAGCGACATTGCGGATCATTTAGTCCTCCTTTGCTATCTGTATAGCATCGCCCCGATGCTCGATCGGGCAAATAAGCAAGACTGCCAAAAAAAAAACGCCCGCTGTCGCGGGCGTTTTTTTGCATCGAACGCACTCAGGCCTTGAGCGCTACCAGCACTTCGTCCAGCATCTTCCTGGCATCGCCGAACAGCATGCGATTGTTCTCCTTGTAGAAGAGCGGGTTGTCCACGCCGGCGTAGCCGGAAGCCATGCTGCGCTTCATGACGATCGAGGTCTTGGCCTTCCACACTTCCAGCACCGGCATGCCGGCGATGGGGCTGGTCGGATCGTCCTGCGCCGCCGGGTTGACGATGTCATTGGCGCCGATCACCATGGCGACGTCGGTGTCGGGGAAGTCGTCGTTGAGTTCATCCATTTCCATCACGATGTCGTAGGGCACCTTGGCTTCCGCCAGCAGCACGTTCATGTGGCCGGGCATGCGCCCCGCCACCGGGTGGATGCCGAAGCGGATATTGACGCCCTTCTCGCGCAGGTACTTGGTGATTTCGTACACCGTGTGCTGGGCCTGCGCCACCGCCATGCCGTAGCCGGGAACGATGATCACGCTCTTCGCCTCGCGCAGCAGTTCCGCCGTTTCGACGCTGCTGATGGGAACCACTTCGCCGGCCGGTTGCGCCGCGTCGCCCTTGGCTGCCGGCGCGCCGCCGCCGGTGCCGAAGCCGCCCGCGATGACGCTGATGAAGTTGCGGTTCATGGCACGGCACATGATGTAGGACAGAATCGCACCGCTTGAGCCCACCAGCGCGCCGACGACGATGAGCAGGTCGTTGGAGAGCATGAAGCCGGTCGCCGCCGCGGCCCAGCCCGAGTAGCTGTTGAGCATCGATACCACCACGGGCATGTCGGCGCCGCCGATGGCCATCACCATGTGGATGCCGAACAGCAGCGCGATGACGGTCATCACGATCAGCGGCGTCATGCCGGCGTTGACCGACTCGGCGTGCAGGAAAGACCCGCCGAACCAGATCACCACCAGCAAGCCGGCCAGGTTCATCCAGTGGCGTGCCGGCAGCAGCAATGGCTTGCCGTTGATCTTGCCGTTGAGCTTGCCGAAGGCGATCAGCGAGCCCGAGAAGGTCACGGCCCCGATCAGGATGCCGACGTAGATTTCGATCTCATGAATACTTTTTTCGGCGCCGATGAACTGGATCGATGTATCAACGTAGCTGGCGTAGCCGACCAGGCAGGCAGCGAGGCCGACCAGGCTATGCATCAGCGCCACCAGTTCCGGCATCTGCGTCATCTGCACGGTACGCGCGGCGTAGAGGCCGATGCCGCCGCCGACCACCATGGCGGCGACGATCCAGGGAATGCCGGCCATGCTGACGCGTGGGCCGAACACTGTCGCCAGCACGGCGAGGGTCATGCCGATCATGCCGTAGAGGTTGCCGCGCCGCGAGGTCTCCGGATTGGAAAGGCCGCCCAGGCTGAGGATGAAAAGAATTGTTGCTCCGATATAGGAGACGGTTGCCAAATTTCCAGACATGTCTTGCGTCTCCCCGGGTTATTTGCGGAACATGGACAGCATGCGCTGGGTGACGGCGAAGCCACCGAACATATTGACCGCGGTGAGCACGATGCCGCCCACGGCCAGCCAGCGTATCCACTCATTCGGCGCCGCCATGCCTTCCGCCAGCGGCGGGGCGATCTGGATCAGCGCGCCGATGGCGATGATGCTGGAAATCGCATTGGTCACGCTCATCAGCGGCGTGTGCAAGGCCGGGGTCACGTTCCACACCACCATGTAGCCGACGAAGCAGGCCAGCACGAACACCGTGAAGTGGGCGAGAAAGGCGGTCGGGGCATTGGCGCCAACGAACCAGAACAATGCCGCGGCGACACCGAACATGATGGCCAGCTTGTTGCCCGCCATCGGTTCGCCGCTGCCGCCATGGCCGTGGCCTTTCTTCGCGGCAGGCGCTGCGGCCGCCGGCTTCGCGGCAGCGGGCGGGGCTGCGGATGGTTTGGGCGGCGGGGGCGGCCAGGTGATGTTGCCTTCCTTGATCACCGTCAGGCCGCGGATGGCGTCGTCTTCCATGTTGACGTCGATGACACCGTCCTTGGTCTTGCACAATTCCTCGGTCAAGCGCAGCAGGTTGTTCGAGTAGAGCGTCGACGATTGCTTGGCCAGGCGGCTGACCAGATCGGTGTAGCCGACGATGGTCACACCGTGCTTCACCACTGCCTGGCCGGGTTCGGTCAATTCGCAATTGCCGCCTTGCTCAGCCGCCATGTCGACGATGACGCTGCCCGCCTTCATGCTCTTTACCATCTCGGCGGTGATCAGCTTTGGCGCGGGCTTGCCGGGGATCAGCGCGGTGGTGATGATGATGTCCACTTCCTTGGCCTGCCTGGCGTACATCTCGCGCTGGGCGTGCTGGAAGCCCTCGCTCATCACTTTGGCATAGCCGCCGCCGCCGGAACCTTCTTCCTCATAATCGACCTTGACGAATTCGCCGCCCAGGGACACGACCTGGTCAGCCACTTCGGCACGCGTGTCGTTGGCGCGTACGATGGCGCCCAGACCGGCAGCGGTGCCGATTGCGGCCAGGCCGGCGACGCCGGCACCGGCGATGAAGACCTTGGCTGGCGGTACCTTGCCCGCGGCCGTGATCTGACCGTTAAAGAAGCGGCCGAAGGCGTTCGCGGCCTCGATGACGGCACGGTAGCCGGCAACGCCGGCCTGGGAGGTCAACGCGTCCATCTTCTGGGCGCGGGAGAGCGTGCGCGGCAGCGAGTCGATGGCCAGCACCGTGGCCTTCTTCGCCGCGAGCTGCTGCATCAGTTCGGGGTTCTGCGCCGGCCAGATAAAGCTGATCAGCGTGCCGCCTTCACGCATCAAGCCGACTTCTTCCTGGCTCGGCCCACGCACCTTGAAGACGATGTCGGATTTGGCCCAAAGCTGGGCAGCCCCCGTGATGATTTCGGCACCAGCGGCGCGGTAGGTCTCATCACTGAAATTCGCCGCATCTCCGGCGCCCGATTCGACCGCAACCGAAAAACCCAGCTTGATCAGCTTTTCGACAACCTCGGGAACGGTCGCGACGCGCTTCTCGTTTGGAAAGACCTCTCGTGGTACTCCGATTAATAGAGACATCAACCCCCCTGACACATGATAAGGAAGAACAGTTTAAGGAAGAATGCTTGGCGCACCAATGGAAATAAGGGAAAAGAAGGGGCATCCATCTTTGCCGCAAACTATGCTGAACTTGGGGAAAAACACCCCACAAGCGCAAACATCCGGGCCATTATTCCCCGATGAAACACGGGCCAGCTTTCAAGCTATCCACATTTCCAGCTGACCTACCAAACTTTTTAATTATCTCATGCAAGAACCGTTCTTGGTTGATCTATGTCAGATGCGCCCAGCCCGCAGCAATGCACAACATTACCGGAATAGCTGCTGCCATAATTCACCTCGGCCCCCAACGGAGAAACGCCATGATTCGCGCACTAGCCATAGGGATGCTTTATGCAGCGCTGCTGCTGAAAGCCTGCCCGGTACAAGCACAAGAGCATATGGCGCCAATAACCGCAACGAAGGGTTCAACCGCATTCTGCCTCTACGAACTGCCGCCGGACGAGGATGGCAAGCGCCGCTGGATCAACCTGGGCATGGTCCAATACCTGGAATTCGTCCGCAATGAATTGAGAATTTATTACGGTGGTGGCAACCTGGGCAGCGGTCATGAAGCGCGCCTGCCCGGCGCGGGCCCGGGGCAACCAGAAGAAACGCTGGAGAAGATCCGGCAGGCGGCGGCGGATTGCCGCTGATGCCGGCGTTTACAGGCCGACTGCCTTTTTGATCAAGGGCAATAACGCCTGCGGCAACGCAATGTCCGTGAGGGCGAAAGCCTGACCGCGCGGCGACATCTTGCGCCAGGTCCTGGCGATGATGCCGCACCACTTTGCCTCGTCGTATTCGGGATGCTGGGCAGCGAAATCCGCCAGGTACGATTCGATGAACACCAGCGCGGCGACATCCTCCATCATTTGCGTCGCCGGATCGGCGAGGCTTTCCTTCTTCAGCATCGCGGCGACGCGCGTGATCATGTCTTCGTCGTAACCGGCCTCGCGCATCAACGCGGCAGCGCGATCGGCATGAAAACCGTACAAGGTGGTACGCCACTTGTGGTAACCGGCGCGGGTCAGCGGATATCTGCTGCGCGGAATCTCCCAGCGCTCGATGTGCTGGGCGCGCACGGCAAGACGAACCACTTCATCAGCTTCCGGCGCATAGCGTTCGAGCATGGCGCTCATGCGTTGCGCGTAGCACAATTCCTTTGCAATGGATTTACCGTCTGCAACCGACAGGTTGGGATCGGCAGCATTTGCCGCATCGAATAGTTCGATAGCGCGGATCAATCGATCCGCCGTGCCGTTACCGCAACCCGCATTCGTCATTGTGACCCGTGCCGCTACCCGGCATTGCTAGAATGTCGGCAAGGATAACCCCATGCCAGAGATTAAATCCACTTGCTGTTGTCGTGACACCGCTTGCGTTTCCCGCGTGCAGGAGCTGAAGCATTCCATGGTCTGGGTACGAAAGGCAACATGATTACCCCAAAGGAACTCAAGTCATGGTCGTATGAAACCCTGCGCAGCTGTGTGCAGGCCGGTGATGACGGAACATTTCACGCCACCTATCGCGATTATCGGCTCAGCAGCTGCTTCGAGCCTGTCATCAGTCTCACCCACGCGCGCGTGATCGGTCACGAAGGACTGATGCGTCCGGTCGATTCGCGCCTGCATCCGGTCGCCCCGCACCAGTTGCTGCTGCAAGCTGAGGCCAAGCCGGAAGAGTTGCTGAAACTGGACCGATTGAGCCGGCTGCTGCATATGGCCAATGCCGGCGATGCGAAGCAGGGCTGGCTGTTCCTCAACATGCATCCACGGGTTTTTGCGACCCAGCGCAACGAAGACCAGCGTGGTTTTTCGGCCAAGGCCTGCAACGAGTTCGGCATTGATCACGGGCATGTCGTCATTGAAGTACTTGAACATTCGCTGCGCGACGAAAGCGAATTTGCCGATGCCGTCCTTCATATGCGCGAGCATGGCTACCTGGTGGCGCTTGACGACTTTGGCGCCGGCCAATCCAATTTCGATCGCGTCTGGAAAATCTCGCCCGAAATCGTCAAGCTCGATCGCGTTTTCGCGCTGGGTGTGGAAAACGATTCCCGCATCCGGCGCCTGCTGCCACGCATCGTCGCGCTGCTGCACGAGGCCGGGGTCTTCGTCGTACTCGAAGGCATTGAAAACCGGACCCAAGCCATGATCGCTCTCGATGCCAACATCGATTTTGCCCAAGGTTACTATTTTGGCCGGCCGCAACCCGCACCGCTCAAGATTCATTCGGTGGTCAATGCTGCGGCGGAGCTCTGGCAAAACTATGACAGCCAAATCGTCGAGCAGCAGCGCCAGACCGAAATCCGTCTCAGGCCCTACCAGACGGCAATTCTGCAAGCAGCGGAGAGGATTGCCGCGGGCGCCCCGCTGGCCGATGCCTGCGCGGCATTTCTGGCGTTGCCTGATGCCGAATTCTGCTACCTGCTCGACGGCGACGGCCGTCAGGTCGGCAACAGTGTCTGGCATCCGGACTATCCGACCGGTCCGCTTGGCGCACGCTTCTTCCCCATCTCCAACATCGGTGGGGCGCGCTGGGCGCGGCGCCCCTATTTTCGCAGCGTCATCGACAACATCGGCAAGGTGCAGGCAACCACCCCCTACCTTTCCGCGTCGAGCGCCCACGTCTGCATCACCGTATCGTTTGGCTTCCGTCTCGGCGATGACATACGGGTCGTTTGCGGCGACATCGTTTGGGAATAGCCTCCACGAGGCTCAAGATACTGTCGGTTCCAACACGGCTACCGGAATTTTGTGCGTTGCCATCTCAACATTATGCGGCAAAGCCCTCCGCCGACAAGCAATAGGCGCCACGGGGCATGGCGGAATTCGAAGGTTGGATTGGATGGAATCACGGCGGAAATGAAAAAAAAACATTCCCAGCCTATAGTTGCAACATGGGCGTGGCGAAATATCCGTCTTTTTTCGGCAATCGGTTGGTCCCGGCAACTGATGTGCCGCCTGAGTAATTGGTTCTAGAACAGGAGCATTCGATGCGTCTTACCTTGCGCTTCGTCATACCGTTGTTGATCGTCATCGGCGCCATTGCTTATGCCGTTGTGCCGCTGGTGGATCGCCTTACGTTGCGCTGGGCAGTGCGCGACCTCGATATGCGGGCATCGCTTATCGCCAAGACCATCCAGGAACCCCTGCTGGAACAGACCGAACCGGTGACACCCAGGAAGATGCTGGGAATGTTCAAGCGCGTCTCGGAGGACGAACGCATGTACGCCCTCGGCTATTGCGCCGCTCCCGCGGAGAAGATGGTGTCGACTTCGCTCATGCCTGAGGATATACGCTGCGACACGCTAACGCCGTATGGCCTTATCGGCGGCAGTGTCCTCCGCGGCAAACACGGATCGCTCCATGTCGCCGTGCGGCCGATGGACACGGCAGACAATCCCGAAGGCAAGCTGGTACTCATCCACGACATGAGTTTCATCGAGCGGCGCAGCGAGGAAACCCGCGACTATCTGTTCTATTTCTTCGCCGGACTCGCCTTCGTCGTTTCCCTGCTCACGGTAGTGATCGCCCAGTT
Source organism: Georgfuchsia toluolica (assembly GCF_907163265.1). Lineage (NCBI taxonomy): Bacteria > Pseudomonadati > Pseudomonadota > Betaproteobacteria > Nitrosomonadales > Sterolibacteriaceae > Georgfuchsia > Georgfuchsia toluolica. The sequence goes on from NZ_CAJQUM010000001.1 coordinate 3,331,686, forward strand.
GAGCTGGCGCGGCTGGATGCAGGGGATACGTTCGTTGATGCGTGGCGAGGGCCTGCTGCGCCAGCCAGGCGTATCAATAAAGGTGCCGCAGAAGGTGCCGGAGTTGCGGCCGATCGCGCGCGACCTGCAACGCCTGGTCGAAGACCTCGAAGCGGAACACCGGGCCCGCGACGAAAGTCAGATCTCCTGGACCGCGGAGAGTCTGCGCACCATCCTGCATGGAGAATTGCGCGGCGAAGACGTGATCGTGGTGTCCAACCGCGAGCCCTATATCCATCAGCATAGCGGCGACAAAATCGAGGTGCAGCGTCCGGCCAGCGGCCTGGTCACCGCGCTGGAGCCGATCATGCGCGCCTGCTCCGGCATCTGGATCGCCCACGGCGGGGGTACGGCCGATCGCGACACCGTGGATCGCAACGACCGCGTTGCGGTGCCGCCGGGAAACCCGGCCTATCAGTTGCGCCGGATCTGGTTGAGCGAGGAGCAAGTGAACGGCTACTACTACGGCTTCGCCAACGAGGGACTCTGGCCGCTGTGCCATATCGCCCATGTCCGCCCCACCTTCCGTTCCGGCGACTGGGCGCATTACGTCGCTGTCAACCAGAAATTCGCCGATGCGGTGGTCAAGGAAGCCAAGACCAAGGATCCGATCGTGCTGGTACAAGACTATCATTTTGCCCTGTTGCCGCGCATGCTGCGCGAGGCATTGCCGGACGCCACCATCATCACCTTCTGGCACATCCCGTGGCCCAACCCGGAGTCGTTTGCGATCTGTCCCTGGCGCGAAGAAATTGTTTTGGGGCTGCTCGGCAGCAGCATCGTCGGCTTTCATACGCAAATCCACTGCAACAATTTTGTCGATACCGTGGATCGCTTCATTGAGGCCCGCGTCGATCGCGAGGCCCTCGGCGTCACACTCGGCGGCAAAAAAACCCTGGTGCGGCGTTACCCGATTTCCATCGACTGGCCGCCTGAAAAGGAACTCCTGGCGAAGCCCGTCGAGCAATGCCGCGCTGAAATCCGGCAAAAAAACCATCTGCCGGCAAACCATGCTATCGGCATCGGTATCGATCGTCTCGATTACACCAAGGGCATCATCGAACGCTTTCGCGCCGTGGAACGGCTGTTCGAACTGAATCCGGAATGGATTGGACGCTTCACCTTTGTCCAGATTGCCGCGCCCAGCCGCTCCAGCATCTTCGAATACAAATCCCACGAGACGCTGGTAATCGAGACGGCGGCACAAATCAATCAGCGCTTTGGCGGTCGTGGCGCGCCGCCGATCATTCTCAAGATCGAGCACCACGAACCGTGGCAGGTGTACGAATATTACCGGGCCGCCGAACTGTGTTTCGTCAGCAGTCTGCACGACGGCATGAATCTGGTCGCCAAGGAATTCATCGCGGCGCGCGACGACCAGCGCGGCATCCTGGTACTGAGCCAGTTCACCGGTGCGGCACGGGAGCTCCCCGAGGCGTTGATCGTCAATCCCTACGATGCCGACCAGTGCGCCGCCGCCCTTCAACTCGCTCTCGTCATGCCGCTCACAGAACAACGCGACCGGATGCGGCTGATGCGCGGCCTGGTGTCCGAGTTCAATGTTTATCGCTGGGCCGGACGCATGCTGCTCGACGCGGCGTCGATGCGGCGCAGGCTTCACCTGGTCGAAAAATCGGAACCCTTGAAAACGCAACGGGAACGAAAATCACAGTCATGACTGTCGCCCCACCGCCTCCTTTGCCTGCCTGGGCCTATTTCCTCGACGTCGACGGCACACTGATCGACCTGGCGCCGACACCGGACGACATCCAGGTCGATCGCGAGCTGCTGCGCCTGATCGAGGATCTGCACCGACTCTGCAATGGCGCAGTGGCCCTGATCAGTGGCCGCGCGCTGGCCGATCTCGATCACCGGCTCGGCATGCCGCAGCTGCCGATGGCGGGGTTGCACGGCTTTGAATGGCGCAACGCCGCCGGCAACGTGCAGCGCCACGCAACAGCCGGCGACATTCGTTCCATCGAACAGCAACTGCTGCCGCTGCGCCGCCGCTACAAACAACTTATTTTCGAAGACAAGGGCACGACGCTGGCGCTGCATTACCGTCAGGCGCCGCGACTGGGCGGCTACCTGCATCGCTGGGTACGCAATCTGGTGCGTCTCGCCGGCAAGGATCTGCAGGTCCAGCCCGGCAAGCGCGTGATCGAGATCAAACCCAGGGGGCACGACAAGGGCAGCGCCATCAAGGACTTCATGGCGCAGCCGCCCTTTTTTGGCAGAACCCCGGTCTTCATCGGCGACGACCAGACCGACGAGCACGGGTTTGTCATGGTCAACCAGATGGGCGGGATTTCGATCAAGGTCGGCCGCGGACGAACACAGGCGTCATATCGCCTGGCCCACGTGGCTGCGGTGCTCGACTGGCTGCGGCAGATCACAAGCGCGAACGAGTCACACGACAAGGAGAGCAATATTGCAGTCACTTGATCTTGGCATCATCGGCAACGGCACCATCGGCGCATTGGTCGATCCGCATGCCGAAGTGGTGTGGTCCTGCTTTCCGCGTCTGGACGGCGACCCGCTGTTCTGTTCGCTGTTGCGGGAAGGGCATGGAACAGACGATTTCGGCTTCTTTGTCATTGACCTGGTCGATCTCGCCGATTCCGAGCAGCGCTACATCGGCAATACGGCGATTCTGGTAACGACGCTGCACGACAAAGAGGGGGGCTGTATCGAGATTACCGACTTCATGCCCCGCTTCTATCAACATGGACGGATCTTCCGTCCGTTGAGCCTGCTGCGGCGAATCCGGCGCATCTGCGGCAGTCCGCGCATTCGTATCCGGTTGCGGCCGGCCTGCAACTATGGCGCGCAGCGGCCGATCATGACCTGGGGCAGCAACCATATCCGCTACGTCACGCCGGACCTCGTCGTGCGCTTGACGACCGATGCTTCGATTACCGCGATCCTGCAGGAGCTTCCTTTTTTTCTCGAAAACGAATTGACGCTCCTGCTGGGGCCGGATGAAACCGTGCCGGGCGCGGTAGGAAAAGTTGCCCAGCATTTTCTCGAGGAGACGACCAACTATTGGCGCGAGTGGACGCGCAACCTCGGTATCCCGTTCGAGTGGCAGGGCGAAGTGATTCGCGCCGCGATCACGCTGAAGCTCAATACCTACGACGACACCGGCGCCATCATCGCGGCCATGACCACGTCGATTCCCGAAGCGGCAAACAGCGAGCGCAACTGGGATTATCGTTATTGCTGGCTGCGCGACAGCTATTTCGTGGTCAATGCACTCAACCGGCTTGGCGCCACCCGGACCATGGAGCACTACCTGAGCTACATCGTCAATGTCGCCGCCGGCGCCGCGAATGGGCGGCTGCAACCCGTATACGGTATCGATGGGCGCGCCAATCTCCATGAACTCGAAGTGCCGACGCTGCCCGGCTATCGGGGCATGGGACCGGTCCGCATCGGCAACCAGGCCTTTGCGCAGGCGCAACATGATGTCTACGGTTCCGCCATTCTGGCCGCGACCCACGTGTTCTTCGATCAGCGTCTGGCACGCCCGGGAGATACCGCGCTGTTCCAGCGTCTCGAATCGCTCGGCGACAAGGCGGTGGAGTTCTATGCGCAGCCGGACGCCGGGCTGTGGGAATTGCGCGGCCAGGCGCGCGTGCACACCTTCTCCGCAGTGATGTGCTGGGCCGCCTGCGATCGCCTCGCCCTGATCGCCAACCGGCTCGGCCTGGCGAAAAAGGCGGCACGCTGGCGCGCCCGCGGCCAGCGCATCCACCGCGACATTCTGCAACGTGCCTGGAACAAGCGGCGCAACAGTTTCGTGTCGACCTTCGGCGGCAGCGAACTCGACGCCAGCCTGCTGCTGTTGGCCGAAGTCGGCTTCATCTGCGCAGACGACCCGCGCTACGTCGCCACCGTGGCAGCCATCGAGAGCGAGCTCAAGCATGGCGATTTCATTTTCCGCTATGTCGAGAAGGACGACTTCGGCGCGCCGGAGAACGCCTTCCTGGTCTGCTCGTTCTGGTACGCCAATGCCCTTGTCGCGCTCGGCCGCAAGGACGAAGGGCGCGCGCTGTTCGACAAGCTGCTGGCGTTCCGCAACCGGCACGGCCTGCTCGCCGAGCACATCAACCCGAAGAGCGGCGAGCAGTGGGGCAACTACGTCCAGACCTACAGCATGGTGGGACTCATCAACTCCGCCATCCGTCTCTCGATTCGCTGGGATCAGGCATTCTGAACCGGTAAATTCCTTGCCGTCTTAATTCAAAAGGACGAACCCGGCGTCGCCAGAAACGCGATTTCCTCGGCAGTCGACACTCGCCCCAGAACCGCATTGCGATGCGGATAGCGACCGAAGCGGTCGATGATCGCCTTGTGCTGCATCTCGAAATCCAGCACGGACGCATCGCCCAGTGCCGTAAACAGCTGCACCGCCTCAGCATGGATCGCGCGTGACTCGCTGTGCATATAAGGCATGTAGAGAAAATGCCGCTGCTTCTCCGCTAACTGCATGTCCAGTCCCCGCCGCAGCGCCTCCTGCGCCAGCACCAGCGCCAGCGTATCCTGCGCAAACGCCGCGGCGCTATCGCGAAAAATGTTGCGTGAAAACTGGTCGAGCACAATGATCTCCGCCAACGCCCCCGCCGCACTCTCGCGCCATGCATGCAACTCCCCGGCGCGCGCACTGTCGAGCACCGCGCCGAAACGCTGCACGATCAGCGCATCGAACGCCGCATCTTTCTTCCACCATGCCGCCGGCTGGATTTCTTCAAACCAGAAGTGCAGAACCGATTCAGGGTTGGTCATAACAGGAAGTAAGGAACACGCGCTGTTAGCGAGCCCTGCAGCCGAAGGGAGCGAACTTGAACGATGCGTTGGAAGCCATGGCGGCTTATGCCCCGGTTAACTCAAGCGCGCGAGCTGTGTGTTGAGCTTTTCCAGCAGCGCGGCAAAGTCCGCCAGCCGCGCTCTTTCCTGCGCCACTACCGCCGCCGGCGCACGGTCGACAAAATTCGACGTCGCCAGTTTTTTCTCCGCTTTTTCCATCTCGCCGCTGACGCGTGCAATCTCCTTGGCGATGCGCACCTTCTCGGCGGCGACATCGATCTCGATCTTGAGCATCAAACGGAACTCGCCGACGATCTGTACCGGCGCATCCGATTCGGGCAGCGCATCGCCGCTCGCCTCAACGTCGGAGAGTTTGGCCAGCGCGGCGAGGTAGGGCGCATAGGCCGCCACGATCTTGCTATCGCCGGCGGCAATCAGCGGCACCTTCTGCGCCGGTGAAAGATTCATTTCACCGCGCAGGCTGCGGCAGGCCGTCACCATTTCCTTGAGCCGTGCCATCCAGGCTTCGGCTGTTTCGTTGCAACGATTGAGGTCGGCCCTGGGGTAGCTTTGCGTCATGATCGACTCGCTACCATCGCCCTTGGCCCTACCGGCGAGCGGTGCTACCGTTTGCCACAGTTCCTCGGTGATGAACGGCATCAACGGGTGTGCCAGGCGCAGCACGGTCTCCAGCACATGCAGCAGGGTACGTCGTGTGGCGCGTTGCTGGGCCGCGTTGCCGACCTGCATCTGTACCTTGGCGAGTTCGACATACCAGTCGCAGTACTCGTCCCAGACGAACTCGTAGATCGCCTTGGCGAGCAGGTCGAAGCGGTAGTCCGCGAAGTGCTTGGCCACCTCGGCTTCGGTGCGCTGCAGCCGGCTGACGATCCAGCGGTCAACGGCCGAGAATTCAAGGGACCCTGAGCCGCCGCAGGCGAAGCTGCCTTCCGGCTTGATGCCAGCGTCCTGGCCCTCGACATTCATCAGCACAAAGCGCGTCGCGTTCCACAGCTTGTTGCAGAAATTGCGATAGCCCTCGCAGCGCTGCATGTCGAACTTGATGTCGCGCCCGGGCGAGGCGAGCGAGAGGAAAGTGAAGCGCAGCGCGTCGGTGCCGAAGCCGGGAATCCCGTTTGGATATTCCTTGCGGGTGCGCTTTTCGATCTTCTGCGCGTCGCGCGGGTTCATCAGGCCGGTGATGCGCTTCTTCACCAGATCGTCCACGCCGATGCCGTCGATGAGGTCGATCGGGTCGAGCACGTTGCCCTTCGACTTGCTCATCTTCTGGCCTTCCGCATCGCGAATCAGACCGTGAACATAGACGTGCTTGAAGGGGATTCTGCCGGTGATGTGCTTGGTCATCATCACCATGCGCGCCACCCAGAAGAAGATGATGTCAAAGCCGGTGACCAGTACCGTCGAGGGTAGATAGAGATCGAGCGCGGTATTGCTTTTTGCCGGCCACTCGGGCGTCCAGTCCAGCGTCGAGAAGGGCCACAGGGCGGAGGAATACCAGGTATCGAGCACGTCTTCGTCGCGCTTTAATCCAGCCGTGTAGCCATCCTTCGCGGCCAGCGCTTTTGCTTCGGCTTCATCGTGAGCGACATAGATGCGACCGTTGTCCGCGTACCAGGCCGGGATCTGATGGCCCCACCAGAGCTGGCGCGAAATGCACCAGTCCTGAATGTTGTTGAGCCACTGGTTGTAGGTGTTCACCCAGTTCTCGGGCACGAACTCGATTTCGCCCGAGGCGACGCAGTCGAGTGCCTTTTGCACGATGCTTGTGCCATCGGCGCCGGGCTTGCTCATGGCGACGAACCACTGGTCGGTCAACATCGGCTCGATGATTTCGTGGGTGCGGTCGCCGCGCGGTACCACCAGCTTGTGCGGCTTGATGCTGTCGAGCAGGCCGGCGGCTTCGAGATCGGCGACGATCTGCTTGCGTGCGGCGAAGCGATCCATGCCGCGATATTGCGCGGGGCCGAGTTCGTTGATGCGGGCATCCAGCGTGAGGATGCTGATTGGCGCGAAGCCGTGACGCTGACCGACTTGCCAGTCGTTGAAGTCGTGCGCCGGCGTGACCTTCACCACGCCGGTGCCGAATTCCTTGTCCACATATTCGTCGGCGATGATCGGGATCTCGCGATCACACAGCGGCAGCACGACGTGCTTGCCGATCAGATGCCGGTAGCGCTCGTCTTCCGGATGCACCATGACGGCGACGTCGCCGAGCATGGTCTCCGGCCGTGTCGTCGCCACGGTCAGATGTCCGCTGCCATCGGCGAGCGGATAGCGGATATGCCACATGAAGCCGTCTTCTTCTGCCTGCACCACTTCGAGGTCGGAGACTGCGGTCATCAGTTTCGGATCCCAGTTCACCAGGCGTTTGCCGCGGTAGATCAGGCCTTCGTTGTAGAGCCGGACGAAGGTCTCGGTGACGATCTTCGACAGCCCCGCATCCATGGTGAAGCGTTCGCGCGACCAGTCGGGCGAGGTGCCGAGACGGCGCATCTGGCGCGTGATGGTGTTGCCCGAGAACTCCTTCCACTCCCAGACTTTTTCGAGGAACCTCTCGCGGCCGAGGTCGTGGCGCGAAATGCCCTGGGCATCGAGCTGGCGCTCGACCACGATTTGCGTGGCGATGCCGGCGTGGTCGGTGCCCGGCTGCCACAGGGTGTTGTCGCCGCGCATGCGGTGATAGCGCGTCAGCGCGTCCATGATGGCCTGGTTAAAGCCGTGGCCCATGTGCAGCGTGCCGGTGACGTTGGGCGGCGGCAGCAGGATGCAGAAATTCTCGGACTTGGCAGTATCCAGTCCGGCGGCAAAATAATTGCGGGATTCCCAGAGGGGATACCAGCGCCGCTCGATGTCAGCCGGTTCGAAGCTCTTGGCGAGTTCCATGGGGAGAAGCTGTCGGTTCGCAGAAAGCAGCGAATTATAGCGGAGGGCTTAGTCTTCGCTGTTCTTTACATTGCCCAACAGCACTTGTTTGAGACGCGGCAGAAGATCCTTATCCGCGCTTTGCTGGATTTGCAAAATCAAATTATCCGTGATGCCGTCCATGACACGCACGACGGCTTGCGGCAGGTTCTTGTCGAGCCAGGCATCGAGTGCGTGCGCGATATCGCGGTTCAAGTCGTCATGCGGTGGTTTCGCCTGCAAACCGGTTTCGCCGACGACTTCGGTAAGCATGGGGATGTCATCCACTGGCTCGGCGTGTAGCGGAATATCCACTGCCATGCTGCCAGCCTGCGCGCGCCGCCGCTTCATGAACTCGTCAACCTTGCCGAGCACATCGGGCTGCTTCTCGTCAAAGGCCTGGTTTTCGTCGAAGCTCTCGAAATCGCTCATGAGAACCCCGCAGAAATATCCTGATTGTTCAACTCGTAGCCGCGCTCGCGGTAGAACTTGAAACGTTCGCGTGCGGGCAGCTTGTCCGGCCCGGCCTGGCTGACGATTTCCACTACTTCGTCGAAGCGCGAAAACTCGGATGGCACCTGATCGCTCAGGTTGAGCAATTGCCGATGCGCGTCGAGCGCCGCCAGCGAGTCGCTGATGATGACCGGCGTTTCCGCAGCCAGCGGCGAACCGGCGAGGCAGTGCGGCACGAAGCCGCCCGCCGGTTGCAGCCAGAGTTGCCGGTCGATGCGGTCGGCCAGCGCGGCGTCGGGCGCGAAAACGACGACCAGCTGCGCGGAGGTATCCTGGCGCCTGGCCCAGGCGCCATGCAGCCAAGCGACCGCGGCTTCAATGCGGTCGTTGGCGCCATGGAAAAAGTGAACCCTGGTCACGCTTTCTTCTTGCGCGCGGCGCCTTTTGCCTTGCTTGCGCGATTGATGAGGAATTGCGTCAGCAAGGGCAGCGGGCGCCCGGTGGAGCCCTTCTTCTCGCCGCTGCGCCAGGCAGTGCCGGCGATATCGAGATGCGCCCACTGGTACTTCTTGGTATAGCGGGCGAGAAAGCAGGCCGCGGTGATGGTGCCGGCCATGCGTCCGCCGATGTTGGCCATGTCGGCGAAATTGCTCTTCAACTGTTCCTGATAGTCTTCCCACAGCGGCAATTGCCAGGCGCGATCGCCGGATTCCTGGCCGCTGGCGAGCAGTTCCAGCGCCAGCGCGTCGTTGTTCGACATCAGTCCGCTGGCGATGCTGCCCAGCGCGATGACGCAGGCGCCGGTAAGCGTGGCGATATCCACCACGCATTCCGGATCGAAGCGCTCGACGTAGGTCAGCGCGTCGCACAGGATGAGGCGGCCTTCGGCGTCGGTATTGAGGATCTCGATGGTCTGGCCCGACATCGAAGTGACGATGTCGCCCGGTTTGATGGCGCGGCCTCCCGGCATGTTCTCGGTGCTGGGGATGACGCCGATCACATTCAACGGCAGCTTCATGCGTGCCACCGCCTTGAGCGTACCCAGCACGCTGGCGGCGCCGGACATGTCGTATTTCATCTCGTCCATTTCCGGACCTGGTTTGAGCGAAATGCCACCGGAATCAAAGGTAATCCCCTTGCCGACGAGGACGATGGGCTTCTCGTTCCTGGCGCCGCCGTGGTACTTGAGCACGATGAACCTGGGCGGTTCAGCCGAGCCCTGCGCCACGGCAAGCAATGTGTTCATGCCGAGCTTCTTCATCTGGGCGCGTTCCAGCACCTCGATGCCCAGCTTGTGTTCGCGCGCCAGGGCGCGCGCCTGATCGGCGAGATAAGAGGGCGTGCAATGATTGCCGGGCAGGTTGGCGAGATCCTTCATCAGCTGTTGCCCTGCGGCGATGGCCTCGCCCTGTGCCAGGGCAACTTCGGCTGCGGCGGCATCCTTGGCGGCAAAACTGAAGCCGAGCTTTTTGAGCGCGTTGCGTTTATCGTCTTTCTTCGATTTGAGCCGGTCGAAGCGGTACAACGCATCGCCGGCGGTGATGACGGCTTGCTGCGCTCGCCATGCCGCATCGCGTGTGCCGACAGCGAGTTCGGTGAGGAGAATCGTGGCGTCGCTGCCGCCGATTTCGTTGAGCGTTGCAATCGTTTTGGAGATGGCATTGCGGAATTCCTTGTCGCCGAACTCCTTTTCCTTGCCCAGGCCGACCAGCAGTACTCGCTCGGCAAGGACGCCTGGCACGCCATGCAGCAGCAGCGTCGAACCGGCCTTGCCGTCGAGATCGCCGCTCTTGAGCAGTTTGCCCAAATGATTTTTCGAGGCCTTGTCGATGGCCGCTGCCGCGGGCGTCAGCGTGCGCGATTCGAATATGCCAACCACCACGGTAGCGCCACGCTGCTTTTCAGGGATTCCGCTCTTTATGCTAAATTCCACACGCTGCTCCTTGTTAACTCGTACTTTGTTGGGATCAGGCCGCTGCGATCGCGAACCTGGATCAATTATCCCCGCTATTACAATTATTAGTCAAAACCAATGATCTTCCGCCGCGCTCTGTTGCGCGAGTTTACGCAGACGGCAGCGACAGTGTTTGTCGCGCTGTTTGCGGTTCTGCTGACCACACAACTGATCCGCCTGCTCAACGAGGCGGCCGGCGGCATGCTGGCTTCGCAGGCGGTCGTCGCGCTGCTCGGTTTCGGCGCCATCAACTATCTGCCCGTGGTGCTGTCGTTGACGGTGTTCATAGCGGTGCTGCTCACGCTGTCGCGCTGGTACCACGATTCGGAAATGACCATCTGGTTTTCATCCGGCCTGCCGCTTACGGCATGGATCGGACCGGTGATGCGCTTCGCGCTGCCACTGGTTCTCGCCATTGCGGCGCTTTCGCTGTTTCTGTCGCCCTGGGCGTTGACCAAGAGCGCCGAGTTTCGCCAGCGCATGGACAAGCGCGACGACATGTCGCAGATTTCGCCCGGCGTATTCAACGAAGCCGCCGGTGCGGAGCGCGTTTTTTTCGTCGAAGGCATGAGTGGTGTCGAGGGGCGTGTGAAGAATATTTTTGTCAGTTCGACCCAGAACGGCCGGGTCGGGGTGATGGCTGCGGCGCAGGGACATACCGAAGTCGCCGCCAATGGCGACCGTTTTCTGGTGATGGAGCATGGCCGCCGCTACGAAGGCACGCCGGGCAATCCCGAATATCGCGTGATGGAATTCGGCCGTTATGCGGTACGCATCGAACCGGTGGAGGCGCGCGGCATCGCGCGGACGCCGGGTAACATGCCCTTCCCCGAATTGTTGCGCCAGCGCACGACAGCAAATCTCGGCGAGATCGTCTGGCGCACGGGCATCCCTGTGGCGGCGTTGATGCTGGCCCTGCTGGCAATCCCGCTTTCCTTTGTCAACCCGCGTGCCGGACGGGCCACCAATCTGGTATTCGCGATCCTGATCTACATGATTTACAACAACCTGATCAGCGTCAGCCAGGCCTGGGTGCGACAGGGCAGGTTAAGCTTCGAGGCTGGCATCTGGGGCGTGCATGCCGTGATGTTCGTGTTGTTGCTGGCAATGTTCTGGCATCGGCTGACGCTGGTCAAATGGTGGCATTTGTGGCGCTGAAAGTATTCGAGCGCTACCTTGGGCGCCAGATCTACATTTCCACGGCACTGGTGCTGACGGCCTTCCTTATGCTGTTCGCCTTCTTCGACCTGGTCGGCGAGATGCAGAACCTGGGGCGCGGCGGCTACCAACTCGAAAGCATCATTGCCTTTGTGGTGCTGACCTTGCCGGGACGCATCTACGAGTTGTCGCCGATTGCGGTATTGATCGGCACGGTTTACGCGATGACCGCGCTGGCGCGCAATTCAGAGATCACGGTGCTGCGCACCTCGGGCCTGTCGACCGCCGGTTTCATCAAGACCCTGCTGCGTATCGGCCTGGTGTTCGTGGTACTGACATTGGCGATAGGCGAGTTCATCGCGCCGCCGGCCGAACGGGCTGCACAGCAGTTGCGGCTGAGAGCAATGAGTTCCATGGTAGGGCAGGAATTCCGTTCCGGCCTCTGGGTCAAGGACGAGCGCTCCTTCGTGAATGTGCGCAATGTCCGACCTGATACCAGTTTGCGCGATGTGCGCATCTATGAATTCGATCCCGATTACCACCTTACCTCGATCAGTGATGCAGCCAGCGGCGTGTTCGTGGCGCCGGATCATTGGCGGCTGACCAATGTCACGCGCACTTCATTCGATGCCAGCGGCAAACGCTCGCGCGTTGATCTGACGCCCGAACGGCTATGGAAGTCGGCCCTCAATCCGGACATCCTCTCCGTGCTGCTGGTGAAGCCCGAGAAAATGTCGGTGATCAGTCTTTACCAGTACATCAACCATCTTGCCGAGAACCATCAGAAGACCGAGCGTTATGTTATTGCCCTATGGAAGAAACTGGCCTATCCGCTGACTTCGTTGGTGATGATGATCCTGGCGCTGCCTTTCAGCTTCCTGCCCACGCGCGGCGGCACGGTCAGCATGCGTGTGTTCACCGGCATCATGCTCGGGATCGGTTTTCACATGCTGAATGGGCTGTTTTCGAACCTCGGCGTCATCAACGACTGGGCGCCGCTGCTGTCGGCGGTGACGCCGAGCGCGATATTCCTGCTCGGAGCAGGCGGCATGCTGTGGTGGGTCGAGCGGCGCTGATTATTGTAAGAGCGACATAAGCAAGCCACAGAGGACACGGAGGTCACAGAGAAAAAACGGAGCATTTTTGCGGTTGCGTCACTCACCCAACGGGTGAGCGTAGGGAGGCTGGGTTTGAAGGTTTTTCTCTGTGACCTCTGTGGCTAATTGTTTTTCAAGAATTATCGTTTAAAGACAATACGCGTTCCTGCCAGACGATCATGCAGGAATTGCCGGTCGCGATCGAACAGGGCCCATACCAGCCCCGCGCCGTAACAGCCGATGCTCGGCCAGATCAGCAGGAAACGCAGTATCAGTTGTCGCCAGGACGGTGCTGCGCCGGTGACAGAAGTCAGGCGGATTTTCCAGGTTTGCATGGCCAGGGTCTGGCCGCCGTGACGCCAGTGCCAGAGGAAGTAGCAGGCGAGCACAATAATCAGGTGCGCAACCAGCACCGGGCCGGGCGCAATGACATGGAAAAGCAGGCCAATCAGCGTGTGCGGCAGTACCAATGCCACGGCAACCACGCCCAGCAATAGAAGAGAGTCGTAGGCCGCGCTCGCCAGACGCCGGCCAAGGCTCGGCGTCACTGCGCCGGCACAGTGCCAGAAAGCGCCGGAACCCCCAGTGGTGCTGGATGTTTTGACGGTTTGGCGACAGGCGGGTTGCCGGTTTGCCGGGGCAGGTTTTTCCTGACGGCCTTTTCCCTGAATTTCTTTTTTTCGGATTCGGGCAGGGCTTGGTACTGTTCCCATTTTTTGCGCCGGGCTTCGCGTTGTTCTGGCGCTTCCTTTTTTTTCTTCTTGAAGTTGGCGCGCGCCGCGTCGCGCTCTGCCGGTGTCAGGCTGGCCCACGGCTTCATCTGGGTCTGGACTCTTTGCTGCTGTTCAGGCGTCATCGCGGGATAGCGACTGGCGATGTTCAGCCACTTCTTGCGCCGGGTGGTGCCAAATCCATCCCAGTCCTTAGCCAGCGGGGCTAATATTTGTTGCTGTTGGGGCGTAAGTTCTGACCATCTGGGTTGTGTCAGCGGCCCGATCGTGACAGCCGCCAGTCCCGGCAACGCAAACGACAGCGTTATTGCGGCGAGGATTGCGACGAATGCTCTAGCCATGTCTGGAAACCGTGATCCGTATAAGCGTCGATGGGAAGATCATCGGCGAGCAGGGCGCTATCGACATCAGCGTTTTCGTCAGCTTGATCGAATGCGTTCAAGTAGTAGGTGCCGGCAATGCCCAAAGTCAGGGCGGCAATCGCCACCAGCATGCGGGGGAAGCGGGGCAGCAGAATATTCCCCATGCCAGAGCCAATGCCGGCCAGGCTAAGACTTGTAGCGGCCACCTTCTTTTGATGATCCAGCGCGTTATAGCGCACCTTGGCCAGGCGCGTTGCGATGGACGAGTCAAGGCTGGCGGCGCCGGAATCCAGCGCCTGCCTGATTTTTTGCATGCCTTCCAAATTAATCTTCATAATTCCACGCCCCGTGCCTTGAGCGCCGAAGCCAGTGTCTGGGTAGCGCGCGAACAGTGGGTTTTGACACTTCCTTCCGAACATCCCATGGCGACAGCAGTTTCAGCAATATCCATCTCTTCCCAGTAACGCATGAGGAAGGCTTGGCGTTGACGCAAGGGCAATTGGGCGATTTCCTGCTCAATGATAGCAAGGACTTGCGTCTGCAACAGCCGGCCGTGGGGCGTTTCGCCGGCATTTGCCCCATCCTCGACGAGAAGAGTATCCAGCGGATGGGATTCTTCGTCGCCGTCGCCCCCGCCCAGGCTGGAGAGCAGCGTCGTCCACATCGAACGTACTTTCTGGCGGCGATAATGGTCCTTGATGGTGTTCTGCAGAATGCGCTGAAACAGCGGCGGCAGTTCATTCGCGGGACGATCTCCATAGCGCTCGGCCAGCTTCAGCATGGCATCCTGCACGATGTCGAGCGCGGTTTCTTCGTTGCGTACGGCAAACTGCGCCTGCTTGAAAGCGCGCCGCTCGACCGCGGCAAGAAATTCGGAAAGTTCGTTACGGGTAGCCACAACCTGGAAGACCATTCACCATGCAGGGTTGGTAATTACTTGAAAAACCTTGACCTAGAGCAGGCGAGCCGCTAAGGTTATGGGCTTTCTAGCGTATTTTGCGGGCGCAACAGTATATGGCAAATGACAAGTTGCTTACGGGTGCGGAAATCGTAATCAGGTGCCTCCAGGAAGAAAAGGTCAAGCATATTTTTGGCTATCCGGGCGGTTCTGTACTTTACCTCTACGACGAACTGTTCAAACAGAACAAGGTTAAACATATCCTGGTACGGCATGAACAGGCGGCGGTACATGCCGCCGATGCCTATTCGCGTTCGTCGAACAAGGTCGGTGTCTGCATGGTGACGTCCGGCCCCGGCGTTACCAATGCCGTGACCGGCATTGCCACGGCCTACATGGACTCGATTCCGCTGGTGGTGATCAGCGGCCAAGTGCCGACCGCGGCGATCGGCCTGGATGCCTTTCAGGAATGCGACGCGGTGGGCATTACCCGCCCTTGCGTGAAGCACAATTTCCTGGTCAAGAATGTGAAGGACCTTGCCATTACGATGAAAAAGGCCTTCTACCTGGCAAATACCGGCCGTCCCGGTCCGGTGCTGATCGATATTCCGAAGGACGTGACGGCGCAAACCTGCGTTTTCGAGTATCCGGAAACGATCTCGATGCGTTCCTACAACCCAGTCATCAAGGGCCACGGCGGCCAGATCAAAAAGGCGGTGCAACTGCTGCAGAGCGCAAAGCGGCCGATGATCTATACCGGCGGCGGGGTTATTTTGTCAAACGCCTCGGATGTGCTGACCCGTTTCACACGCAAGCTAGGCTACCCGATCACCAATACCTTGATGGGCCTCGGCGCCTATCCGGCCAGCGACCCGCAATTTCTTGGCATGCTGGGCATGCACGGCACTGTTGAAGCCAACCTGGCGATGCAGAATTGCGACGTTCTGATTGCCGTCGGCGCCCGCTTCGATGACCGTGTGATCGGCAGCCCGGATCATTTCGGCCAGGTCAAGCGCAAGATCATCCACATCGACATCGATCCCTCGTCGATTTCCAAGCGCGTGAAAGTGGATGTGCCCATTGTCGGCAATGTGGGGGATGTGCTGGAGGACATGCTGGTCCAGATCGATGCCATTGGTCTAAGTCGGGCCGCGCAAGGCATTTCGGCGTGGTGGAAGCAGATCGAGGAGTGGCGTGCCCGGCAATGCCTGAAATTCAAGCAGGGCAAGGACCTGATCATGCCGCAGTACGTGGTGCAAAAACTTTTCGAAGTGACCAAGGGCAATGCCTTTATCACGTCGGACGTGGGCCAGCACCAGATGTTCGCCGCCCAGTTCTACGGTTTCGACAAGCCGCGGCGCTGGATCAACTCGGGCGGTCTTGGCACCATGGGAGTCGGCCTGCCCTTTGCGATGGGTGTCACCCTCGCCAACCCCGGAGCGACAGTCGCCTGCATCACCGGCGAAGGTTCGATCCAGATGTGCATCCAGGAATTGTCCACGGCGAAGCAGTACCGCCTGCCGATCAAGATCATCAACCTCAACAACCGCTATCTCGGCATGGTGCGCCAGTGGCAGCAGATGTTCCACGGCAACCGCTATTCCGAATCCTATGTCGACGCCTTGCCCGACTTCGTCAAGCTGGCCGAGGCTTATGGTCATGTCGGTATGCGCATCGAGCGGCCACAGGATGTCGAGTCTGCATTGCGCGAGGCATTTACCACTCACAAGGACGAACTGGTATTCATGGATTTCATCACTGACCAGGAAGCCAATGTGTTTCCGATGATCGCGGCCGGCAGGGGTTTGTCGGAAATGATTCTGGCCGAGGACCTGTAAATGATGAGACACATTATTTCCATTCTTCTCGAAAACGAAGCCGGGGCGCTGTCGCGCGTCTCCGGACTGTTCTCGGCACGCGCCTACAACATCGAATCGCTGACCGTGGCGCCGACCGAAGATCCCTCCATGTCACGCATGACCATCGTCAGCATCGGTTCCGACGATGTGATCGAACAGATCACCAAGCAGCTCAACAAGCTGATCGATGTGGTCAAGGTGGTGGATTTGTCCGAGGCCGCGCACATCGAACGCGAATTGATGCTGGTCAAGGTACGCGCCATGGGCAAGGATCGCGAGGAATTGAAGCGGATTTCTGATATCTTCCGCGGCCGCATCATTGACGTGACCGATTCAACCTATGCCATAGAACTGACCGGTAACAGCGCCAAGCTCGATGCCTTCATCGAAGCCATCGATCGCGCACTGATTCTCGAAACCGTTCGTACCGGCGTTTGTGGCATCGGCCGCGGCGACCGAATTCTCAAAGTCTGAAGCTGAAAGGGCAGTACATGAAAGTTTATTACGACAAGGATGCCGACCTTTCCCTGATCAAGGGCAAGAAGGTCACTATCGTCGGCTATGGTTCGCAGGGCCACGCCCACGCGCAAAACCTGAAGGATTCCGGCGTCAAGGTGACGGTTGGCCTGCGCAAGGACGGTGCTTCCTGGGACAAGGCCAGCAAGGCCGGACACAAGGTGGAAGAAGTCGCCAAGGCGGTCAAGGCTGCCGATGTGGTGATGATCCTGCTGCCCGATGAAAACATTCCGCAGGTGTATTACCAGGATGTCGAGCCCAACATCAAGCAAGGCGGCGTGCTGGCTTTTGCCCACGGCTTCAACGTCCATTACAACCAGGTGGTGCCGCGTGCCGATCTGGATGTCATCATGATCGCGCCCAAGGGCCCCGGCCATACCGTGCGTTCCGAATACCTCAAGGGCGGCGGCGTGCCGTCGCTGATCGCGGTATATCAGGACCAGTCGGGCAAGGCCAAGGATCTGGCCCTGTCCTATGCTGCTGCCAACGGCGGCACCAAGGGCGGCGTGATCGAAACCAACTTCCGCGAAGAGACCGAGACCGATCTGTTCGGCGAGCAGGCGGTGCTGTGCGGCGGCGTGGTCGAGCTGATCAAGGCCGGCTACGAAACCCTGACCGAAGCCGGCTATGCGCCCGAGATGGCCTATTTCGAATGCCTGCATGAAGTGAAGCTGATCGTCGACCTGATCTACGAAGGCGGCATCGCCAACATGAACTACTCGATCTCGAACAATGCCGAATACGGCGAGTATGTGACCGGACCCAAGGTGATCGCGGGTGAGGCGCGCGCCGCCATGAAGGAGGCCCTGGCCAACATCCAGAGCGGCGATTATGCCAAGCGTTTCATCCTCGAAGGCCGCACCAACTACCCCGAGATGACGGCGCGCCGCCGCCTCACCGCCGCGCATCCGATCGAACAGGTTGGGGCCAAGCTGCGCGAGATGATGCCCTGGATCAGGAAGAACAAACTGGTCGATCAGAGCAAGAACTGATTGTTGCTTGACGTTTATTCAAACAGGGCACAGCGTCGCTGTGCCCTTGTCGTCTAGCGCGCAAGATTGCTAGTGTTACCACCGAGGATGTAAATGCGCAAAGGCAAAATTGATCGCCCCCCACCCCCGTACCTGGGGGGCGGGGCTACTGATCAGCTCGCTGCTCTCGATATTACAGTGGGCGCCGTTTCTTTTTACACCAAGCGCAAGGCATGAAACCTCAATATCCTCACCCGCTGATCGCCCGCGAAGGCTGGCCGTTTCTCGGCGCCGCGGTGGCCGCGTCGATACTGGTGACGGTAATGAACGGCTGGTGCTGGTCAATTCCGCTGTGGATCATTTCCCTGTTCGTATTGCAGTTCTTCCGCGATCCGCCGCGCCAGGTGCCGACCGGCGAGAAGGATGTACTGTCGCCCGCCGACGGCCGCATCGTCGCCATCGTACCGGCGCGCGACCCCTGGCTGCAGCGCGATACGCTCAAGCTCAGCGTGTTCATGAACGTATTCAATGTGCATTCGAATCGCAGCCCCATCGACGGCGTGGTGATCCAGCGCTGGTATCACCCCGGCGCCTTCGTCAATGCGGCGCTGGACAAGGCCTCGGTCGAGAACGAACGCAATGCGCTGCATTTGCGTAATGCGAAGGGACAGGACGTCACCTGTGTGCAGGTGGCTGGCCTGATCGCGCGCCGCATCCTCTGCTACGTGGATGCAGGCGCCAGACTGGCCCGGGGCCAGCGCTACGGCTTCATCCGCTTCGGTTCGCGCGTCGATGTGTACCTGCCGCCCGATTCGCGTGTCAAGGTCGTCATTGGCGAGAAAGTCAGGGCGACCAGCACGGTACTGGCCGAATTGCCATAGCGCGCATGGTCGCCAGCACTACCCCTGAGCATTAAAGAGCGCAAAGGCATGAAGCCCCGCCCCCTCCCATCCTCCCCCTCGCGGGGGAGGTGACTACTTGCTCGCTGCGCTCGTTAAGAATGAATCACTTCGTACCGCGTCTATCACATCCAACACCCGCCAACATAGCCGATTACAATAGCGGCATTCAACTCGTGGTCGAATATTCATGCCGGTGATTCCCCGCAACAAGGTATTGGCAAACCCCGTACTTCGCCGCCGCGGCATCTACATACTGCCCAACCTGTTTACAACGGCGGCACTGTTTGGCGGTTTTTTCGCCATCGTGCAGGCCATGAACGGCCGGTTCGAGATTGCCGCCGTTGCCATCTTCATTGCCATGGTGCTCGACGGCATCGATGGCCGGGTTGCCCGCCTCACGCACACGCAAAGCGCTTTTGGCGCCGAATACGACTCACTGTCCGACATGGTGTCGTTTGGCGTGGCGCCCGCGCTCGTCGCCTACGAATGGGCGTTGAAGGGTATGGGCAAGCTGGGCTGGATCGCGGCCTTCATCTACTGCGCCGGGGCGGCGTTGCGCCTGGCGCGCTTCAATACCCAGATCGAGGAGGGCGGCAAGCTCCATGACAAACGCTTCTTCCAGGGCATGCCGAGCCCGGCCGCCGCCGCGCTGATCGCCGGCCTGGTCTGGGTCATGATCGACTATGGCTGGCGCGGCGACGAAGCGCGCTGGTACGTTTGCATCCTGACCATATTCGCCGGCCTCACCATGGTCAGCAACATCCGCTATTACGCGGGGAAAGACATCAATCTGCGGCGCAGCGTGCCTTTCATCTTCATTGCCGGCATCGCCTTGTTCTTTGCCTTGGTATCGAGCTACCCCCCCGGCGTGCTGTTCGCGCTGTTCCTCGGTTACGCCCTGTCCGGTTATGTATTCTCGGCCTGGAGCTGGCTGAGCCGGCACAAACGGACATGACCAGAGTCATGTCCGTTTCCCTCATCCTTAACCTCTCTCCCGCTACGCGGGCGAGGGGAACGCCGTGAGCCGCTCCGCGGCTCTTCTCTTTATATTAACGGTTGCAGGGCCGAAATAAAGCGTTTATAGTCGAACCATGTTTGCGAATCTCCTCTTCGCTGCGTTGTTCCTGCTTCTTGCCGGCGCCCTGCTGGCGCGCCAGCCGTTGCGTGCCAAACTGCTGCCGCTGCTGCGCCGCGCGCGCTAAAAACATCCCCCACAATTCGAGTATCTGCATGGCCGGTGAAACAGTCCGCCGGCACCGCTTATTTTGGTTTCGCTGGAGAGAATCATGGCAAAAGAACAATTGATCATTTTCGATACCACCTTGCGCGACGGCGAACAAAGCCCCGGCGCCTCGATGACGCGCGAAGAAAAATTGCGCATTGCGCGACAACTGGAAAAAATGCACGTCGATATCATCGAAGCCGGCTTCCCGGCCGCGTCGAACGGCGACTTCGAGGCGGTCCGGTCGGTGGCCGAGGCCATCAAGGACAGCCGCATCGCCGCCTTGTGCCGCACCTCGGACCAGGATATTTCGCGCGCACTCGAAGCGCTGAAGCCGGCGCGCGCCGGGCGCATCCATACCTTCATCGCGACCAGTCCGCTGCATATGGAAAAGAAATTGCGCATGGCGCCCGAGGACGTCATCATCGCGGCGAAGAACGCCGTGCGCTTCGCCCGCAACGGCATCGATGATGTGGAATTCTCCTGCGAGGACGCTGGGCGTTCCGAGATGGATTTCCTGTGCCGCATCGTCGAGACGGTGATCAAGGAAGGCGCGACGACCATCAACATTCCCGATACCGTCGGCTACAACGTGCCCCGGCAGTATGCCGATCGTATCTGTCAGTTGCGCGAGCGCGTGCCGAATTCGGACAAGGTGATCTGGTCGGTGCATTGCCACAACGACCTCGGCCTCGCCGTCGCCAACTCGCTCGCTGCGGTCATCGCCGGCGCGCGCCAGGTCGAATGCACCATCAACGGCCTCGGTGAGCGTGCCGGCAACGCGGCGCTGGAAGAAGTCGTCATGGCGGTGCGCACGCGGCAGGACATCTTCCCCTGCGACACCCGCATTGACGCCACCCATATCGTGCCAGCCTCGAAGCTGGTTTCCAGCGTCACCGGCTTTCCGGTCCAGCCCAACAAGGCTATCGTCGGCGCCAACGCCTTCGCCCACGAATCCGGCATTCATCAGGACGGCGTGCTCAAGCATCGCGAGACCTACGAAATCATGCGTGCCGAAGACGTCGGCTGGAATACCAACAAGCTCGTGCTCGGCAAGCATTCCGGGCGCACGGCCTTCCGCGCGCGCCTCAAGGAACTCGGCATCGAGGTCGATTCGGAACAGGTGCTGAACACGGCTTTCACTCGCTTCAAGGAACTCGCCGACAAAAAGCACGAGATCTTCGATGAAGACTTGCATGCCCTCATGTCGGAAGATGTCGTCACGCCGGAAGACGAGTACTACAAGCTCGTGGCATCCGCCTTCCATTCCGAGACCGGCGAAACGCCCCATGCCATGATCACGCTGTCCGCCGGCGGCGCCGAGCATCGTGCCGAGGCGCAAGGCAGCGGCCCGGTGGATGCCGCCTTCAAGGCCATCGAGAGCGTGGCCAGGAGCGACGCCGACCTGCAGCTCTATTCGGTCAACGCAATCACTACCGGCACCGATGCGCAGGGCGAAGTGACCGTGCGTCTGGCCAAGGGCAGCCGCATCGTGAATGGCCTCGGCGCCGATACGGACATCATCGTCGCTTCGGCACGCGCCTACATCAATGCGCTGAACAAATTACGCTCGGTAGCGGAACGGCTTAATCCGCAGTTGTAGGGACGGGCAGTCATCCCGCAGGGACTTCCCGCGAAGCCTGTCCCCGAATGCTTTAGTCGGAGAGCGGGAATCCAGTGACTTATCAACGTCCGATGGCCGGGGCTCGCCCCGGCAGTCGCCCCCTTTTCGCAAAGCGGGTCGGCCTCTGCCACATCAGTTCCCCGACACCAGGAATCTCAGGCGGCCACCCCAAAAAGGGCACCGACTCCAGCGGTCAATGCCATTGCCAACGTCCCCCAAAAAGTAACACGCGCGACAGACGCAATCACGGGTGCGCCCCCTGCACGTGCAGCCAGGAAGCCCAATAACGCTAGAAAGAGGAGCGAACTGCCGGCGACGCCCCACATAAGTGCGGCAACCGGGAACAAGAGAACCATCAGTAGCGGCAGGGCAGCCCCCACCGCGAACGTAGCCGCCGAGGCCAGAGCAGCCTGCACCGGCCGCGCGGCCAAGGTGTCGGATATGCCCAGTTCGTCTCGTGCATGTGCGCCCAGTGCGTCATGCTGCATGAGTTGGCTGGCAACGGTTGAGGCCAGTGTCTCATCGAGTCCGCGCTTAACGTAAATGGACATCAGTTCTGCGTGTTCCTGCTTGGGGTTCGCAACCAACTCTTTGCTCTCGCGCTCCAGATCGGCGCGTTCGGTATCGGCTTGCGAACTGACTGAGACATATTCGCCGGCAGCCATTGACATGGCGCCGGCGACAAGGCCGGCAACTCCTGCAACCAGGATGCCCTGAGCGCCTGCGTCTGCTGCCGCGACGCCCAGGACAAGGCTGGCAGTGGAAACGATACCGTCGTTCGCGCCGAGAACCGCGGCACGGAGCCAGCCGGTTCGGTGCGTTCTGTGTCTTTCACTGTGTCTCATGGCGGCTACCGTGAATTGAGAAGTTGATCGCGACGATTAGCGTTAAGTTGACCGGCCTGCTGATCATCATTTAGTAGGGCGGAATAGGGGACGAACGGAATAGGGGACATATCGGAATAGCGGAATGGGGGACACACTACGATTATCCTGCCCTCAGAGCAAGTCCCCGTTCTGATGCAAGAGTGGTTTCATTTTTTGGCCTGCCCGCCTGACCGCGCGTCGTGCGCCGGCCAAGGATCTTTTCGATCTCCTGCTGGAACCGCGCTTCCCCCAATACATAATTTCCATTCGTCGCCGAGTGGATTTGATCCAGCGTTTCCGGATCAATGTGCGCCTTGAACAGTTCCCGATAGTTCTTTCGCCGTTCAGCTTCGTCGTTTCCCAGCCGCAGATACTGCTCATGCGGTGTAAGCAAGTTATTGACCTTGCCCAGAGCATTTGACTGATAGCTTGACCAGCGATAGTCGCGCGGGTGGCGAACCATGCCCGCCCGTTTCGGGTTCAATTCGATATAACGATAACAGGCCAACACATAATCTTCGCTCTGGGTCTAGCAGGGGCGGAAGCGGCCTTCCCAAAGGGTGCCTGAGCGCCGGTAGCTGCGATTGACGTACTGCACATAACGCTGTCCCGGATGCTTCATCGACAGGCTGGCGCTGTCCGCCCGTTGCGGAGTCAGCAGCAGATGAACATGGTTCGTCATAAGCACATAAGCATGGACCGCGCAGCCGAAGCGTCGCGCCAGCGCTCGAGATGCTCAAGGTAGAACAGGTAATCCGCTTCGGCGTAAAAGCAGGCGGCGCGGTTATTGCCGCGCTGGATGATGTGCCAGGGAATGCCGGGAATGCCAAGGCGGGCTCGACGGGGCATAACAACAACTAGAGGAAAGCGATGGCCAAGGAATAGCAGAAAAACGTGGTCTGTCCCCTATTACCGTCCCCTATTACCCATACGCTACCCCAAAGCCAAACCTATCGGTCAGTCTTGATTTTCGGGGGAGTCCATATATGAATTGTTAGGTGCTGCGATCCAGGATCTGCTTGAGCACCACCGCCTCATTGTGCAACTGATCCCTGGCTGCGTAAATAAGGGTGATGTTTCCTTGACGCGAAAGAGTTTGTAGCTCTGACAATGCGGGATTATTTTTCAGCTCAGCGCGATATCGCATTTTGAACTCCGGCCATTTCTCTGGGTCATGCCCAAACCATTGGCGAAGCTCGGTGGATGGTGCCACGTCTTTTAGCCAGAGGTCGATCTTAGCTTTGACCTTGGCCAATCCACGCGGCCAGAGCCGATCTACAAGAATCCGCTTACCGTCGGTTTTGGCTGGATGTTCATAAGCTCGCTTCAACATGACGTCCATGAGGTCCCTCACATGCGGCATCTAGCGTGGAGTTGAGCGGCGCCGATAGGCGTCCGTCCCAAATGATGGGTTAGCCCGACTTTGCAACGATATTGGTAGCGTGACCATCGATGCTCACCTGGTTCTTGTCAGCCCAGTATTGGCGGATACCTTCTTCCCCTTTTTTTGTCGCCCAATCATTCAACAGCTCTCGTTCGCCTGCGTAATCGAAGTAGGGAATGGACATGCCGCAGGAGCTTTGCACGAGGTCCACTGCCACGTCGAAGATCTGACGCGTGCCAGGCAGAGGTTTGAACACTGAGATAAGTTCATTCCACTCTCGGTCGGATCGATGGAGCACCTTTGCCTTGCCGTAGAGTCTTAAAACCAGAGGCTTTCCCTCAAAAGCGCAGAACATAACGGTCATGCGCGGATTGGACTGAATATGCGTTGATGTCTCGTTTCCGCTACCGGTCGCATTGAGCCAAGCAATGCGGTTGCTCCCGAGAACTACGAGCGAATCCATGCCTTTGGGTGAAACGCTAACCCGTCCAGCCTCAGTCGCGGTGCCGACAAAATATATTTTCTGTGCCTTGATAAAGGCAATATGCTCTTGCGAAAGTTCTTGATGTTGCTTACCCATGAATACTCCGGGGAGGAAAGAAGTCGGGCTAACGTTCGCCATAACCGGCGTGCAAAAGCAGAGTGGAGCGGCGCTTTTGCACGTCCGAGTTGATGGAGTTGTTAGGCATGAACTATTTACACTCAATTGCCAATTGGTGTTGAGGGGCAGCCAAGCGCTATCGGGTCTTTAGAGTGCATCAGCTAGATATCTATCCACGTTCTCTTGCGTAATCACGTCAATGCCTGTATCAATAGCCTGAGGCATCTGAACGCCCAGCGATGCTTGCCACAACATCAGGACTGACATCGAGCCTTGCATTTTTGGAATGGTTGCTGAGGATGACTCGATCACGCCTTCTTTAATGGCATCGAGTATCGGCTTGATTCCATCCATGCTGACTACTTTAACTTTGCCGGCCTTCCCAGCCTTTTTGATGGCGGTTGCGATGCCTATCGGACCGGAAGCATCGCAGCACAAGTAACCACTTAGATCGGGATGCGATTTGAGAACAGCCGAAGCTTGTTGGCGGGCAGTCTCAATGTCGTCATTGTCAATGCCACCGTCTACAATAGTTATACTAGGATATTTCCTCAATACAGCCATCTGGGCTTCGTATCGTTCTTTATGGTTTGGTGCCGTGGGATATCCCTGCATCACAGCTACTTTGCCAGCGTACCCAATCAGCTTGACGAGACGCTCGGACGCAATGATCCCCTGCTGAGAAAAGTTGTTGCCAACGCTGGTGATGCTGGCATCTGGCGATGGTGAGTCGAAGAGAACCACCGGAATACCCTGATCCCTGATGCGGTTGACCGCCGTCATATGGCCTACTGCCTCAACCGGATCTATAGCGATGCCACTCGGGCGACTCCTGGCGGCCTTTTCCAGGATCGCGTTCTGCTCGACGACGTCGACAATTGATGGTGGTATATAGTCAACCACAATCTCGACACCAAGCTCACGGCTTAGGATTTCGGCCTGAGCCTGCGCACCTTTGTTTACCTCGTCGAACCAGGGATGTGCGACTTTCGGGACAATGATGAATCGAAGTGCTCCTGCCATTTTTCGAGTCCTCCTAAAGTCAAATTAGAAGCCTAACGTTTGACATAAGGGGCGCGCTTTAGCGCGTCCCGCTTGATGGAAGGGTTAGGCGTTGGTTGCATTCATTTTTCTGTATCAGCAAAACGATAAGTTGCATGACAGGCAATACAGTTATTCATAGCAGTGCTTAGCTGTTTGATGGTGTGTTGACTATCTTTCAGCCTTTCAGCATCAATGGCAATTTCATCGAATTTTTGCCGTGTATCAAACCCCAGTTTTTTCATTTCAAGAGGGATTTTTCTAAACAATGTGCCAGGTACGTCAGCTTCTGCTGCCATTCCTGAAGATTTTGCGATTTTGGTCGCAGTTGCAAAGTCATTTATGGATACTGCGGCTAATATACCCTGAGAGTTTTGTAGCCAAGTTCGCATTTCCAGCAACAAAGCGTTGCGCTCGTCTTTGCTCAACTGGACCGCCAATCTGCCATCAGTAGAGGGTTTAACTTCCCCTACGGTAAATTTGTATGAAAACACAGCCACAACGAACGACAGTACCGCGACCAACAACCAGCTACTTTTGCAAGAATTCATATTTTTCATTTCTAGTGAGGGTTGTAGACCTAACGTCTGCAATCACCGGGCGGCAAGAGGCGGCGAAGCCGGCTGTTGCCGCTCCGGTGCATTGCATGGTTGGGCGGCCACTGAGCAACCCTGTAGCTCGTTCGAGCGAACCTGATCCTAATGAGCGATTTCGCCTTCGACGATCGCCGCAAACTTCTTCAGCTGCTCTATTTGCTTAGGAGAGAACTCGCGAGGCTCGGTGTCAACGAGAGACAGAGCACCGATGCCTTTCCCGTTCGGACCGTGGAGCGGTACGCCCGCATAAAAACGCAGATGAAACTCCCCAGTGACAAACGGGTTGTCCGCAAACCTGACATCTTTGGTGGCATTCGGTACGACCATTTCCTCAGGTTCGAGCATAGCGTGCGCGCAGAAGCCGACATCGCGTGGGGTGGCTTCGACGTTGATGCCGTGGGTGGACTTGAACCACTGTCGGTCACCGTCCACCAAGGTGAGAAAGACCATGGGCACGCCGAAGACATCGGCCACCAATTCGGTGATCCTATCGAACCGCAGTTCGCGGGGTGTGTCCAGGATATTGAGCGCCCTTAGCTCAGAAAGCCGATCTGACTCGTCGCTGGGAATAGGTGCGGGCTTCATTGCTGTTCCCCTTTTGCTGATGATCGATACTCGCGAGCATGGGCGTCGCGAGCTCCAACTGCTTGCAGAGTGGTACAGGCGTACCGAAAGGAGAGGCCCTGCGGCCCCAGTGTGAACCCGTGGATCAGCCTGATAGCCGATTCCTTATGGCCTAAGACTACCTACGACTCAGTTTACTCTGTTCCCTGCTGAGAGGGGCCGCCATCCCGTGCCGCCCAACGTTTGACATAAGGGGCGTGCTTTAGCGCGTCCCGCTTGATGGAAGGGTTAGGCGTTGGTTGCATTCATTTTTCTGTATCAGCAAAACGATAAGTTGCATGACAGGCAATACAGTTATTCATAGCAGTGCTTAGCTGTTTGATGGTGTGTTGACTATCTTTCAGCCTTTCAGCATCAATGGCAATTTCATCGAATTTTTGCCGTGTATCAAACCCCAGTTTTTTCATTTCAAGAGGGATTTTTCTAAACAATGTGCCAGGTACGTCAGCTTCTGCTGTCATTCCTGAAGATTTTGCGATTTTGGTCGCAGTTGCAAAGTCATTTATGGATACTGCGGCTAATATACCCTGAGAGTTTTGTAGCCAAGTTCGCATTTCCAGCAACAAAGCGTTGCGCTCGTCTTTGCTCAACTGGACCGCCAATCTGCCATCAGTAGAGGGTTTAACTTCCCCTACGGTAAATTTGTATGAAAACACAGCCACAACGAACGACAGTACCGCGACCAACAACCAGCTACTTTTGCAAGAATTCATATTTTTCATTTCTAGTGAGGGTTGTAGACCTAACGTAGAGCTAACCGGCGCTGCGCGGCTTTATCGCGCAGCGTCCAGCGACTGAAAGGAGCGAGGTTGAGCGCCATGTTAGGCATTTTTGGTATTAGATTGGCGCTGGAAGAACGATTGGCTTGATGTTGCTTGCCTTGTTGCAAATGACTTTGTTAAATCTATTTGCCATCCATGTGTATTTTCCAAGAATGCTGGTGTTTTTATTTTTCAGCCCGGTCTCAATTAGAGATCTCCAACAATCTAGGTTGATGCGTGTATTGACGTGGATGTTTTCTTGGTTGGCATGAATTTTAAACATCCAGAATGGGTCAATGTATGGGGCGTCATGGTCATCCTCTGCCACAAGCTGATGCTTTCTGATTTTCACGATCTCCCGATCTTCGTCGGAGCTTGCCAAGCAAAAATGCTTAAGGGAATTTTCATCAATCACGATGATGGGCGCGCCACCTGATTTGTCTTTTGCAACAGCATCGACAATGGCAGGGCCAAATATCGTGTTTCCAGAATGATACAAATTTCCGGTAACAATTGAGCCCCTGAGAAGGAATCCGTGGGCACATATGCCATTTTGGATCCGTGCTGCAGCCTCAAAGAGCCATATTGCATCGATGTTTGTTGCAGGCGTTGAAATAACTATGCTGTCTGAACAGTAAATAACTTCAGGTCTTACTATGTAGTCCGGCTTGCGGCCAGATACCTCATCTGGATCATCTTCCCCTATGTGCCTTGAAGCATCTGCGATCAATTCATCAAGTTGCTTGAAAAGCCTGAAGCACCTGTCTGCTTCAAAGAACTCACTTTTTGCATACTTGGAAAAACCGAGGAGGTCGCAGTACAGAACATGCCTCAGTTCAAACTGTGCTTTTTCGCTAATCATTGTGACGACACCATATAGAGATGCCTAACGCCGGAATTCACCCGGCCGCGCAGCGGTCCGGTGGAATGAACTGTTAGAGCGCAGGCAAACCGGAGGCGACATGAGCAAACTAGCACACAGCAACGACGCAACGATGGAAGAAATAGAGTGCAACGCACGAGATGCGGTAGATGAACCTCCTGTGCGCTGGAAGAAGGTGCACACCACAGACGAACTTAAAGAGTTCTACCGTAGCGTGCTTCCGGCGATTCGCGAAGCCGCAAGAGAACTCGGCTATG
This sequence comes from Georgfuchsia toluolica, assembly GCF_907163265.1. NCBI lineage: Bacteria > Pseudomonadati > Pseudomonadota > Betaproteobacteria > Nitrosomonadales > Sterolibacteriaceae > Georgfuchsia > Georgfuchsia toluolica. The sequence goes on from NZ_CAJQUM010000001.1 coordinate 3,360,216, forward strand.
CGATTGGGCTGCACGGGTCGATGACACGCGACCTAGACTTAATCGCGGTGCCGTGGGTCGAAGGCCACGCAACCAAAGACCAGTTGGCGCACGCTATTGCCTATGTGGCCTGCGGCATTTCTCGGGAAGGAAACTACGACTGGACTGTGAAGCCAGCCGGCCGAGTTGCCGTTTCGATCCCGATTTGCTGGACGGCAGACAACCGCCCGAGCGCCGGCCACATTGACCTCAGCGTGATGGTGGCTTGATATGGCCTGCGAACTCTGCGGCGGAACCGGCTGGGTGTGCGAGAACTGCGGCACCCAATGGGAACAAGCGGACGGGCGAACATGCTGCGGCGCGGGCCAAAACTGCGTTTGCAACCCGAACGGCGAAGTGAAGTGGCAAGCGGTGTATGCCTCGACGGAGCCGGAGAAGGTGAAAGAGTGGGCGCACTGATGATGCGCTCTAACGTAAAGTCGGCTGCCTAAAAGACGGAAAACTTTCCATCAAGGCGCCGGATAAAATTTTTGAAAAATGCATTTTTGCTTTAGAATCAAAAAGTCATCATTTTTTAGTAGAGCCTAAAAATGGAAAGACTACCGGCGCGCAATGCGGCTCAGGAACCCAGGCTACTGGATCAGGTGCGGGGCAAGATCCGCCTCAAACATTACAGCTTGCGTACCGAGCAATCTTATCTGGATTGGATTAAACGATACATCCGGCATTTTGGCAAGCGTCATCCAAAAAATCTGGGGGCGGCCGAGGTTGAGATATTCCTGACTCATCTGGCAGTGGAGGGCAAGGTGGCGGCCTCGACGCAAAATCAGGCCAAGAGCGCATTGCTGTTTTTGTATCGCGAGGTACTCGAGCTTGAGCTGCCCTGGCTGGACAATGTTGAAAAGGCCAAGGCTCCCAAACGCTTGCCGGTGGTATTGACCATGAATGAAGTGCAGTCCCTGCTTTCAAGACTGGAGGGTACGCATTGGCTGATCGCCAACTTGCTCTACGGTACCGGCATGCGCGTGATGGAGGCGTTGCGGCTGCGGGTCAAGGACATTGACTTTCAGCGCAACGAAATTCTCGTCAGGGATGGCAAGGGCGCCAAGGATCGCGTCACCGTGTTGCCTCTGGTACTCAAGCAGCCCTTGCAGGAGCATTTGCTCAAGGTTCGCAGATTGCATGAGCGCGATCTGGAAGCGGGAGGAGGCGAGGTATATCTGCCCTATGCGCTGGAGCGCAAATACCCCAACGCCACTCGCGAGTGGGGATGGCAGTATGTGTTTCCTTCGGCGTCGCTGTCGGTCGATCCGCGCTCGGGGACCGTGCGGCGGCATCATTTGCAGGATCAGGCGGTGCAACGGGCCTTGAAACAGGCGGTGCGCGATGCCGGTCTGGCGAAGCCGGCGACGCCGCACACGCTGCGCCATTCCTTTGCCACGCATCTGCTCGAAGGCGGCTATGACATCCGCACGGTGCAGGAATTGCTCGGCCATTCGGATGTGAGCACGACCATGATCTATACCCATGTGCTGAACAAAGGTGGGCGAGGAGTGGTCAGCCCAATCGATAGATTGGGCCGGGCTTGAGCCCGGCCCTTTGGGCGAATGAGAGGCACTCCCTCCCGGCCTCCCTCGCCGAGCGAGGGAGGTGACTTCGGGGCTTCGCAATGACCGAAGGAAATGACCAGCGGAAATCCCTGTGGGATCCCCGTGGGAGGACGAGCGCCCGAGCAAGTGTAATGCGAGGGCCGGGCCTAGTGTGGCGAGTCCGGTAGAATGGCGCCAGAGCGGATGGGCGCTGGATTGGAGACCGACATGTCTGAAATTCATTTTGTCGTGGAAGAGGCGGACGAAGGCGGGTACATCGCCAAGGCCGTCAACGATGACATTTTTACCGAAGCGGACGATATTGCCACCTTGCATACCAACGTCCGTGATGCCGTGCATTGCCATTTCGACAAAGACAATATACCGGCCGTGATCCGCCTGCATTTCACGCACGAGGAAGTGATCGCCGCATGAGGCTGCCCCGCGATGTTTCGGGTGCAGGGTATTTACGCTGTCATTCCGGACACCGGGTTTGCGGTGAGCCGGAATCCAGCGATTTTTCAAGACCCTGGATTCCCGCTTTCGCGGGAATGACAAACAAGAATATCCTCGTGATGACTTTTCTGGATTAACGGGTATCGATCCCGGTTCGAGCCGATGCTTGCCTATCTCGTCCGCCGCCTGCTGTATGCGATCCCGATTTTGATCGGGGTGAATCTCATCACCTTTGCGCTGTTCTTCGTGGTCAATACGCCGGATGACATGGCGCGGCTGCAACTGGGCGTGAAGCGCGTAACGCCGGAGGCGATCCAGAAGTGGAAGGCGGAGCGCGGCTACGACAAGCCGCTGCTGTGGAATGCGGCGGGGCAGGGCGCGGCGCGCGTCACCGACACGATCTTTTATGCCAAATCGGTGCGCATGTTCGCCTTCGATTTCGGCCGCGCCGACGACGGCCGCGACATCGCGCGCGAGATTCGCCATCGCATGTGGCCGTCGCTCGCGATTGCCGTGCCGACCTTTGTGCTGAGCCTGTTCGTAACGGTGTCGTTCGCCTTGCTGCTGGTGTTCTTTCGCGGTACGGCGCTGGATATCTACGGCACGGTGCTGTGCGTGGCGCTAATGTCGGTGTCAGGCCTGTTCTACATCATCGGCGGGCAATGGATCGTGAGCAAGGTTTGGCATTGGGTGCCGATTTCGGGTTATGCGCCGGGGTTCGACGGCGTCAAGTTCCTGCTGCTGCCAGTGGTTATCAGCGTGATCGGAGGCATCGGCGCCGGATCGCGCTGGTACCGCACCATTTTCCTCGAAGAGATCGGCCGCGACTACGTGCGCACGGCGCGCGCCAAGGGCCTGACCGAGAACGCGGTGCTGTTCCGCCATGTGTTGAAGAACGGCATGGTGCCGATCCTGACCGGCGTCGTGGTGGTGATCCCGGCGTTGTTCATGGGCAGCCTGCTGGTCGAATCCTTCTTCGGCATTCCCGGCCTCGGCAGCTACACCATCGAGGCGATCCAGGCGCAGGATTTCGCCGTGGTGCGGGCCATGGTGTTCATCGGCACGGTGCTCTACATCCTCGGCCTGCTCTTGACCGATGTGTCATATACGCTGGTCGATCCCAGGGTGCGGCTGAAATGAGCAAATGTTCATCATTCCACGGGGACGAAGCCACCCGAAGCGGTGGTTCCTTTCAGTCATTCCCGCGTAGGCGGGAATCCAGTGTCTTTCAGTGGAGGAAGTCGCTGGGTCCCCGCCTGCGCGGGGACGACGAGGAAAAGGGGCGCGCGTGCTCGGCATAAAACCCGTCCTGCTGGCTTCCGACGCGCTGCTGCTGGTGCTGCTGCTCGGCAGCGTTGCGCTGGCATGGTCCACCTGGCACAGCGAGCCCTTGCGCGCGGCATGGCGGCGTGTCGGCGGCAACCGCACCGGCATGGCGTCGGCCACGCTGCTGGCGCTGTTCGTCGTGGTCGGCCTGCTCGATTCGCTGCATTACCGGCCTGTATTACCCACCGTTAACGCCTCCGTTCGGGCTGAGCCTGTCCTGAGCAAAGCCGAAGGGCCTGTCGAAGCCCAATATTCGGTTGAGGTGCTCTCCGCGCTCGATGCCGTGCTGATGCCGCTGCGAACCAATACCGAGAAAACCTATTCCGCGCCGCTGGCGACGAACCTCTTTTCAATGGACGTCAGCGAGGACGGCATGACGCGCGTCTTCCCGCGTCTCAAGCATGGCGGCGCCGGCCTCGCAACGAGTCACATCAGCCATGGCCTGGATGTTGCGCAGCGCGTGTTGAAGGGGGCCACGCTGGGGGGTGGGGCCTGGTTCGCGATCTGGGCCGCGATCTGGTTGTGGCGCAGGCGACCAAAGGAAGTGCCCGTGGTAAATGATCGTGCGGCAGTGATGGGCCGTCTGCGACCCGTGCTTGGCGTGCTGCTGGCAGTGGCGCTCTGCGGCGGCATCGTGGCCGAACTGGCAGGCGGCTATCACGTGCTCGGTACCGACAAGGTGGGGCAGGACGTGCTTTACCTTTCGCTGAAGAGCATTCGCACCGGCCTCCTGCTCGGTACGCTGACCACGCTCATCATGCTGCCGGCGGCGGTGCTGCTCGGCATCCTCGCCGGTTACGTCGGCGGCTGGGTCGACGATGCGATCCAGTATCTCTACACCACGTTGAATTCGATTCCCGATGTGCTGCTCATTGCGGCCGCGATATTGATGATGCAGGTTTTCATCGATACGCATCCGGGCTGGTTTTCCTCGGCGGCGGAACGCGCCGATGCGCGCCTGCTGGCGCTCTGCATCATCATGGGCGTCACCAGCTGGACCGGGCTGTGTCGCCTGCTGCGCGGCGAGACATTGAAGCTGCGCGAGCTGGAATACGTCCAGGCTGCGCAGGCGTTTGGGATATCGCGCCTGACCGTGATGCTGCGCCACATCCTGCCCAACCTGGCGCATATCGTGCTCATCACCATGGTGATGGATTTCTCGCGCCTGGTGCTGGCCGAGGCGGTGCTGTCCTATGTCGGCGTCGGCGTCGATCCCTCCACCATCAGCTTCGGCACCATGATCGATGCCGCGCGCATGGAACTGGCGCGCGAACCGATGGTGTGGTGGTCGCTGGCCGCAGCCTTCTCTTTCATGTTTGCGCTGGTGCTGGCGGCGAATCTGTTTGCGGATGCGGTGCGCGATGCGTTCGATCCTAAAAATATCTGAGGTTCAAGGTGCAAGTTGCAAGATACAAGTTAACCTTGCCCCTTGCCCCTTGCCCCTTGCCCCTTGCCCCTTGCCCCCTTGAACCTTGAAACCTGAATCCATGCTTTCAGTACGCAATCTCTCGGTAAAACTGGGACGAGGCCGTCCGGTCGATGGCGTTTCTTTCGATATCGCGGCCGGCGAGACCTTTGCGCTGCTTGGTGAATCGGGCTGCGGCAAGTCGATGACCGCACTGGCCCTGATGGGCCTGCTGCCCAACGTGGCGAGCATCGAACGCGGCAGTATCGAATTCGAGGGCAGGGAACTCACCCGGCTTGATGAGACCGCTATGCGCCGCCTGCGCGGCGGCGCTATGGGCATGATCTTCCAGGAGCCGGGGACCAGCCTCAACCCGGTTCTGACCATCGGCTACCAGATCGGCGAGTCGCTCGCCGTGCATCGCGATTTGCGCGGCGCCGCCGCGAAGAAACGCGCCATCGAGCTGCTCGATGCGGTAGGAATACCCGACGCGGCGCGGCGCCATGATGAATATCCGTTCCAGCTCTCCGGCGGCATGAAGCAGCGCGCCATGATTGCGATGGTATTGGCCGGAGAGCCGCGCCTGTTGATCGCCGACGAGCCGACCACGGCGCTCGATGTCACCATCCAGGCGCAGGTACTGGACCTGCTGGCTTCGTTGCAGCGCCGCAGCGGCAACAGCGGCGGCATGGGCCTGCTGCTGATCACCCACGACCTCGGTGTCGTTTCGCGCGTGGCCGATCGCATCGGCGTGATGTATGCCGGCCAGCTGGTGGAAGTGGCGAGTCGTGAGAAATTCTTTTCCAGTCCTGCGCATCCCTATTCGCGCGCGCTGTTCGCGGCGGTGCCGGATGCCAATGCGCGCGGCGGGCCGCTGGCGACGATTCCCGGCCGCGTGCCGCCATTGGAATCCGTTTTCAGCGGCTGCCGTTTCGCCGATCGCTGCGATTATGTGAAGGAACTGTGCCGCGGCCGGGAACCGCCGCTCGCGCCGCTGGGCGAAGGCCGCTACGTGCGCTGCTATTTTCCGGTGCGGGGCGAACTGCGGGAGCATGCCACGCAGGATGTTTCAGCCGTTCGTGCTGAGCTTGTCGATGCGCAGGAGGCATTGCTCGATGTTACCGGCCTCAAGGTGCATTTCCCGATTCGAAAGGGCGTGCTGCAACGCGTGGCGGGCCATGTGCGCGCCGTCGATGGTGTGTCGCTGCGCCTGGCACCGGGCAAAACGCTGGCGCTGGTGGGCGAGTCCGGTTGCGGCAAGACCACCGCCGGCAAGGCCATTCTCCAGCTCATCAAGGCGGACGAAGGTTCGGTGAAGTTGTCCGGTACGGAGTTGACGCAGTTGACAGCAAGGCAGTTGCGGCCACTACGCGCCGCAATGCAAATGGTATTTCAGGATCCGTTTGCCTCGCTCAATCCGCGCATGCGCGTCGGCGCCATTGTCGCCGAGGGCATGCGGGCGTTGCAGAAACAGGACAACCATGAGCAGCGTGTCGGCGAACTGCTGCAACAGGTGGGACTCGCGCCCGAGATGGCGGATCGCTATCCGCACGAATTTTCCGGCGGACAGCGCCAGCGTATCGCGATTGCGCGCGCCCTCGCGGTGAATCCGCAACTGCTGATTTGCGACGAACCGACCAGCGCGCTCGACGTTTCGGTGCAGGCGCAGATACTCAATCTGTTGAAGGAATTGCAGGCGACGCTGGGGCTGGCGTATTTGTTCATCACGCACAACATTGCAGTGGTCGATTATCTGGCGCAGGAAGTGGCGGTGATGTATCTCGGCCGGATTGTCGAACGCGGCACCACCGACGAGGTGCTGCGCGCGCCGAAGCACCCCTATACGCAGGCGCTGATCGTCGCCGTGCCGCGCATTACGATGGAGCGTGAAGGCGACAAGCAGGTGCCTGTAGCGCCGGGCGATATTCCCTCGCCGGCCAAGCCGCCATCCGGCTGTCATTTCCATCCGCGCTGCCCGCAGGCGATGGAGGTATGCAGATCAGCATATCCGGCAGCGACGACGCTCTCGCCGACGCGCGTCGTGCATTGTCATTTGTACGGGTAAACCCAAAAGTTTTTTAGTCACAGAGGACACAGAGAGGACCAAAAATACAAAAATATCCAGGAAATTGTGACTCGGCTGCTTTTAACATTCGGCACTGGACTTTGAAGGCTTTTTCCTTGTCTTTCTCTGTGAACTCTGTGTCCTCTTTGGCTATTTGCCTTTGATTTTTTTCTTTCTTGGAATCGGCTTCACCGGCCGTTTGCCGCTGACAGGTTTGCGCGCTTTCGCGGTTGCGGCTTTGTGCTTGCCGCGCTTCTTTGCCGCCCTTGGCGGATCGGCCGGCGTCTGCGGCAGGCTGGCGAGCAGATGGGCAATGCTGCTGCTGCCGACAGCGCTGGAATTCGGAATCAGGATGTTGAAGCCGGCCCCCACCCTGGTGCGGCGGGTAATGCCATTCAGTTGTTTGAGACGCGCCAGAGTGATGCCGCTCCTTGCCGCCACCTTGTCGAGTTTTTCACCTTTCTTGAGCTTGTAGGTTTTCCACAGGGAGAGCGGTTTGTCTTCGCTTTCATGCTGTTCCAGGTTGGCCTGGAATACCGCGACCTTGTCTACCGGCAGTACCAGCGGCGAGTCATTGCTGCCGGGCATGATGGGGTGGCTGTAGGCCGGGTTGAGCGCAATGAACTCGGTGAGCGGGATTTCGGCGAGCTGCGCTGCCGTGGCGACATCCATGGTCGCGGGTTTGACCACCGTGCCGAAGTAGGGCTGGTTCGAAATCGGGTCGATACTGATGCCGAACAGTTTCGGGTCGGCGATGATATTTTTCAACGCCTGCAGCTTTGGTACGTAATAGCGCGTCTCGCCGGGCATGGCCAGATTGACGTAATCGGTGGGCAGCCCGCGTGCCTTGTTCTTCGCCACCGCGCGTCCGACGGCGCCTTCACCCCAGTTGTACGAGGCCAGCGCCAGATGCCAGTCGCCATGCAATTCGTAGATGTATTGCAGGTAGTCGAGCGCGGCGTTGGTGGAGGCGATGATGTCGCGTCGCTCGTCGAAATACCAGTTCTGTTCAAGGCCGTAGTTTTTTCCGGTCGAGGGAATGAATTGCCAGATGCCGAGCGCACGTGCCGACGAGTAGGCGCGCGGATTGTAGGAGCTCTCCACCATCGGCAACAGCGCCAGTTCGGTGGGCATGCCGCGCTTTTCGAGTTCGCCGACGATGAAGTAGAGATAACGCCGGCTGCGTTGCAGCATCGTCTTCAACATGTCGGGTCGGTTCAGATACCAGGCCTGGCGGTCAGCCACCAGCGGGCTGTTGAGGTTGGGCATGGAAAAGCCGTTACGCATGCGTTGCCACAGGTCGTCGGCGGGAACGGTGAGGTCGATGGTGGCGATCTTCGGCGCATCGTCTTCGATCTGCTTGACGTCGCTATTTGCGGGGGTGATCGCTGTGGTGATCTGCGGATTTAGTTTCAGCGGATCTTCGACCAGCGTCTGGGCACCCGCTGTTGCGGTAATGACAATGGAAATCAGGAAGGCGGCGCCGAGGTGCGCAAATAACCGGGGAAGTCTGCCGTGCATGGCCGCGATGGTAGTGAAAGGCGTAGTGAGCGTCAATTTGGTTTCACAGTTGGTTACGCCACTCGCGCAGCGCGGCAAAGACCTCAACCGGCGTATTGATCTCATGGTTCAGCGCATGGCCGCAAAAGTTTCGCGCGGCTTCTTTCACTTCGGGGATTTCGCAGCGCAGGAATGGATTGGTATCGAGTTCGTCGCCGAGCAGCATGGGCACGGTAGGCTCGCCGGCGGCAATCGATCGCCGCAGCAACTCGGCGCGGTTCTGCAGCGTGGCACTGCCGGGTTCGACGGCGAGCGCAAAGGGCAGGTTGTTCTTCGCATATTCATGGGCGCAATATACCTGCGTCTCGCGCGGCAATGCCGCAATGCGTGTGAGCGATTGTGACATTTGCACCGGCGTGCCCTCGAACAGACGCCCGCAGCCGAGCACGAAGAGTGCGTCGCCGCAGAACAAAACCTTTGGGCGATAATAGGCAATGTGCCCCCGCGTATGGCCGCCGACATCCAGCACATCAAAATGCACGCCGATTCCCGGAACCTCGATAGTTTCACCGCCTTGCACGATGCGGGTGAGGCCGGGAATGTCTTCGTTTCCGGGGCCGAACGCGGGTATGTTGAAGCGTTCGGCGAGTTCGCTCAAGCCGCCAATGTGATCGCGATGATGGTGTGTGATCAGGACGGCGCACAGCCGGTCGCCGCTGACACGCAGATGTTCAAGCACCGGCGCGGCATCACCGGGATCGACCGCAACGGCATTGCCCTTGTGGCGCAGCAGCCAGATGTAGTTGTCGGCAAAGGCGCGCAGCCCGAGTATTTCCATAACGCCTTATCCTTGTCGTCATGACCACGACGATATTTGAAGACTGGCTGGCCACTCCGCAGGGACAATATGTCCTCAATTGGGAGATGGTCAAACACGATATGCTGCTGGCCGATGTGTTCGGCTTCAACGCGGTGCAGATCGGCATGCTGCGCCACGATTATCTGCGCAACAACCGCATGCCTTTTCGCTTCCGCTGCGACAGTATTATCGAACCGGAACCGCCCTGCGAAGTCTACACCGATATCCACCATCTTCCATTTTCGGCGCAAAGCGTCGACCTGATCCTGCTGCCGCATATATTGGAATTTGACAGCAATCCGCACCAGATATTGCGCGAAGTCGAACGCGTCCTGGTGCCCGAAGGCCAGGTGGTCATCACCGGCTTCAACCCCTACAGCCTGTGGGGCATGCGCCGCCATTTCGGCGCGGCGCGGAATGCCATGCCGTGGAATGGCCGCTACATCAGCGTGCCGCGTTTGCGCGACTGGTTCGCGCTGCTTGGGTTCGAGACGCGGGCCGGCGTTTTCGGCTGCTATGCGCCACCCTTGCGCCACGAAAAATGGTTGCGGCGCTGGGAATTCATCGAATATGCCGGTGACCGCTGGTGGCCATTCACCGGCGCCGTGTATGTGATCCAGGCCATCAAGCGCGTGCAAGGCATGCGCCTGATCATGCCGACGTGGGCCGACCGCCGTGCGCGCGCCAAGGCGACGGCGGCCGTGACGCAACAGATAACGCAAACGCGCATGTTCGCCAGCACCACGTCGGAGGATGAAAATGCGTAAAGGCAAATTGAACGCCCCCCACCCCATCCCCGCCCCAGGGCGGGGTTATCAGCCAGCTCGCTACGCTCGATATCACTATGAACGCTGTTTCCGCTTTTTCACGTTGAAGACAGGAAAACAATAAGTGGCAGAAAACCAGGCAGCGGAAACAGTGGAAATTTTTACCGATGGCGCATGCAGCGGCAATCCCGGCCCCGGTGGCTGGGGCGCGATTTTGCGCATGGGCGCGACGGAGAAGGAACTCTTCGGCGGGGCGCCCAACACCACCAACAATCGCATGGAACTCACGGCGGTGATCGAGGCCTTGCGTGCCCTGAAACGGCCGGTGGCGGCGCGCGTGCACACCGATTCGCAGTATGTGCAGAAGGGTATCAGCGAATGGATTCACGGCTGGAAGCGGCGCGGCTGGAAAACCGCCGCCAAACAGCCAGTGAAAAATGTCGATCTGTGGCAGGCCCTTGACTCTGAGGCCGCACGTCACGTAATCGAATGGCATTGGGTCAGGGGACATGCCGGGCATGTCGAAAACGAGCGTGTCGATGCACTGGCAAGGCGTGGCGTGGAACAGGCAAGAGGCAAAGGATGACCAGAAAGATTTTTCTCGACACGGAAACCACCGGCCTCGAACACCAACTCGGCGACCGCATCATCGAAGTGGCCTGCGTTGAAATGCGCGGTCGCAGGCTGACCGGCCGGCACTTCCACCGCTACATCAATCCGCAACGCGATATCGAAGCCGGCGCCCAGGCGGTGCACGGCCTGACCAGCGAGTTCCTCGCCGACAAACCCCTGTTCGCCGACATTGCCGACGAGCTGTGCGATTTCATTGAAGGCGCGGAATTGATCATCCATAACGCGTCATTCGATGTCGGCTTTCTCAACCACGAGTTCAGCCTGCTCGATCGCGAGCCGGTTAAGGAGCTGTGCGCGGAAATTATCGACACCTTGCGCATGGCGCGCGATCTGCGGCCGGGCAAGAAGAATTCGCTCGATGCGCTGTGCAACGAGTTCGGCGTCGACAACTCCGGTCGTCAGTTGCATGGCGCCCTGCTCGATGCGGAACTGCTGGCCGAGGTGTATCTGGCAATGACGCGCGGTCAGGACAGCCTGATGATGGAACTGGAGTTGCCGGAGAGCGGCACGTTCGGTGCTGCGGGGCAGGATCGCCCGCCCATGCAGGTGCTGCGCGCTTCAGCCGAGGAACTGGCCGATCACGCGCGGGTGCTGCAGGAGATCGACAAGGAATCGAAGGGCAAGTGCCTGTGGGCGGCGCTGGAGCAGAGTACGTAGAACACTGGCAACGTCATTCCCGCGCAGGCGGGGATCCAGTGTCTTTGGCTATCGACGAACGTCTCTGGGTTCCTGCCTGCGCGGTAATGACGTATCAGGAAGTTTCGAGTTTGAACGCAGCACTGTCGTCCTGCGCCAGTGCTTTCGTCAGCAGCGGCATCGTACTTTGCAGAATTTTTTTCAGTGTCCACGGCGGATTGACGATGAACAGGCCGCTGCCGTGCATGCCGAAGCCATCAGCCTGCGGGGCGCGAACCATGAGTGAGACGTTGAGCCAGTCCGGCGCGAGTTTTTTCAACTTTTCCGGCAACTGGCGCGCATCGCCGCGTTGCAGCAGCGGATACCAGATGGCATAGGTTCCGCCAGGGAAGCGGCTTAATGCTTCCTTCATTGTCGCCACGACGCGCAGATAATCGCGCTTGTCTTCATACGAGGGGTCGATTAGCATCAGGCCGCGCCGCGGCGGCGGCGGCAGCACCGACTTGATCTCGGCGAAGCCGTCGCCATGCGTGATCGCGGCGCGGCGGCCGGCCTCCTTGAAGTTGCCGCACAACAAACGGTAATCGGTGCTGTGCAGTTCGAACAGCCGCAAGCGGTCGTCCGGCCGCATCAATTGCAAGGCAATCAGCGGTGAACCGGGGTAGAGGCGCAATTTATTGTTGCTGTTGAACGTGCGCACCTGTTTGACATAATCGGCGATCTCTGGCGACAGATTGCACTGCTGATCGTTGTTCGGCCAGAGCCGCGTGATGCCCGTCTCGAACTCGGCGTTCTTTTTGGCGTGCACCGAATCGAGTTGATAGCAGCCGGCGCCGGCATGCGTATCGATGTACCAGTAGGGCTTGTCCTTCTGGTTGAAGTAACGCAGAAGCTGGACCAGTACGAAGTGCTTGAGCAGGTCGGCGTGGTTGCCGGCGTGAAAGGAGTGGCGGTAGCTGAGCATGCGACAACAGTAACATGCCCCACGCTGCCGTAAAATGCCACATGAGCAAATTTCGACGCGTTCCTGCCGCCGCAGGAAAACCGGCCGCCGCAGGCACAACAGCCGCCGCCCCACCTGAGGGCGTACGAGTTTCCAAGCTCATGGCCGAGCGCGGCCTGTGCTCGCGGCGCGAAGCCGACGGCTATATCGAGCAAGGTCTGGTCTTCGTCGATGGCGAACGGATCACCACGCTCGGTACGCGTGCCGCACCGGATGCGGTGATCACGCTGGACACTGGAGCGCGCGCGCAGCAGGCGAAGCGGGTGACCATTTTGCTGCACAAGCCGATGGGCTACGTGTCGGGACAGGCGGAGGACGGCTACACACCGGCTGCGGCCCTGATTTCGGCTACCTCGCAGGTGCCGGATGACAAGCAGCGCTTTCATCCTGCCTTCATGCGCGGCCTGGCGCCTGCAGGACGTTTGGATATCGACTCCACCGGCCTGCTGGTGCTGACGCAGGACGGGCGCATCGCGCGCCTGTTGATCGGCGACGAATCGGAGATCGAAAAGGAATATCTGGTGCGCGTTGCAGGGACGCTCAGCGCGCAGGGCCTGAAGCTGCTCAACCACGGCCTCAGTCTTGACGGCAAGCCATTGCGCCCGGCCAAGGTGTCCTGGGCCAACGAGGATCAATTGCGTTTCGTGCTGCGCGAAGGCAAGAAGCGCCAGATCCGCCGCATGTGCGAACTGGTTGGCCTGCGCGTGAATGGCTTGAAGCGCGTGCGCATCGGCCGCATTCCGCTCGGGGATCTGCCGGTGGGGCAGTGGCGGCTATTGCGCGAGAACGAGAAGTTCTAGCCCGTCACTGTCATTCCCTTGTCAGCAAGATCAGTCTTCCAGCAGGCTGCGCAACATCCAGGCGGTCTTTTCATGCACCTCGATGCGTTGCGTCAGCAGGTCGGCAGTGGGCTGGTCGCTTGCCTTGTCCACCAGCGGGAAAAGTTTGCGCGCCGTGCGTGCCGTGGCCTCCTGCGCGGCGACAAGGAGGCGCACCATGTCCAGCGCGCTGGGTACGCCCTCGATTTCCTTGACGCTCGCCAGCTTGACGAATTCCTTGTAAGTACCCGGGGCCGGGTGGCCTAGCGCGCGGATACGCTCGGCGATCAGGTCGAGTGCATTCCACTGCTCGGTGTATTGATCCATGAACATCAGGTGCAGGGTGTTGAACATGGGTCCCGTAACATTCCAATGAAAATTGTGGGTCATCAGATACAGCGTATAGCTGTCGGCCAACAGTCCCGATAGCCCTTGCGCGATTTTCAGGCGGTCATTTTCGGATAGGCCGATGTCGATTTTTGCGACTTTGTTTTGCTTCTTGCTTGTCATGGTGAGCTCCTGGCGAGTGAAGTGTTTTCGATCGCGAATGCGTTGCGGTGCGGATTTGCGTTTCAAGGATACTCCCGCCGGCTACGCCTTCCATGACAAATGTCAAAGTCGGACGACTGCCGGCGGGTTGTGCCTGCTTACACCATTTCCATATTTTTCGCCAACGCCGCACATTATTCAGGCGCCGAACCGCGGATCAGGTGATCGCAGGCAAGCACAACATGCCGGCAAACGTCCTGCTCGCGCCAATGGCGATACAAAAGTCAGAACTTGTAGCTCATGCCCGCCTCGAAGTTGCGCTCGGCGCCGGGGAAAATGCCATCCGGGTTGCGGCTGGCGATGCATTTCTTGTCCAGCAGATTGCGCACGGTGCCGAAAACGCTTAACTGCTTGTTCACTGCGTAATGCGCGTTCAGGTTCACGGTCGTGTAAGCCGGAATTTTGCCGCGACGTCCGTCGGCGCTTTCGGCTTCGGTGTTTTCCGGGTCGACGAACTGGCTGGAGACGTGATAGATGCCCAGACTGCTCTTGAGTCCGCCGGCCGTATGCTTCAGCGCCAGATTCGAGGTGAGTTTCGGCGCGTAGGGCAGGCGATTGCCATTGCGGTCGATGCCGGCGACCATTTTGGTGCTGTTGAATTTGGCGGTCGGCACCCAGGTGGCATTGGTATCCACCCCCCAGCCCGCGCCGAGGTCGTAGCCGATCGCGCCTTCGAGGCCCTGGTTCAGGGTTTTGCCGGCGTTGGTGACGGTTGCGCCGACGCCGCCCGATTCGGATTGCGGAATGATCTGATTGTCGAAATCCATGTGGAAGGCGGTGGCCTCGTAGCTCAGGCGATCAACCGCGCCGCGCACCCCGATTTCGAAGTTGGTCGAGCGCTCGGCATCCAGATTCTCGTCGACGCCGGCAGCGCTGATCGCGGTGGCGACCATCGCCGGCGAGAAGCCCTTGAACATACCGGCGAAGAGTTGCGCCTGCGGTGCAACCTGCCAGGTCGCGCCGATGCCCGGCATCACTTCCGTGTTGTCCGATTTGCCGTCTAGTCCGGTCAACTCACTCTTGCGCTCCTGGTCGTAGGTTTCGATGCGCAGGCCGGGCGTGATCGCGATGCGCTCGTTGACGAGGAAGCGGTTTTGACCGTAAAAGGCGATGCCGTTCGCCTTCTGGGTATCGTCGCTGGTCAGGTCGCCGGAGCGCGCGTTGGGATCTGTCTTCGAGCGAATCTTGGTGTTGTCCAGCTTGTCGCTGTGCAGGCGAATACCAATTTCCGCTTCGTTCTTGATGCCAAAGCCGTCGTAGGCGATGTGCAGGCGGCTGTCCAGGCCCATCATCTCGAAGGTGCGATTGTTGCCGTTCATGCAGTAGGCGCCACCGTCACAGGGAACGAAGGTCGTGCCATCGGCGCTGCGAGACTGCACCTCCCGACGCCAGTAATCGCGCGTCAACTCGCTCCAGTACAGCAAGGTATTGAGTTTCATCGAGTCGCCGATTTCGAGCTCATGGTTGAGATCGAACGAGGTGCGGTCGGTCAGGAACCAATCGTTCGGGGCCGGGTTCTTGGTCGGGTCGTTCTGGAATTCATTGGGACGCAAGCCGACATAGGAAGTATTGACCTCGTTGTCGTAGTAGGTGAACTTGGCGCTGAGCCATTGCTTGTCACCCAGCGCCATGCCGCCTTTGACTACCGCATCGGTCATGTCGAAGCCGTTGTGGCGGAAGCCGTCGCCCTGCGCGGTCACCAGGCTGATGCCGCCGATCGCCTCGCCCGACAATGCGGTGCCGCCCGCATCGAGGCCCAGCAACTGATAGCCGTGGGAGCCGGCCCTGGCGGTCACTTTGACGCCTTCTTCGGGATTCTTGGTCTTGTAGTTAATCACGCCGCCGATCGTCGTCGGTCCGTAGCGCAAGCCGGCCGCGCCTTTGAGCACCTCGATGCTCTGCATGCGTTCGATGCGCGGGCTGTAATAGGATTCGTTGGCGAGGAAAAGCCCTGGCGCGATTGGCACTCCGTCTTCAAGCACCAACACCTTTTGACTGCGGTTGGGATTCAAGCCGCGCATTCCGATGTTGGGGATGAAGCCGTAGCCCTCTTCCTCGCGGATCACGATGCCGGGAACCGATTTGAGCGCATCCTGGGTCGACACCGGCTGCGCAAGCGCCAACGCTTCCTTGTCGATGATTGCGACCGATCCAGGTTGCCTGGCGACGGACTGCTCGCCTTCGCCGATCACGTCGATGCGGGGTAACTCGATCTCGGTGGCGATTGCCTGAGTCGAAGCACCCAGCGCCAGCGCCAAAGCCAGGGCCAGTTTTGTTTTTGTCATGCGCTTGGTGTTGCCATGTTGCTGGAAGCTGCCGGTGGTGCGTTTCATTAAATGCTCCTTGCGTTGAATGAATTGGCTGGCTTGACGCAAGGCGTGCGACTGGCTGGCGGGTTGCGAATGGACAAACTGCGTCCTATGGGTGAAATGTCATCGCGTATCCGGTTCGGTGACGAATCCGATCTTGGTGACGCCTACTCGTGCGGCGGCGGACATGACTTCGGCGATGGTCTGGTATTGCGTGGTCCTGTCGGCACGCAGATGCAGTTCGGGCTTCGGCTGTTGTTGCGCAGCCTGTGCCAGGCGGGCGTTGAGCTCGGCGCGCGGGAGGGGGCCGCCATTCCAGAACAGCACGCCGGCCGCATCAATCGCCAGTTCTATTTTGTCGGGTTTGGTCTGGTTGGGCTGGCTGCTGGCCTGTGGCAGGTCTATCTTCACGGCATGCGTCAGCAGCGGCGCCGTGACCATGAAGATGATGAGCAGCACCAGCATCACGTCGATCAGCGGCACCATGTTGATATCGGCCAGCGGCTCGTTGTCGTCCGCGGCGTCGAGACTGGCGAAGGCCATGTTCGTGCTCCTTAGCGCAGCGTGAGGCCGGGGTGGGCGCCCGCGGGAACATCGGCGGCCAGCCCTTGCGCGCGCGCCAGGGCGATCACCCGTTCGCTGGTGGCGCGCGCGTCGGTGAGCATCGGTGAGCTCTTGATGCCGGTGGCGAGGAAGACGAGCACGTCGTAGGCGAACGAATTGAGCCGCGACAGCGTGTTGCGGTTGGCGCGGGCGAAGGCGTTGTAGGCGACGGCGGCCGGGATGGCCACGGCCAGGCCGATCGCGGTCATGATCAGCGCTTCGCCGACCGGACCGGCGACCTTGTCGAGTGTGCCTTGGCCGGACAGGCCAATGGCCAGCAGCGCGTGGTAGATGCCCCACACGGTGCCGAACAGGCCGACGAACGGCGCGGCCGACGCGACGGTGGCGAGGAAGGTCTGGCCGAATTCGAGATGGCTGCGATCTTCGTCGATGGCGCGCTTGAGGGCGCGGGTCAACAGATCGTCCGGTGCGCCGGCATGGATCAGGCGCGCCGTGCCGTCCTTCTGCCGGTTGTGCTGCTCGATGGCGGTGAAGCCGTGGTGCAGGAGGTGCGAGAAAGGTTCGGTGGTGCCGCTTTCGCGGATGCGCGTGGCCACCGCTTCGAGGTCGGACGCGTCCCAGAACGCGGTGAGGAAGGCATCGCTCTTCCGATGCATGCGAACGACCTGGATTCCCTTCGTGACGATCAGGTACCAGGTGCCGATCGAGGCGATCAGCAGCAGTCCGAGGACAAGGCGGGCGACGCCGTCGGCGTTGCTCAAAAAGTGGGCAAAGCCCATCGGGTTATCCATATCAACCTCGCAAATTAAAAACAATGGGGACCAATACCCAGGCGGCGACGGCTTCGTCGCCGCGCCGGGCGGGGGTGAACTTCCAACGCCGGACGGCGTCCTGCGCCGCCTGGTCGAGGCGCTCTGAAGCGCTGCTGGTCTTGATCTCGACCTGGCTTGGGCGGCCGCTCGGATCGACGAACACCCGCAGTACGACCTTGCCCTCCTCGCCCAAGCGCCGCGACAGGGATGGATAAGCAGGAGCCGGGTTTTGCAGATAGTCGGCGTCGAAGCGCGGCGCGCTGGGCGCGGGCGGTGCGGAGTCAGGAGCCATGGCCGTAGCTGTAGAGGCCGCTGCTGGGGCAGGTGCCGTCGCTGCCGGTACTGGTGCCGACTCGGCGGGGACTTCCGTCACGAAGGACAGCGGAGCCGATTGCGGTGCAGGCGGGGAGCGTCTTTGAGCCGGCCGGGGCGGGGGTGGCGTCCTTTCGGATTCGGGCTCGACTGCCGCCGATTTCGCGAGCAGGCTGACGGTGAGCACGGTGTGCGGCTGCGACGGCACTAATACGCCAGAGCGTGCCAGCAGCCAGAGCGCGCAAAGATGCAGGGCGACGACGGAGAAGAGTCCGGCGTTGGAATGGGAATGCCAATGGGAAGGCGTTGCCAGCATCGCCACATCCTTACCAGACGTGGAAAATCAGGATCCATGTAGCGGCGATGGCGGCCACGGCGGCTAGATAGACTGCTGCCCCCAGCGCCCGACGCGTGGCGCCGGTCTTGCCGGCAGCGGCGAGGCGAACACCGAGCCACGCGCTCCAGGCGACACCCGCCAGCAGCAGCATGTCCCGCGTCATGCCCACCCAGCCCAGCGGCACACCTTCTGCCCGCAGGTGGGTGACGGTCATCATCGACAGGCCGAGGAAAAGGCCGATGCCAGCCAACGGCGTCAGGCCCAGTGCAAGGGAGCGCCAGTCGCGGCGCGCCAGCCACGCTGCGAGCACGACCAGAAGCCAGATGCCACCGCCCAGCGCCAGGGTGACCGCGCCGATGTAAGCGAGGATGGCGGTGCCGTCGAGCCAGGTAAACACATCGCCAGCCTCGGGGTAATGAGTCAACAGCCACCACGGAGCGCTGTCGTCGAGGGGCCAGAGCATGTCCCGTTCGATCAGCCACGCGGCGGCAGCCTGCTTGAGTTGCACGAACCAGGGGCTGACGGTCCATTGGAAAGCGCCGATGGCCACGCCAAGGGTGCCGAAGATCAGCAACAGTGCCTCGGGCGTGGCCGGCTTGGCGGCGAGAATTTCGGCGTTGGGGGAGCGTGCTTCCAGCGCAACCGCGTCGTGATGGCCGCTGCAACGGCCGCAGGCGTGACATTGGGAGGCGCCCTGGAGATGCTTGACGTCGAGCAGCGGTGCGCAATCGACGGCGGCAGTACGCGCCGGGTGGGCGTTCCAGCGCTCGCGATCGACGCGAAAATGAACGGGTGCCAGACGCGCCAGCAGCGCGAAGACGCCGGAGACGGGGCACAGGTAGCGGCACCAGACCCGCTTGCCGCGGCCATATAGATAGCCCACGGCCACCGCCGCCACGGTGGAGCCGCCGAGAATCACCAGTACCGCTTTGGGATATTCATAGACGCTGACGAGCTGGCCATAGACCGTCGTCATCGCGAAAGCGGCCACGGGCCAGCCGCTCCAGCGCACCCAGCGCGGAATACGTCCGCCGCGACCATGCCTGCTGGCAAACTCGGTCAGCGCACCCTCGGGGCATAGCACGCCGCACCAGACGCGGCCCATGAGCAGCATCGACGCGATGACGAAGGGCCACCAGATGCCCCAGAAGGCGAATTGGGCGAAGAGCACGAGCTTGTCGTGCCATGGAACCAGGGTCGGCGCCTTCTCTTGCAGGACCGGCGCGCCCGAAGTCGGAGACTGGCTCGGATCGATGGAAGCGGCGGTGCCGACCTCGCCTGAGAACAGTCGCGATTCCGGCTGGGGCAGCGGTAGAGAAGCCGGCAGCGCCACCAGCACCACGTAGAAAATCACGATCACCCATTGGATGGCGAGGAGGATGCGTCGATTGTGCCCCATCCAGTCACCCAGCCGGGCCAGGCGATTGCGGCCATGGTGACGAATCGGGGGAACGAATTTGAGACTGTGTGTATTTTCCACGGCATTTTCCATTGAATCAGCGGGCCTCGGTTGAACTGCGGCCGAGGCGCCACAGGGCAAAGCTCCAGAATGCCAGGCTGGCCAGCAGCAGCATGCCGGCCGGTCGTGCCCGGTAGCCGACGAAATCGGCGAGGAAGCGACCCAGGCCCTGGCCGTCGCCGAGCAGGGACGAGGCATCCCAGACCGGATCGAGCAGCGGCGGCAGCCATTCCATGGCGATCATGCGGTCGATGCCGTTGGCGAGCAGCGCATTGGCGATCAGCAGCAGCAGGATTTCGCTGACGCGGAACACGGTGCGGAAGTTGAGATAGCGTGCGCCGCGGGCGACCAGCCAACTCGTGGCCGCTGCCAGCAGGAAGCCGGCGAGGGCCGCGCCAAGCAATCCGGCCAGCGTGCCGCCGGCGTTTTCCAGGCCGAGGCCGTAGAGGAACACCACGGTTTCGGCGCCCTCGCGTGCCACGGCCAGCGAGGTGATGGCGGCGATGCCGACGGCCCCGGAACTGACGGCGGCCTGTTCTTCAAGTTCGCGCTTCATGTGGCGGCCGTGACGGTGCATCCACAGCACCATCTGCAGGATCAGGCCGGCGGCGACCAGCACCATCGCCAGTTGGAAACGCTCCAGCGCCTCGCCGGCGAACTGGCTCTGGACGGCGAAGGTGGCGAAGCCGAGGCCGAGCGCCAGCGCCACGCCGCAGGTCGCGCCTGCCCACAGCCCGCGTCTCAGGAGAACGGGTTCCGGCTGCCGTGCAATCCAGGCCAGCAGCACACCGATCACCAGCATGGCTTCGAGGCTTTCGCGCCAGACAATGACAAGAGTATTAAGCATACTGGATCTACCTCGCAATGAGTTGCATTGAGCCGGTTCCCCGATGGAACTCGTCGATGAATGTGTAGGTGCCGGGCTTCAGCGGTGGTATGACAACGAAGGAAGTGCCGCCGGGAGCGAGCACTTTCTCGACCCGCATGTCGAGATTCTCGAACTCGATCGGTCCGGGCCCTTCGTTCTGGATGATGAGTTTAATGCGCTTGCCGGCGGGGACTTCGATGCGCTCGGGCGACAGCCGACCGCCCTTGGCAACGACGTGAAAAGTCGGCAACTCGCTGGCCTGGGCATGGCTGTCCGTCGCCCAGCCGAGACCGAACCAGAGCAGGGCGACGAACAGCAGATGGGGCAACAAGCGGCCCCATGCCCTCGACGGGCCGCCCCAGGAGCGCATGCACCCCGCCGTGGCAGGCAGTGAGCCGATTTTGCGAGCGTGGCGGGACATTTCTAGAACTCAACCTTGGCGCGCACGCCGCTGACGCGGATCGCATCCGCACTGTTGTTACCGCCGGGATCACGAATCCATTGCAAATTCGGCGTTAACTCAATTGCATCGTTGAGCTTGAAGCGGTAGTAAACCTCGGTCTGCTTCTCGCTGCCGTTCGCGGCGTAACCATAATCCGCCACGCTGTCGCCATCCGCGTCCGCCGTGAGCGAATCGCGGCGGAAATCATTGCTGGTGCGCAGCTTGCCGAAGGCCAGTCCGATGGAATCGGCCGAGCGGCCCCAGCGTGTGCCTTCCAGTTCCGCGCCTGCGGTGATGGCACGGTCGAACAGCACATGGCCCGCGGTGTGATGGCCATAGCGGCCGAACAGCGTCAGATCGTCGAGCACTTTCTGGTCGGCGGAAATGCCCCATCCGGTATTGCGCCGCTGTATGCCATCATAATTTCTCGCCCGGCTGTTGGTCCAGGCATAGGCGCGCCAGGTGCCGGGCAGGAAGTTGAGGCGCGTATTCATTTCCGCTTGCCCGATGACGAGCGAGGCGCGGGTCGAACCGGAGAAATTGGCCCCCGTATCAGGGACGAAGGCGCCGAGCGACAGCGCCCATTCGCCGCCCTTTTGGGCGCTGTTCTCATACTTGGCGAGCGCGCCCGGCTGGAAGCCATGGGCGTCCGCGCCGATATCGCCGCCCGAGTCGAGCAGGGGGTTATGCACGAATACGTTGTTCAGGAACTTCGTTGATTCGTCGTCGGCCGCGCTGTTCTGGTCGAAGAAGACGAAAGGATCGATCTTGCCGACAGTGAAGCTCAGGTGCTCGCGTGCGTCCTCTTTCCTGACACCGTAATTCAGCGGCATCCTGAGCTGGTACCAGGCCTGGGCGAGGATGGCGAAGGAATCGTCCGGTCCGGCGGCGGTCTCGAAGGCCGTGGTGTTCGGCGTGCTGGTGTAGGTCGGCCGCAGCCCGACGCCATTGCCCTGGCCGAGACGGAAGTGGGTGAAGAACTTGCCCTCGTTGTTGCCTATCGAACCCAGCGGCAGGCTGAAGGTCACATCACCGCGATAGTTGTAGCGCGATTCGTCCTGGCCGCTTGCCGTGCCATGCGCGCCGATGCTCTGACCGACAGCGGTCAGGCTGCCCTCGACCTTGACGCCGTCGAGCGCCTCGCCCAGTTTGGTGGCCGGCCCCTTGATGGCATCCACCTCCACTTCGACGGCCTTGACGCGCGTGGCAAGCTCGGGTTCATTTTCGGAAAGCCGCTCGCTGGCAAGCGCCTTTTCCATTTCCCTGTTCTGTTTTTCCAGCGCCTCGACGCGGTCGGCCAGCCGCCTCAATTCGGCCATCAGCGCCGTATTGTCGTCGGCCATCACCGGCGCGGCCAGGCCCGCCACCACGAGGACGGCGATCAATTTCGTGCGCATGCTCAGTATCCGCCCTTCTTGCCGATGCCGGCGTAGACGAATTCCCATTCGGCTTCCACCAGCTTGAACCAGGGGTGCACGCCGGTGGCACGGTCGGTATGGCGGCCGAAATGGTTGCCGTGCGTATTTTCCTTGGCGCTGGGCGGGTAGATGATGAATTTGACTTTGTACTTGCCCGGCCCCTTCAGCTTGACGTTGTCGCCGTAGTGCGGGCCATCACTGGCGACCATCGGCATCATCTCGCCCTGGATGACTTCGTTCATACCGATCTTGGACAATTCATATTTGATGAACAGGTAAGGCACCCAGAAACCTTCCGGGATGCCATTGGCGTTGTTGCCGAGCGCATGGATATCGGCTTCGAGATGGATGTCGGACTCGGCGGCCTTCCTCATGTGGCCGTCCGGCTCCATGTCGATGGCATGGAGATAGACGGCGGCGACTTCCATGCCGGCGAGGTTTTGGGGTGTTCCGATGGGATATTCGAGGGCGGCGGCGGTTAGCGAAAGGCCGGCACCGAGAACGAGAAACAGCGAACGAAGAAAACGCATGGCAAACCTCCAAAGGTTGAGTGAAAAACGTCTTTGGCTGGCTTGCCGCGCGTCCGGCCGCGACTGGCTGGCTGAATGAAAAGGGGCGGATGGATGCGCCCCGGCGCAGCGGGGTCAGGAGCCGGAAGCGCCCCCCATCGCCGATTGCAGATAGTTCTGCAGGCCGACTTTTTCGATCAGTTCCAACTGGGTTTCGAGATAGTCGATGTGTTCCTCGGTGTCCTCGAGAATGTCATCCAGAATTTCGCGCGAGACATAATCCTTGACCGACTCGCAATAGGCGATGGCAGCCTTGGTGTCGGCGTGGGCGCCCTGTTCCAGCTTGAGGTCGCCGGCGATGCATTCGGGCACGGTCTCGCCGATCAGGAGCTTGTTCAGCGCCTGCAGGTTGGGCAGCCCTTCAAGGAAAAGCACGCGCTCGATCAGCTTGTCGGCATGGTGCATTTCCTCGATCGACTCCTCGTATTCGTGCTTGCCGAGCGCCTCGAAGCCCCAGTTCTTGTACATGCGCGCATGCAGGAAGTACTGGTTGATCGCGGTGAGTTCATTGACGAGACACTTGTTCAACAGCTGGATGACCTTCTTGTCGCCTTTCATTTTTTTCTCCGTGTCAGGCTGCTGCGAACTGCATCATGGCGGCAGCGTGGATGGGTCGGGGCTGAAGAGAATCATTCAGAACCTTGCGGGCGCAACCCGTGCAGCGCCCGCAACAGGCGCCAACCCCAAGTTGCTCGCGCAGTTCCCGCAGGCTGCCGCAGCCTTCAGCTACCGCGCTACCGATATCTCGTTCAGTGACGGCGTTGCAGATGCACACGTACATAGTAGGCCCTTACTTGGTCAGGATCAAACGGTTCTGGCGGGTCAAACGCAGCCGATAAAGCTCGGCGCCATGGGTGATGACGACTTCGTTGCCGCCAGCGAACAGTGCATTACTCTCCAGCATCGGCCCATCGGAATGCCTGCCTTGCGCCTGGTTTGGCTGCGGCCGTATTTCGCGGCGAATCGGTGAGTTTTTCATCGGATCGGATCCGTGTAGATGAGAACAGTTCTTATCTTACATGAGAATAATTCTCAAATGCAAGCGTTTTTGGCGTGGCGCCTCAATAACCCGCGCTTGCGGACCTCAAATCGCTAGGCAGTGCGGCCTTCCAGGCTTTCCCAGCGTTCCAGCAGCGTCATCAACTCGTTGTCGATGGCTTCCAACCGCGCGGCGATCTTCTGGCCATCACCGCCGGCCGCATGTACTGCCGGGTCTTCGAGGCGCGCGCTGAGTGTGCCCTGTTCCGCCTCCAATGCAGCGATGCGGCCGGGCAGCGCTTCGAGTTCGCGCTGTTCCTTCCAGGACAGTTTGCTGTTCTTTGCGATTGCCGCAGCCTGCTTTTGACTTTGCCTGGATGCGCCGGCAGCTTCTTTCGTTTCGGTACGCCTGTCGCTCTGGCAGCGCAGCCAATCGGCATAGCCGCCGGCATATTCCTTCCATCTGCCATTGCCTTCCGAGGCGATGGTCTGCGTCACCACGTTATCGAGAAAGGTACGGTCGTGGCTGACCAGAAACAGCGTGCCGTCGTAGTCCTGCAACAGTTGTTCGAGCAGTTCGAGCGTCTCGATGTCGAGATCGTTGGTCGGCTCGTCGAGCACCAGCACGTTGGCCGGGCGCGCGAACAGCCGCGCCAGCAGCAGGCGGTTGCGTTCGCCGCCGGAGAGCGACTTCACCGGCGAACGCGCGCGTTCCGGCGCGAACAGGAAGTCTTCGAGATAACCGATGACGTGTTTGCGCTGATTGCCGATTTCAACATAGTCGGAGCCGGGTGAAATGACGTCGACCAGTCTCGCTTCCGGGTCGAGCGCGGCGCGGAACTGGTCGAAGTAAGCAACCTCGATCTTGCTGCCGAGCCTTACCGTGCCGCTGTCGGCTTCGAGTTCGCCGAGGATCAGCCGCAGCAATGTCGTCTTGCCCGCGCCGTTGGGGCCGATGACGCCGATCTTGTCGCCGCGCAGGATGCGCGTGGTGAAATCGCGCACGATCACCTTGTCGCCGAATGACTTGTTGACGTTCTTCAGTTCGGCCACCAGCTTGCCGCTCTTGTCGCCGGCATCGAGCGCGAGCCGCGCGGCACCAAGTTTGTCGCGTCGTTCGGCGCGCTGGGCACGCAACGCTTCGAGGCGACGGATGCGGCCTTCGGCGCGCGTGCGCCGTGCCTCCACGCCTTTGCGAATCCACACTTCTTCCTGCGCCAGCAGGCGGTCGGCCTTGCGGTTCTGGATCGCCTCGTCCTGCAGCATCTGCGCCTTGCGCGCCTGGTATGCGGCGAAGGAACCGGGAAAACTGGCCAGATTGCCGCGGTCGAGTTCGACGATGCGCGTCGCCAGCCGGTCGAGAAAACGCCGGTCGTGGGTGACGAACAGCAGGCTGATGCCGGAGCCGAGCAACATCTCTTCTAGCCATTCGATGGCGCCGACGTCGAGGTGATTGGTCGGTTCGTCGAGCAGCAGCGCTTCGGGTTCGGAAGCCAGCGCTTGGGCCAGGGCGAGACGTTTTTTCTGCCCGCCGGAAAGTGTGCCGACCTTCGCCTCAGGATCAAGGCTGAAACGCTGGATCGCGCGCTCGGCCTGGTTCGCCGCCGACCAGGCGCCGACGACTTCAAGTTCGTGTTGCAGATGATTGAGTTTCGCCAGCAGTGCGTCGTGGTCGCTGTCCACAATAGTGAGTTGATGCGAGACCTCGTGCCACTCGGCGAGCAGACGGCTGGCAGAACCCATGCCGGTGACAACCGCTTCGAATACCGTCTGAGCAGCATCGAATCCCGGTTCCTGCGGCACATAGGCCAGCTTGAGTCCCGGCTGGCGCCATGACTCTCCGTCATCCAGCGCACCCGTGCCGGCCAGCGCACGCAATAGTGAGGATTTTCCGCTGCCGTTGCGCCCGATCAGCGCGACGCGCTCACCGGCATCGAGCAGGAAATCGGCATGGTCAAGCAGCGGCACATGGCCGTAGGCGATACAGGCGTTGCTGAGACGGAGCAGGGGCATGGGGCAGGAATGGATTCGGGGCGGAGGATTATCGCATTGCTCAGTGCGGGTAGCCGTTGAAAAGGCGAGCGCCATTTGCTCTGTCCGATGTGCCAAAAACGCTCGTATTCAGTTTCTTCCGGGGTGCCGTAACGGCCGCACATGATCAGTTACTAATGAAGTCCGCGTCACATTAGTGTGGTCGAATTAGCCGACTCACAAAGGACTCTTGTCGATAAGCCTGGAGAACTCCCCCAAAATTCTGGGATCAAATTTTTCGCCATTCTCGTGATTCATGATTCCAATTACTTCGGAGTGCGTTTTAACTCCGTGGTAAGGGCGCAGCGTGCTCATGGAGTCGTATGCGTCGACGACCAGTAATACACGCGATAGCAAAGGGATGTTTCCACCACAAAGGCCGTCTGGGTAACCGCTGCCATCAAACGATTCGTGATGATGCCGAATTATCAGGCCCAGATCGTCGGAAAAATTCGTCCTGGCAGACCTGACGATTCGCTCCCCTTTCTCGGAATGTGCTTTCATCACCGACCATTCTTCATCATCAAGGGCCGCGGGCTTCAGCAATATATGGTCAGGAATCCCGATCTTTCCGATATCGTGGAAAAGCGCGCTCAGGTGGAGCAATTGCATTTCGCTATGCGACAGACCGCACGCCTCGCCCAGTTCACTTGCAAGAACCACAACCCGATCACAGTGGCTCCGCGTATAAGCGTCACGCTCCTCTAGAGCAATGGTAAGCGCGTCAACCGAAACCTGATATTTTGCGATTTCGTCCATTTTTATTGTCCCGGCTCCTCTGGTGACAGTGTTACCGTGGCGCGAAATAGGAAATCAATTGCGAAACAAGAATACTCTATTTACAAGGATTAACGGGCCAGGTTCGGTTTGTCTTCTATGACAACATCTTCCTGCGCACTAGTCGGTGCGTTTCGCACCATCAGCGTGAAACGCCGTACTTCGTCGAGCCAGCGCAGCCGATCCAGCAGCGGGATGCGGCCGTAGGCGATGAGGCGTTCATCCGATATTTCGTAGGCAAAGTCCGCGCGCTGAATGTTCATGAGGCACCCAGTTGCTTGAGGCGTTCAAGTGCCGCGATGTCGGACTGGTCGCGCAGGCGCCCCGTACCACTTTTCAAGGCGATGAGGTCGTCGATGTGGGCAAGCTGTATGTGGTCGCCGCCGACGATTTTTTCGATGCGCCGTTGCCATGCCTGGCCGAAATCAATGCTGGGTTGAATCAGGATGTCGAGTGTCGGTGCAGAAGGCCCCGGTGGGCGCAGGCCGAAGGGGAGCATGTGCTTTTCCTCACCCCAGCGTCTGAGTTGCGCCGTGTCGGCAAGACTTTCCAGACTCACGGGCAGCACGGGTTGTAATTGCAGTTACCGTGCAACGCGCAGGAAGGATTTCAGGTTGTCGCTGTCCATGGCGAGCATGAGGTCGATATCCATCGTGGCGCGTTCGACACCATGGATATTGAGCGCCAGTCCGCCAATCAAAAGGTAACGAACCTGTTCCTGATCAAGGGCGCGGAAGAGATCAAGATAAAACATGCCGCCTATGTTAACTCAATACGCCTTGCCGACTGGTGTCAGCGGGATCACCCGATTCTTGCTCTTCCCCACCACATGCATCTCGCAGGCCCTGCAGTCGAAGCGCAGCGTCAGGCGTTCGCTGCCGTTGATCAGCGTCATCGGTTCGGCCTTGATGCCCTTGAGCTGCCAGTCCCTGGCCTGCTTCGGGCACAGGTTGAAGCTGTAGCGCAGGCAATGCCTGGTGATCATGAGCGAGACTTCGCCGGGCGTGGTGTCGGCCTCGTAAGCGTCGGCGATCAACTCGACGCCGTGCTTCCGATAGAAGTCGCGCGCATGCTGGTTGAGTACATTGGCGAGATAAGTGAGTTCTTTCTCCGGGTAGGGTACGGGCGGTTCGACGGGTATGGCGCGTGGCGGGCGCGGGCGCATGGCTTCGCGCGCTGCAATGAGGGCTGCGATGCCGTCGCGGCGCAGGCCGTTGATGAGCGAGGCGGGGACGAACCAGGGGACGGCGATATCGATCTCTGTGGCGATGAAATCGGTGTTGCCCAGCTTGGCAAGATTGCCACGCAATGTGGTCAGTGCTTTTTCAGCATCGCGTGCCATTTCGATCTTCGCATCGCAATGCACGGTAGTGGTGATGCCGTCAGCATCAGTGAGCGTGAGTTGCAGGCCCTGTGGTTCGACAGGCTCACCATGACCGGAGGAAATCCCCGTGGTACGAACCGAACGGCGTGACGATTCCTCTTTGTTGCTCGTTGTCAGGCTCATCATCACGCCGATGCGCCGCTCGGCGGATTCCTTCTCCAGCGCGCGCTCGAAGGCCTGGTCGCGGTTGCGATACAGCGTCATGCCCTTTTGCAGGTCGTCTGGCATCTCGTTGGGGAACAGCCGCTTGCCCTGCGCAACGTTGATGCGCATGCCCGAGAGCTTGTCGCTGCCCTTATTGCTGGCCGGCTGGTAGCTCACGCCGTCGCCGTTGTGCAGTTCAACCGCGCCGTCGATCTCGAACCAGTCGTGGCCGATGCGGGTGACGCTGCCGATGGCTTCGCCGGCGAACTTGGGCGTATCGAAGGCGCCGATGTCGCTGTGCTCGCGGCCATTGACGAAATAGTCGGTGCTGCCGCGGTTGAAGCTCTTTTCCGGCTGCGGGGTGAACAGGTGCGTGCTGCGTCCCGACGATGCTGCGGCATATTGCGGTTGCTCTGCCATGATGGCGTCGAGCAACTGGCGGTAATGGGCGGTGGCGTTCTTGACGTAGGCCATGTCCTTGTAGCGGCCTTCGATCTTGAAGGCGCGGATGCCGGCGTCGATCAGGGCGGAGAGGTTGGCGCTCTGGTCGTTGTCCTTCAGCGAGAGCAGGTGTTTGTCATAGGCGACGATGCGGCCCTGCGGGTCTTCGAGGGTATAGGGCAGGCGGCAGGCCTGCGCGCATTCGCCGCGATTGGCGCTGCGCCCGGTGTGCGCATGACTGATGTAACACTGACCCGAGAAGGCCACGCACAGCGCGCCATGAATGAAGAATTCCAGCCGGCAGCGTTTCGGGTCGGTGGCGGCGCGGATGCGCTGAATTTCGTCGAGCGTCAGTTCGCGCGCCAGCACGATCTGCGAAAAGCCGACGTCCTGCAGGAAGCGCGCTTTCTCCGCCGTGCGGATGTCGGTCTGCGTGCTGGCATGCAGGGGCAGCGGTGGCATATCCACTTCGAGCAGGCCCATGTCCTGCACGATGAAGGCGTCAGCACCGGCGGCGTGGAGTTCCCAGGCCAGTTTGCGCGCGGGCTCGATCTCGCTGTCGTCGAAAATCGTGTTGAGGGTGACAAAGACTCTGGCGTGAAAGCGATGCGCGAAGTTCGCCAGCCGGGCGATGTCCTCCACCCGATTGCCGGCCGCGGCGCGCGCGCCATAGGCCGGGCCGCCGATATACACGGCATCGGCGCCGTGCTTGATGGCTTCGATGCCGATGTCGGCGTCGCGGGCGGGGGCCAGCAGTTCGAGCAGATGGTCGGGCATGGCGGAGGCGGGGAGAAGGAAAGCGGATTCTAGCGGCGTTTCAACTGTGCCGACCGGCTTGTTGACTGCCTGTCCCAAGGCCTCACGGGCCGGCTGGGCCTACCCCGGCTGATATAATCCGTCCCCTTTTCCCGCATGCAGTGGCGATGCAAATTTCAGTCAGCGTTCCGGAGCAATCGACAACCCCGACGGCACTGACCATCGGCAATTTCGATGGTCTGCATCTGGGGCATCGCGCCATGCTCGACAAGCTGATTGCCGTGGCGCGGGCGCACCATCTGCCGGCCTGTGTGCTGACCTTCGAACCACATCCGCGCGAGTTCTTCACTCCGGATCAGGCTCCGGCGCGCCTGACCGGCATGCGCGAAAAACTGGCGCTGTTGCAGGCGGCGGGGGTGGACCATACTTTCGTGTTGCGCTTCGGACGCCAACTCGCGGCACAGACGCCGCAGGAGTTCATCGACCGCGTGCTGGTGCAGGGGTTCGGCGTGCAACACCTGATCATCGGCGACGACTTCTGCTTCGGCAGGAAACGCGCCGGCAATCTCGCCACCTTGCAGGCGGCGGGCGCGGCGCAGGGCTTTACGGTGGACGCGATGCATACCGTGGAGGTGGATGGCATTCGCGTTTCCAGTTCCGCCGTGCGCGAGGCGCTGTTTGCGGGCAACCTGGAACTGGCCGCGCGCCTGCTCGGCCGCACCTACAACGTGGCAGGGCGGGTGATCCACGGCGACAAGATCGGCCGCAAACTCGGTTTTCCCACGGCGAATATCCAGTTTCGCCGCAAACGCATTCCGCTCGACGGCGTGTTTGCGGTGACCGTGGAAGGCCTGCAGGAGCGACCCTTGCAAGGCGCGGCCAGCATCGGCGTGCGGCCGACCCTGGGCTATGGCCTGAAGCCGGTGCTGGAAGTGCATCTGCTCGACTTTTCCGCGGAGATTTACCGTCAGCATGTGTCGGTGAATTTTGTGCACAAGCTGCGCGATCAGAAAAAATACGACTCGGTCGATGCCTTGAAAGAGCAGATTGCCCGTGATGTGGATGACACCAGAAGGTACTTTGCAGGATTAACGCGTATAGCCGCCAACGCCACCCCTGAGGATAAAAGTGCGTAAAGGCAAATTGAACGTCCCCCACCCCCATACCCCGCCCCAGGGCGGGGCTGCCATTTGGCTCGCTACGCTCGATATCACAATGGGCGCTGTTTCTGCTTTTTCACATTAAACCATGGCTGATTACCGCAAGACGCTGAACATGCCCGACACCTCGTTTCCGATGCGCGGCGATCTCGCCAAGCGCGAGCCGGGCTGGGTCAAGGATTGGCAGCAAAAGCAGTTGTACAAAAAGATTCGCGCCGCGGCGCAGGGCCGGCCGCGCTTTGTGCTGCACGACGGCCCGCCTTATGCCAATGGCGATATCCATATCGGTCATGCGGTGAACAAGATTCTCAAGGACATCATCGTCCGCGCCAAGACGCTGGCGGGTTTCGACGCGCCCTATGTGCCAGGCTGGGACTGCCACGGCCTGCCGATCGAGCACCAGATCGAAAAGCAGCACGGCAAGGGCATCGCGGCGGACAAGGTGCGCACCTTGTCGCGCGCCTATGCGGCGCAGCAGGTGGAGCGGCAGAAAAAGGACTTCATCCGCCTGGGCGTCCTCGGCGATTGGGACAACCCCTATCTGACGATGGACTTCAAGACCGAGGCCGCCGAAATCCGCGCGCTGGGCCGGATGTTGGAGCAGGGGTGGGTGTTCAAGGGCTTGAAGCCGGTGAACTGGTGCTTCGATTGCGGCTCGGCGCTGGCCGAAGCCGAGGTCGAGTACGAGGACAAGAAGTCGGACGCCATCGATGTCGCCTTTCGCTGCGACCAGCCGGAAAAACTGGCGGCAGCCTTCAAGCTCGACCGCCTGGCCAAGCCGTCGTTCGCCGTGATCTGGACCACCACGCCGTGGACCATTCCCGCCAATCAGGCGCTGAATATCCATCCGGAATTCAATTACGCGCTGGTGGACGTCGGCGACAAGTTGTTGCTGCTTGCCGCGGAACTGGTCGAGGAGTGCCTGAAACGATATGGCCTGGAAGGCACGGTGATGGCGACGGCCAAGGGCGCGCAGCTCGCCGGCATCGAATTTCATCATCCCTTCTACGATCGCGTAGCGCCGGTCTATTTGGCCGAATACGTTGGCACCGATGCCGGCACCGGCATCGTCCATTGCTCGCCGGCCTACGGCGTGGACGACTTCATGATCTGGCGCGCCAATGGGCGCGGCTTCGATGAAATCCTCAATCCGGTGCAGGGCCACGGCGTGTATGTGCCGAGCCTGGAATTTTTCGGCGGCCAGTTCATCTGGAAGGCGAACCCGAACATCGTCGACAAGCTGCGCGAAGTCGGCGCGCTGCTCAAGCACGAAACCATCACCCACAGCTACATGCATTGCTGGCGCCACAAGACGCCGGTCATCTATCGCGCCACGGCGCAGTGGTTCGTGGGCATGGATCGCAAACCCGACGGCAGCACCAGCCTGCGCGAACATGCGCTGCAGGCCATCGCTGATACGACTTTCTATCCCGCTTGGGGGCAAGCCCGGCTCAATGCGATGATCGCCAATCGTCCCGACTGGTGCATTTCGCGCCAGCGCAACTGGGGTGTGCCGATCCCTTTCTTCCTGCACAAGGAAAGCGGCGAGCTGCATCCGCGTACGCTGGAACTTGTCGAGCAGGTCGCCTTGCGCGTGGAGCAGGGCGGCATCGATGCCTGGTTCAACATGGAGGCGGCGGAACTGCTCGGCGCTGAAGCGGCCCAGTACATCAAGATGAGCGATACGCTCGATGTCTGGTTCGACTCCGGCGTCACCCACTTGAGCGTCATGCGCGGTTCGCACCGGGACGAACTGGCCTGGCCGGCTGACCTTTATCTCGAAGGTTCGGACCAGCATCGCGGCTGGTTCCATTCCTCGCTGCTCACCGGCTGCGCCATCGACGGCCGCGCACCTTACCAGGCGTTGCTGACGCACGGCTTTGTGGTGGATGGCAAGGGCATGAAGATGTCCAAGTCGAAGGGTAATGTCATAGCGCCGCAGGAAGTGTCCGACAAGATGGGCGCCGAAATCCTGCGTCTCTGGGTCGCTTCCACCGACTATTCGGGCGAGCTGACGATCTCGAAGGAAATCCTCGACCGCGTGGTCGAGACCTATCGCCGCTTGCGCAATACCCTGCGCTTCCTGCTGGCGAATACGGCGGATTTCGATGCCGGCAAGAATTCACTCCCGGTTGCGGAGTGGCTGGAGATCGACCGCTATGCGCTGGCGCTGATGCGGCGGCTGCAAACGCAGTTGGCCGGCGATTACGAGCGCTATGAATTTCTCAAGGTGGTACAGGCGCTGCAAGGCTTCTGCTCCGAAGATCTCGGTGGCTTCTACCTCGACATCCTCAAGGACCGGCTCTACACCTCGGCTGCGGATTCAAAGGCGCGCCGTTCGGCGCAAAGTGCGCTGTGGCATATCACCCAATGCGTGACGCGGCTGATGGCGCCGGTGTTGTCTTTCACCGCCGAAGAAATCTGGGCCGTGATCAACGGCAAGCCTGACGACAGCGTGATGCTGCATTCCTGGCATGTGCTGCCGGAGCAACAGGGCGAAGCCGAACTGCTCGAACGCTGGCAGCAGATTCGCGAAGTGCGCTCGCAAGTGACCAAGGTGCTCGAAGATTTGCGCACCGAAGGCAAGATCGGCTCGTCCTTGCAGGCTGAGGTGGAGATTCGCGCCAGCGGTGCGCGGTATGAGAACCTCGCCGCGCTCGATGACGATTTGCGTTTTGTGCTGATCTGTTCCAGGACCACGCTGGTCAAGGCCGCCGATGCCGGCGCCGAGGCCGTGATCGCCACGCCGACCGCACACGTCAAGTGCGCGCGCTGCTGGCATTGGCGCGCCGATGTCGGTAAACATGAACATGCGGCAGAACATCCGGAATTGTGCGGACGCTGCGCATCCAATCTGTTCGGCGCTGGTGAAGTGCGCAGCCATGCCTAGGGAAACGCCTACTGGTTCCGTTCGTGGTGAGCCTGTCGAACCACGCGTCAATTGTTGCTCGCGCCCTTCGACAAGCTCAGGGCGAACGGGTGGTCTCGGCTGCCCTGTCAGATTCCTGAACTGGCTGCTGCTGGCGGCAGTCGTGATCGTGCTTGATCAGGCGAGCAAGGCCTGGGTGCTGGCGTCGATTCCGCAGAATGGCGGTATTGCGCTGACGGATTTTTTCAATCTGGTCTTTGTCTTTAACCGCGGCGCGGCGTTCAGTTTTTTATCGGGCGCGGATGGCTGGCAGCGCTGGTTCTTTCTCGCCCTTGCCATTGGCATTTCTGCGTGGATTGTGTGGATGCTCCGCGAGCATGCGGCGGAGCGTCTGCAACCGGCGGCGTTGGCGCTGATACTCGGCGGGGCTATCGGCAACGCGGTGGACCGCATGCACCATGGCGCGGTGGTGGACTTCCTCGATTTTCATTATGCCGGCTGGCACTTCTGGGCCTTCAACGTGGCCGACAGCGCGATCTCGGTCGGCGTCGCCCTGCTGCTGCTGCATCAACTCATGCGCAAGGAAGCTTCATGACCAAAACCATTCTCCTTGCCAACCCGCGCGGCTTCTGTGCCGGCGTCGATCGCGCCATCGCTGTGGTCGAGCGCGCGCTGGAGAAATACGGCGCGCCGGTGTACGTGCGGCATGAAGTGGTGCACAACCGCTATGTGGTCGAAACATTGCGCGGCAAGGGCGCGGTGTTCGTCGAGGAAGTCGATCAGGTGCCCGATGGCGCGGTGCTGGTGTTCAGCGCCCATGGCGTGTCGCAGGCGGTGCGCCGCTCGGCCGGCAGCCGCGAGCTGCGGGTACTGGACGCGACCTGTCCGCTGGTGACCAAAGTGCATAACCAGGTGGCGCGGCTGGTCGGCGACGGTTACGAGATCGTCATGATCGGCCATCGCGGCCATCCTGAAGTCGAAGGCACCATGGGTCAGACCGACGGCCATATGTATCTGGTCGAGAATGTTGCCGACGTTGCCTCCTTGCGCGTGACGAATCCGCAAAAGCTGGCGTATGTGACGCAGACCACGCTCTCGGTGGACGACGCGGCCTCCATCATCAAGGCACTGGTGGCGCGTTTTCCCGCCATCCTGCTGCCGGCCCGCGACGACATCTGCTATGCCACGCAGAACCGCCAGGACGCGGTGAAGAGCATGGACTGCGACGTGCTGATCGTGGTCGGCTCGCACAACAGTTCCAATTCCAACCGCTTGCGCGAAGTGGCCGAGCATCGCGGCATTCCCGGCTATCTGGTCGACGATGCCGAGTCGATCGACCCGGCATGGATTACCGGAAAGTCATGCATTGGCGTCACGGCGGGCGCTTCCGCGCCGGAACTGCTGGTGCAGCAGGTGGTGGAGCGTTTGCGCGAAATCGGCGGCGGTGAGGTAAAGTCGCTTGAAGGCATCGAGGAGCGCGTCAAGTTCCAGTTGCCGAAGGAACTGATCAGCTTCTGATCGCGGTTGCCTGCTTGCCGTCCCAGGTGCGGAAGCGCCAGCCGGATTCGTCGCATTCGAGGAAGTTTCCCGTCTTGCCCCAGTCGCCGAGCACCCAGCGTTCGCAGGACTTGCCGTCGATCTCATAACGATGCAGGGCGAGGCGATGGGTATGGCCGTGAATCATGCGCGTGACATTCGCATCGCGGAAAGCCTGACGCACGGCGTCGGCGTTGACGTCCATGAGGGCCATGTCCTTGCCGCGCTTTTCCACTTCGCTGCGTTGGCGCATCTCTTCGATATAGGCTCTGCGTTCGGCCAGCGGGCGGCGCAGAAAATTTTCGATGAAGATCGGGTTGCGCACCTGGCGGCGGTAGTCCTGATAGGCGGCATCGTCGCTGCACAAGGTGTCGCCATGCAGCAGCAGCGCCGGCGTGCCGGCGACGGCTTCGACCAGGAGATCGGGCAGCAGCACGGCGCCGCTGGCTGTAGCGAAGCCGGCGCCGATCAGGAAATCGCGGTTGCCGGCGAGAAAGCGGATGGCCGTGCCGCGCGACGCGAGCGACTTGAGCGCGGCGCAGACACGGGCGTGCAACGAGGTGCCAATGTCATCATCGCCGGCCCAGTACTCGAACAGGTCGCCGAGGATGGTGAGGCACTGCGCGCCTTGCGCCGGAGCGGCGATGAAATCAAGAAAAAGCTGCGTTGTCTCCGGCCTCGATTCGTGCAGGTGCAGGTCGGAGAGGAAGAGTTCCATGGTCGGACGTCGTCTGCCGTTCGGCCTGAGCTTGTCGAAGGCCGGTTCCAGGTTGCAGTGATCGGCTGCGCTTCGACAGGCTCAGCGCGAACGGCGCTGCATCACACTACTTCGGCCTTTTCGATCACCACGTCCTGCACTGGCACGTCCTGGTGGAAACCGGAGCTGCCGGTCTTGACGGCGCGGATCTTGTCGACCACATCCATGCCATCGACGACACGGGCAAAGACGCAGTAGCCCCAGCCACTGCCGGTAGGAGCCGTGTGGTCGAGAAAGGAGTTGTCGACGACGTTGATGAAAAACTGCGCCGTGGCCGAATGCGGGTCATTGGTGCGCGCCATGGCCAGCGTGCCGCGCTTGTTCTTGAGCTGGTTGTTGGCTTCGTTCTCGATCGGCGCGCGCACCGGCTTTTGCTTCATGCCGGGCTCGAAGCCGCCGCCCTGGATCATGAAGCCGTCGATGACGCGATGGAAGATCGTACCGTTGTAGTGACCGGCGCTGACGTAGTCGATGAAGTTTTGCGCCGTCTTGGGCGCCTTTTCGCCGTCGAGTTCGATGCTGATGACGCCGTGGTTGGTATGCAGTTTGATCATGATGTTTTTCCGGAAGGGTTATTTTGAATCGGGCAGTAGTTTGACTGATTCGATGACGACGTGGGTGAGCGGTACATTCTCGAACATGCCTGCATTGCCGGTGCGAACCTGCGCGATTTTCTGAACGATGTCCATGCCCCTGACCACCTGGCCGAATACGGCGTACCCGGCACCGTCGGGGTTGGGATAGTCGAGCATGGGATTATCCACGTGATTGATGAAGAACTGGGCGGTGGCCGAATCGGGATCGCCGCGCCGGGCCATGGCGATGGTACCGGCCATGTTCCGCAAGCCGTTCTTGCCTTCGTTGGGTATCGGGTCGCGGGTCGGTTTTTCCTTCATGCCGGGCTCGAAGCCGCCGCCCTGGATCATGAAACCCGGCATCACGCGGTGGAAAATCGTGCCGTTGTAGAAACCGCTCTTAACGTACCGGAGAAAGTTTTCCACGGTCTTCGGCGCCTTGGCCGGATTGAGTTCGACAACAATCGTTCCCAGGCTGGTTTTCATCTCGACGCGCGGCGCACTTTGCGGTCCGGCGGCAGATGCGGACGCGCAAACCAGCAATGCCAGGGCAAGCCCCAGCAGAACTTCTTTAATCAGTTTCATACAGTTCCTTCATAAATGATTTTCCAGCGGCCGTCTTCCTTGATCCAGTACTGGCGCTTCTTGACGACGTTCGAGAGGTTGCTGCTGCGGTAATCCTGCTCGAAAGTCACCACTACGTATTCTTCCTTGCCGGGGTTGCGGAACATGCTGATGTTGTTGGTGGCGACCTTGATCCAGCTTTTGCCGACGTTGACCTTGCGCTTTTGTTCGAGCCACTGGTTCCGATTTTGCCCGTCGGCGAGAAAATCGTGCGCGTAGTGGCTGGCGTATTTGTCGCCATCGCGGCTTTCCCAGTCGTGGCGCCACTCGTCAAGCATGGCGAGCAGGGAACTGCGCTCCGCCTGCCAGTCGTCGAGCGAAAGCCATTCGATGCTGTTGCTGATGATCACCGGCGTGAGGCCGATCTGCAGGTCGGCGGCGATGGCGTCGAGATCCTGATTCGCGAGCACTACGCAGCCGTCAGAAGCCTTGGGCGGCCGCGAGAAGGTGTTGGACGGGGTGCCATGCAGCCAGATGCCGCGGCCGTTGCGGCCGCGGCGCTTGTCCCATTCATTGGGATAATTGATCGGATAGGCGCCGCTGCCGTAGAAGTCGCCGAGCTGCTTGCGCGACAGGCTGGAGGTGACGTGATAGACGCCGATCGGCGTGCGCTTGTCGCCTTCCCTGATCTTGTCGGCGCCCAGCTTGCCCTGTGTGATGTAATAGTCGGCGACGAAACGTGGCATGCCGTCGTCGTTCCGGTAGAGATAGAGGCGTGATTTTTGGGTGTCGACCACGATGGCGAACTTCTGCGCTTTCTCCATCTTCAGCAGGTAACGCGGTAACGCATCGCCCCGCGGTTTGTCGCGCCAGGCACGGAGGCGCGCCACGGCTTCTTCGTGCAGATCGGAAACCTTGTCCTGTGCGTTCCTGCCGCCTTCGCCAAAGGTCGATAAAGGCTTGGTCTGCGCCAGCAGCAGGTCACCGCGGATCAAATAGGCGAGACGGAAATTCGGGTAGGCGCCGATCAACGCATCGACCTGCCGCATGGCTTTGGGAAAATCCCCCTGGTCGATGGCCGCCAGCGTATTTGCCAACAGCGGCTCGGGCCCGGCGTCGGAATAGCGGGCGGGCGCGGCCAGCGCGACGCTGGCCGCGCAGAGCGCAATGGTGAAGGCGCGCCGCCAATGGCCGGAAAGCTTCAACCGCCGATCCGTTCCTGCAGGATTTTCCATTGGCCGTTTTGCCGGGTCATGAGCAGGGTCTTGTTGCTTGACGACGACAGGGTGGCGGACTTGTAATGCTGACGGAATTTGACGACCACCTGGTCGGCGCCTTCCGGCGTGACCTCATGTGTCACTCTGGCGCTTTCGATGGTGACGTTGATCTTGCCGGGCTTGGTGACGCGTTTGGTGCGCTCCGCCTCCCAGGCGGCGCGCGATTCACCGCGCGGCGCCCTGAAATCGCTGGCGTAGAAAGCAAGATAGGCCTTGGCGTTCTTGCTCGACCATGCTTCGGCCCATGCGGCAATCACCTTCGCCACATCGTCGCCGACATTGCCGGCAGCCGGCACGGACTCGGGCTTGGGTGCGGGCTTCGCGGGTTCCGCAGGTTTCGCTGCGGGCGCAGGCAGCGGCGCGGGCTTTGGCTCGGCTGTCGTGGCAACTGCTACAGGAGGCCGCGCTGCTGGCGGTGATGCGGCTTGCGCCGACACCATCATCAGGTCGCTAATCATCGACAGCTTGGTCTGTGCAGTCTTGTTCGAGGAATCGAGTTGCAACGCCTTGTCGTAGGCCTGGCTGGCCAGGCGCGCGTAGATGTCGCCGAGGTTTTCGTGCGCGGTCGCATAGGAGGGATGCGTGCGGATCGCCGCTTCCAGCGCTGTCTTGGCCTTGTCGTACTGCTTCTGCTGGGCGTAGATGACAGCCAGGTTGTTATAGGGTTCGGGCAGGTTGGGATAATCCTCGGTCAATTTGGTGAAAATCGCGATTGCTTCGCTGTCGCGCTTCATCTCGGTGAGAATGACGCCGCGCAGGAAGCGGGCCGAGGCATCCTTGGGATGGGCAACCAGATAGCCATCCACCTGTTCCAGCGCCTGCTTGGCCTGCCCCTGCCTTAACAGTTTGCCGGCGTCCTGCAGGGCATCCGCGTGGGCGGCGGACATCATGCAGGCGGTCAGTACCGCGAACAGGAGGAGTCGCGCGCGACGCGGGTAAAGGCTGGATGCGGTCATGGTAAACTGGCCCGACTTTGAATTGAATACAGCGTACGATTCTAACAAGAAAAGATATAGCCAATTCGGGCGCAAGCGCCGGATTTACGCCCTAACGCGCATGCAATGTTGTTGCACCATTGATGATGATAAAGCGCAAAGGCTAATTGGACTTCCCCCATCCCAATCCCCGCCCCGGGGCGGGGCTACTCATTAGCTCGCTACGCTCGGTCAAAACAAATCGCTTCAATTTACGTCCTTTCACGCTAACCCCTTCCCATGATCTGGCTTTACAACTCTCTCAGTCGCGCCAAGCAGGAATTCATTCCCATCGACCCGGGCAGGGTGCGCATGTACGTCTGCGGCATGACGGTGTACGACTACTGCCATCTAGGCCACGCCCGCGTCATGGTGGTATTCGACATGGTGACGCGCTGGCTGCGTCAGGCCGGTTATGCGGTCAATTATGTGCGCAACATCACCGACATCGACGACAAGATCATCAAGCGCGCGGCCGAAAATAACGAGAGCATTCGCGCTCTGACCGACCGCTTCATTGCTGCCATGCACGAGGATGCCGATGCGCTGGGCGTGCTGCGTCCCGACGCCGAGCCGCGTGCCACCGACTATGTCTCTGACATGCTGACGATGATCGGCCAACTCGAACAACGCGGCTATGCCTATAGCGCCGCCAATCGCGACGTCTGCTACTCGGTGCGCAAGTTCGCCGGCTACGGCAAGCTCTCCGGCAAGTCGCTCGACGACCTGCGTGCCGGCGAACGCGTCGATGTCGCCGAGGGCAAGCAGGACCCGCTCGATTTCGTGCTGTGGAAGCACGCCAGGGACAGCGAACCCGAGGAAGTGAAATACGCCTCGCCCTGGGGTCCGGGCAGACCGGGCTGGCATATCGAATGTTCGGCGATGAGTTCGCGTCTGCTCGGTCAACGTTTCGACATTCATGGCG
Organism: Georgfuchsia toluolica; assembly: GCF_907163265.1. Lineage (NCBI taxonomy): Bacteria > Pseudomonadati > Pseudomonadota > Betaproteobacteria > Nitrosomonadales > Sterolibacteriaceae > Georgfuchsia > Georgfuchsia toluolica. Next base: position 3,400,039 of record NZ_CAJQUM010000001.1, read on the forward strand.
GCGGACAGGACTTGCAGTTCCCTCACCACGAAAACGAAATCGCGCAGAGCGAAGGCGCCAGTGACATTGCCGAGGGCAGCTTCGTCAATTACTGGATGCACAATGGCTTCGTCCGCGTCGATGACGAAAAGATGTCGAAGTCACTCGGCAACTTCTTCACCATCCGCGAGGTGCTCAAAAAATATGACGCCGAGGTGGTGCGCTTCTTCATCCTGCGCGCGCACTATCGCAGTCCGCTGAATTATTCCGACGCCCATCTCAATGACGCGCGTCAGGCGCTGACGCGGCTCTATACCGCGCTCAAGGATTTCAGGGGAGAGGCCGTCATCGACTGGGATGAAGCCCACGCGCAGCGCTTCAAGGCGGCGATGAATGACGACTTCGCCACGCCGGAGGCGGTGGCCGTGCTGTTCGATCTGGTGGGGGCAGTGAATCGCGGCGAAGCCGGGCTCGCCGCGCAACTCAAGGGCCTGGGTGGCGTGCTGGGCTTTCTGCAACGCGACCCCACGGTGTTTCTGCAAACCGGACTGAGCTCAAATGACGGACTTTCGGTTGAGCAGATCGAAGCGCAAATCGCAGCTCGTGTCGCTGCCAAGAAAGCGAAAAACTTTGCCGAGGCCGATCGCATTCGCGGTGAACTCAAGGCGGCCGGGATCGCGCTGGAAGATTCGCCGCAGGGCACTACCTGGCGCCGTGCCTGAGATTTATCGGGATCGTTTATCCTGAAAACCTCATTTGAACCACGGCGAGACGGCGGGCACGGCGAAAAATCAAAAGTTTGCCAATGGGCCTCCTTGTGTTTTCGCCGTGCCGCCGTATTCGCCGTGGGAACTGCCTTTTCTGGATTTATCTGCACGGCAGATACGATGCAGGTATTGCCTGCATCTGATGTCGACGCAACTCGAGCGCAAGTATCACTGAAGGTCAACTCGAGAAGAACTCTTTTACCTTGTCCATCCAGCCTTTTGCGCGTGGATTGTGCAGGCCGCTATCCTGCTGGTTGATGGCCTCGAATTCTCGTAACAGATCCTTCTGACGTGTAGTCAGGTTGACTGGCGTTTCGACCACGACATGACACATCAGGTCGCCGTGGCCGATGCTGCGAATTCCCTTGATGCCCTTACCGCGCAGACGAAACGCCCGGCCGGTTTGCGTTTCCGCGGGAATCTTCAGGCGCGCGACACCGTCGAGCGTGGGAATCTCGATTTCGCCGCCGAGCGCGGCGATGGTGAAGCTGACGGGCATTTCGCAATGCAGGTCGTCGTGATCGCGCGTGAAGACGCCGTGTTGCTTGAGGTGGATCTGCACGTACAGATCGCCCGCCGGCCCGCCGTTGACGCCGGGCTCGCCTTCGCCGGAAAGCCGGATGCGATCGCCTTCGTCGACACCGGCGGGAATCTTGATCGAGAGCGTCTTGTGGCTCTTGATGCGGCCCGCGCCGTGGCAATTGATGCAGGGCGTCGGGATGTAGCGCCCGGTGCCATGGCATTTGGGACACGTCTGCTGGATTGAGAAGAAGCCCTGCTGCATGCGCACCTGGCCGTGGCCGTGGCAGGTGGGGCAGGTTTCGGCTTTTGTTCCCTTCTTGGCGCCGCTGCCGTCGCAGGCTTCGCACTCATCCATGGTAGGAATGCGGATCTTGGTCTCGGCGCCACGCGCGGCGTCTTCGAGCGTAATTTCGAGGTTGTAGCGCAGATCGGCGCCGCGATAGACATTCGAGCGGCCGCCACCGCCACGGCCGCCACCGAAGATGTCGCCGAAAATATCGCCGAAGGCATCCGAGAAGCCCGCGCCGCCAAAACCGCCCGCGCCCATACCGGCCTGCTGATCGACGCCGGCATGGCCGTACTGGTCATAGGCGGCCCGCTTCTGCCCGTTCGAAAGAATCTCGTAGGCTTCCTTGGCTTCCTTGAACTGCTCTTCAGACTTGGGGTTGTCCGGATTGCGGTCCGGATGGTGTTTCATGGCCAGCTTGCGGTAGGCCTTCTTGATCTCGTCGTCGGATGCGTCGCGATTGACGCCGAGTACTTCGTAAAAGTCTTTTTTGGCCATTTGAAACGAGTAAGGAGTTAGGAGTGAAGAGTCAGGAGTGTACCGGCGGCGAGAGTGGAGCGAGGATTTTGCTCCTCACCCCTCTCTCCTTGCTCCTCACTTCTTGTCTTTGACTTCAGTGAACTCCGCGTCGACGACATCGCCTTCGTCCTTGCCGCCGGCATCGTCGCCCGGCGCTGCGCCGCCACCCGCACCTGCCGTGCCCGCGGCAGCCTGCGCGTCGGCATAGACCTTTTCGCCGAGCTTCTGCGAGACCGTTGCCAGCGCCTGCGCCTTGGCGCTGATGGCGTCCTTGTCGCCATCCTTGATGACGTCTTCGACTTCCTTGATGGCGGCTTCAATGGCGCTCTTTTCAGAGGCGTCGATCTTGTCGCCATGCTCGGCCAATGTCTTCTTCACGGTATGCACGAGGCCGTCCGCGTGGTTGCGCGCGTCGACCAGTTCATGCACCTTCTTGTCTTCCTCGGCGTGCGCGGCGGCATCCTGCACCATGCGCTGGATTTCGTCTTCCGACAGCCCGGAATTGGCCTTGATGGTAATCTTGTTTTCCTTGCCGGTCGCCTTGTCCTTGGCTGACACATGCAATATGCCATTGGCGTCGATGTCGAAGGTGACTTCGATCTGCGGCAAACCGCGTGGTGCCGGCGGAATGTCGGTCAGGTTGAACTGGCCGAGGCTCTTGTTGCCGGCCGAGATTTCGCGTTCGCCCTGCAGCACGTGGATGGTCACCGCGCTCTGGTTGTCGTCGGCGGTGGAGAACACCTGGCTCTGCTTGGTCGGGATGGTGGTGTTCTTCTGGATCAGCTTGGTCATCACGCCGCCCAGAGTTTCGATGCCGAGCGAGAGCGGGGTCACATCGAGCAGCAGCACGTCCTTGACTTCGCCCTGCAGCACGCCGCCCTGGATCGCGGCGCCGATGGCGACGGCCTCATCCGGGTTGACGTCCTTGCGCGGCTCCTTGCCGAACAGTTCCTTGACCTTCTCCTGCACCTTGGGCATGCGCGTCATGCCGCCGACCAGGATCACGTCGCCGATATCCTCGATCTTGACCCCGGCATCCTTGATGGCCATGCGGCAGGGTGCGGCGCAGCGTTCGATCAACTCATCCACCAGCGATTCGAACTTGGCGCGGGTGATCTTCATCGCCAGGTGCTTCGGGCCGCTGGCGTCCGCGGTGATGTAGGGCAGGTTGATTTCGGTCTGCTGGTTCGATGACAGCTCGATCTTGGCTTTTTCGGCCGCTTCCTTGAGGCGTTGCAACGCAAGCACGTCGGCCTTGAGATTGACGCCCTGTTCCTTGCGGAACTCCTCGATGATGTAGTCGATCAGACGCTGGTCGAAATCCTCGCCGCCGAGGAAGGTATCGCCGTTGGTCGACATGACCTCGAACTGGTGCTCGCCGTCGATCTCGGCGATGTCGATGATGGAGATGTCGAAAGTGCCGCCGCCAAGGTCGAACACCGCGATCTTGCGGTCGCCTTCCTTCTTGTCGAGGCCGAAGGAGATCGCCGCTGCGGTCGGTTCGTTGATGATGCGCTTGACTTCCAGTCCGGCGATGCGGCCGGCGTCCTTGGTGGCCTGGCGCTGACTGTCGTTGAAGTAGGCCGGCACGGTGATGACGGCTTCGGTGACTTCCTCGCCAAGATAATCTTCGGCGGTCTTCTTCATCTTGCGCAGCACTTCGGCCGACACCTGCTGCGAGGCGATTTTCTTGTCGCGTACCTCAACCCAGGCGTCGCCGTTGTCGGCCTTGACAATCTTGAAGGGCATCAGGGCGATGTCCTTCTGCACTTCCTTTTCCTCGAAGCGGCGGCCGATGAGGCGCTTCACCGCATACAGCGTGTTCTTGGCGTTGGTGACGGCCTGGCGCTTGGCCGAGGCGCCGACCAGAATCTCGCCGTCTTCGGCATAGGCGACGATGGATGGCGTGGTGCGCGCGCCTTCCGAGTTTTCAATCACCTTTGGCTTGCCGCCTTCCATGACGGCGACGCAACTGTTGGTGGTGCCGAGGTCGATACCGATGATCTTGCCCATTTTGATTCCTTTCAGTGAGGAGTTAGGGGTGAGGAGTGAGGAGTTAAAACTTCCTCAACGCCGCGCTCCCGTATTAATTAACCTGTTCAGTATGTCGGGTTAGCGGCGGATATTTCAAGCCATTGCCTTGGAGACAATGACCAGCGCTGGCCGGATTACCCGTCCGTTGAGGGCATAGCCTTTTTGCAACACGGTGAGCACGGTATTCGGTTCACCTTCGCTCTCGATCTGGCTGATGGCCTGGTGCTTGTGCGGGTCGAATTTTTCGCCGAGCGGATTGATGTCGACAAGATTCGATTTTTCGAAAGCGGAACCCAGTTGCTTGAGGGTTAGTTCGACGCCGGATTTCAAGGCCTCGGCACTCTGGTTTTCATTGGACAGCGCGGCTTCGAGGCTGTCCTTGACGGCAAGCAGTTCGCCGGCAAATTTCTCGGCGGCGAACTTGCTCGCCTTGGCGATGTCTTCCTGGGCGCGGCGGCGGACGTTTTCGCCTTCAGCCTTGGCGCGCAACCAGGCGTCGTGGTGCTCGGCGGCCTTGAGTTCTGCTGCCTTGAGCAATTCTTCCAGGCTGGGCGTCACATCGTCCTGGGATTGTTCAGGTGCGGCGGTATCCGCAGATGAGTCGGGAGTCGCTTGTTCCTGCAACAGAGGATTCTGGTTTTCGGTGGAGTTTTCAGGATGGTCCGACATAGTTTCCGAACAGTCAGGTGGAAAGATAACCGTAGCGATATGGGGGCGTCGCGGCGGGTTTCAAGGGGGCGAAAAATTTATCCTGAAAACCTCATTTGGACCACGGCCGACACGGCGGGCATGACCAAAGGAAATCCCCGTGGGACGGCGGAAAAGCAAAAGCTTGCCAACGGATTTCTCCACCCGATAGATGGTGTGCCGGATGCTTGCCATGCCTGGTGTTTTCGCCGTGTTGCCGTGGTGAACTGCTTTTTCCAGGTTTATGCGTTGGCCTGAATCCAGCGCTTCAGGCTGGCGGCGTCCATCGCCCCGGACTGGCGCGCGATCTCGCGACCGCCACGAAAGATGGCCAAGGTCGGGATACTGCGGATGGCGAAGCGGGCTGCCAGCTCCTGCTGATCTTCGGTATTCACCTTGGCCAATTGGTAGTGCGGCTCCAGTTCGCCTGCCACCTGCACGAAGGCAGGCGCCATCATGCGGCAGGGGCTGCACCACGGCGCCCAGAAATCGACCACGATGGGCAGATCGGAGCGACCGATATGACGCTCGAAACTGGCGGCATCGAGTTCGACTGGTTTGCCCGCGAAGAGGGAACTCTTGCATTTCCCACAGGCGCCGCCTGCCGCAAGGCGATCTTCAGGAACGCGGTTGGGGGCGTGGCAGTGCGGGCAGACAACGATCAGCGATTTGTTCATGGCAACTCCATACGGATTTCCACCGATATGGGGCCAATGCGGGTCGCTTCAAGGAGCGGTTATCCGTAATATGTGGCGCCGTGGATCCCAAAGACAAACCCGCATTAGTAGTGATAAAAGCCGCGTCCGCTCTTGCGGCCGAGGTAACCCGCCGCGACCATTTCCTTGAGCATGGGCGCCGGGCGATAACGCGGGTCGTTGAAGCCTTCGTATAACACTTCCATGATCGACAGCAGCGTATCAAGGCCGATCAGGTCGGCCAGGGCGAGCGGGCCGAGCGGATGATTGCAACCCAGCTTCATGCCGACGTCGATGTCCTCGGCCGTGGCGATTCCCTCTTCGAGCACGGATACCGCTTCGTTGATCATCGGGCAAAGAATGCGGTTGACCACGAAGCCGGGGCGGTTCTTCACCGTGATCGGCGACTTCCCGAGCGATAAGGCAAATTCCCTCACCCTGGCATGCGTCTGATCCGACGTTTGCAGGCCGCTGATCAACTCCACCAGCGCCATCATCGGCACCGGATTGAAGAAGTGCATGCCGATGAAACGCGTCGGATGATTCAGCGTCGCCGCCATTTGCGTAATCGAAATCGACGAGGTGTTGGTCGCTATGACGGTGTGTTCGCCAACATTTTCCTCGACCTGCTTGATGATGCGCAGCTTGAGCGGCAGGTTTTCCGTTGCCGCTTCTATCACCAGATCGGCGCCGGCGATGTCGGCATAATTCGTCGATCCCTTGACCAACGCCAGAATCCCCTCTTTCTGCGTTTCGGTCATCTTTTCCTTCTTGACCAGGCGGTCCAGGCTGCCGGCGATGGTTGTCAGTCCGCGCGCTACGGCAGCGCCGGCTACATCGATCATCACTACCTGCTTGCCGGCACCCGCACAGGCCTGCGCGATACCGTTGCCCATCGTTCCTGCGCCGATTACTGCAATTTGTGCAATTGTCATTTTTCTTTCCTAACGGCTGTATTGGAGTTTGGCAACACAAGATCGTGTGTGACGGCTGGTCGATGTAATCAATTAGAGGAACTTCCGTCGATGATGGGTTGAACCGGGAGAGCCATATGGGCATAGAGCGCCAGCCGTTCTTCGGACTTGTTCTGGAGCAACTGCATCAGATCCTTGAAACGTTCCGGATTTTGCTGCTCCACCATGCGGAAACGGGTCTCGTTGCGGGTGTAGTCGGTCACCTTGCCACTGGGCGCGGGGGAATCGACGCGCAGCGGGCTCTCGCCGGGGGCATTCCGGCGCGGGTCATAGCGATACAGCGGCCAGTAGCCGGTATCGACCGCCAGTTTCTGCTGCGCCGCGCCCTGGGCCAGGTCATAACCATGGGCAATGCAGTGCGAGAAAGCGATGATCAAGGACGGGCCCGGATAGGCTTCCGCCTCGGCAAAGGCTTTTACCACCTGGGCGTCGTTGGCGCCAAAGGCGATCTGGGCGACATACACGCTGCCATAGGACATGGCCAGCAGACCGAGGTCTTTCTTGGCCATCGATTTGCCCGCCGCCGCGAACTTGGCCGCCGCGCCGGTGGGCGTGGCCTTGGAGGCCTGACCGCCGGTATTGGAATAGACCTCGGTATCCATGACCAGGATATTGACGTCGCGCCCGGACGCGAGCACATGATCCAGGCCGCCATAACCGATGTCATAGGCCCAGCCGTCGCCGCCGACGATCCAGACGCTCTTCTTCACCAGATAGTCGGCGATGAGTTCCAGCCGGCGCGCTTCGGGCCGGGGAATGCCCTTGAGCTGCTCGCGCAACGCCAGCACGCGAACGCGCTGGGCGGCGATCCCGGCTTCGTCCTGCGGCTGGACTGCCAGCAATTCCCCGACCAGGCGATCACCCACCTCGCCCGCCAGGACTTGCAGCAGTTCCTGCGCCTGCTTGGTTTGCTGATCGACGGCAAGCCGGTAGCCGAAACCAAATTCGGCATTGTCCTCGAACAGGGAATTGCTCCACGCCGGTCCGCGCCCCTCGCGGTTGACCGTGTACGGCGTCGTCGGCAGGTTGCCGCCATAGATCGACGAACAACCGGTGGCATTGGCGATCAGCGCCCGATCGCCAAAGAGCTGCGTCAGGAGTTTCACATAAGGCGTTTCGCCGCAGCCGGAACAGGCACCCGAATACTCGAACAGCGGCTCGAAGAACTGCGTCCCCTTCATATTGAGCGGCACCAGGTTGCGGTCTGCTTCGGGCAGCGCGAGAAAGAATTCATAGTTGTCGCGCTCCGGGACGCGCAACGGCAGTTGCGGGACCATGCCGATGGCCTTTTGCCGCGGGTTCTGCTTGTCCTTGGCCGGGCAGACTTCGACGCAAAGCCTGCAGCCGGTGCAGTCTTCGGGGGCCACCTGCAAGGTGTATTTTTGGCCCTGGAAAGGTTTGCCCTTGAAATCGATCGACTGGAAGGTGGCTGGCGCACCCGCCAGCGCTGACGGCGGGTAGACCTTGGCGCGAATGGCCGCATGCGGACAGACCATCGCGCATTTGTTGCACTGGATGCAGATGGCCGGATGCCACTGGGGAATTTCCAGCGCCAGATTGCGCTTCTCCCAGCGCGTCGTGGCCGTGGGCCAGGTGCCATCGACCGGAAACGCACTTACCGGAAGTCCGTCGCCCTTGCCTGAGAGCATCACCGCCGTGACCCGCTGAACGAAGTCCGGCGCCTTGGCCGAGACGGTCGGCGGCATGACGATGGCGGAATCCGCCGTGGCCGGCACCTTGACTTCGTGCAGATGCGCCAGCGAATCGTCGACCACGGCGTAGTTCTTGTTCACCACCGCCTCGCCCTTGGCGGCGTAGGTTTTCTTGATCTGGCGCTTGATGTAGTCGATCGCTTCCTCGCGCGGGAAGATCGCCGCCAGCGCAAAGAAGCAGGTTTGCATCACGGTATTGACGCGCCCGCCCATGCCGGCGCGACGCGCCACATCGTAAGCGTCGATGGTGTAGACCTTCAACTGCAGATCAATGATCTGCTGCTGGACTTCACGCGGCAACTCAGCCCACAGCTTTTCCGCGGGGAACAATGAATTGATGAGCAGCGTGCCGCCGGGAGCCGCGATCTCCAGCACATCGTAGCGCTCGAAGAAGTTCCACTGATGCACGGCAACGAAGCTCGCACGCCGGATCAGGTAGCTCGACTGGATCGGCCGCGGGCCGAAGCGCAGATGCGAAGTGGTGATGGCGCCGGATTTCTTCGAGTCGTAGACAAAATAGCCCTGCGCGAACTGGTCGGTCTCTTCGCCGATGATCTTGATCGAGTTCTTGTTCGCGCCGACCGTGCCGTCGGCGCCCAGGCCGTAGAACACCGCGCGCACGACGTCCTTCGGTTCGATGTCGAAGGAATAATCGACCGGCAGGGAGAGGCCGGTCACGTCATCGACGATCCCCACGGTAAAGCGCCGCTGTGGCTTGTCCTTGGCCAATTCTTCATACACCGCGCGCACCATGGCCGGGTTGAACTCCTTGGACGACAGTCCATAGCGCCCGCCGATGACGCGCGGGTGTATCTTCAATGCGCCTTCTTCCTCGGCTTCGTGCAGGGCGGCGACCACATCGAGGTAGAGCGGATCGCCGAAGGCGCCCGGCTCCTTGGTGCGATCCAGTACCGCGATGGTCCGCGCCGTGCGCGGAATCGCCTTGATGAAGTCAGCCGTGGCGAAGGGCCGGAACAGGCGCACCTTGAGCAGCCCCACTTTTTCACCGCGGGCCACCATCCAGTCGACGAGTTCATGCGCCGCTTCCGCGCCCGAGCCCATCATGATGATCACGCGCTCGGCTTGCGGATGGCCGACGTAATCGTAGAGGCGATATTGGCGGCCGGTGACCTTGGCGAAGCGGTCCATCTCCGCCTTCACTTTTTCCGGACAGACGTCATAGTAGCTATTGCCGGCTTCGCGCGCCTGGAAGAACACGTCAGGATTCTGCGCCGTGCCCCGCAGTACGGGGTGATCGGGCGATAACGCGCGACGGCGGTGGGCGGCGATCATTTCTTCGTCTATCAGCGCACGCAGGTCATCGTCGGAAAGCACCGCGATCTTGGCCACTTCGTGCGAGGTGCGGAAACCGTCGAAGAAATGAAGGAAGGGGATGCGCGTCTTCAGCGTGGCGGCGTGGGCAATGGCGGCGAAATCCTGCGCCTCCTGAACCGAACCCGCGGCCAGCATGGCGAATCCGGTCGAGCGGCAGGCCATGACGTCGGAATGGTCACCGAAAATGGACAGGGCGTGCGTGGCAAGGGTGCGCGCCGAGACATGCATCACGAAGGACGTGAGTTCGCCGGCGATCTTGAACATGTTGGGGATCATCAGCAACAGGCCCTGCGATGCGGTGAACGTGGTCGACAGCGCACCAGCCTGGAGTGCGCCGTGAACCGCCCCGGCGGCGCCACCCTCGGATTGCATTTCGGAAACCTGCGGCACAGTATTCCAAAGATTGTGCATCCCCTTCGCCGCCCATTCGTCGGAGTGCTCGCCCATGTTCGATGAGGGCGTGATCGGGTAGATGGCGATCACTTCGCTCAGCCGGTACGCCACCGAGGCTACCGCCTGGCTTCCATCCAGCGTTTGCATTGTCATTGCAGAATTACTCATCAAGGATTCCTCAAGATCAGCCTCAGGACTGATCCCATCTCGAAAGGTGAATTGTCATGATAAATAAATAGCGGTGATCGTCAACCAAACTCATGTGGTGAACGAACCCGCGCCGGGAAGCGTCATCTTGCCGATGGTCTGGCCTGTTTCAGTGCTGTCACCAAGGCCGGTTGTATGCATCACTTCCGCCAAGTCTCGGCTACCTTGGATCGCACTGATATGGACTATTACCACCTCTGGTTTGACCATCCTATGGTTGAAGCTGCTATTAGGCAAACGACAATTTTGCACTGTGTTGTGCGAGAATTGCACAACACTTTCTGGTTTGGCTAAATTGCCCGATTACAGATATGCGACGCAAGATCCCAAATTCAGGCGCTATGATTGCCTTCGAGGCCGCGGCGCGGCACGAAAGCTTTTCCCGCGCAGCCGAAGAACTATCGCAGACACAAAGTGCGATCTGCCGCCAAGTTGCTGGTCTCGAGGATTTTCTCGGAATACAGTTGTTTCGACGTTCGAAGCGCGGTGTCAAGCTTACCGAAGCCGGCTTGTCCTATAGCCGTCAGATAGCAGTGCGGCTGGATGAGGTTGAACGCGATACCTTGTCTCTGATGTCCAGTCAAGGTCAGGGCGTAACCCTGAAGTTGGCCGTAGTGCCAACCTTTGCGACTAAATGGTTGCTTCCCCGACTGGGCGGATTCCTCCGCAGCAATCCTGAAGCTACAGTCAATCTGGATAATCGCACCCGTCCGTTCCTCTTTACCGAGACTAATTTCGATGCAGCCATATATTTTGGCAATTCGATATGGTCAGGAACCCAGTCCATTTTTCTGATGCGCGAAAATCTTGTGCCGGTATGCAGCCCCCGCTTGGTAGCACAATACGGCCAGATGTCTGCGATTGATATCGCGAATTTGCCCCTGCTTCAGCAATCGACGCGACCATATGCCTGGCGAAAATGGTTCGCTTCTCTTGGTCAGCGTGTTTCCAGCGATATGGCTGGACCGCGTTTTGAGTTGTTCAGCATGCTGGCCCAGGCGGCAAAACACGACATGGGTGTGGCCTTGATTCCCCCCATGATGATCGAGGATGAACTGGCAAGTGGGGATCTGGTCATTCCAGTAATACATGAATATCTAAGCGACAAGAGCTACTACCTCATTTTCCCGGAACATCATCCGGAGACACAAACCTTTCACGCCTTTCGCGACTGGCTGCTTGCGGAAGCAAGTGATTACCGGCTAGCTAATAATTTGGGTTAATCTGCAATCTTAAAAAATAGGCAATATAATGCACTTCACAAGTCTGTGAATCTGAACTGATGAACAATATCAACCCTGTGCCTGTGCGTCCCGAACTGTCAAACTTGAAACTCGAAGCTAATGGGTATCTACGCGCGCTAGGCGAACACATTCGAGATCTAAGAGTGCGCCGGGGGATGCCCCGCGCAATCCTTGCACGTGACTCCGGAGTGTCGTTGCGTTATCTGGCCCAGTTGGAAAGCGGTGAGGGAAATATCTCTATAGTCCGCTTGCGGCAGGTCGCCCAAGCAATGGCGATTCCTCTGGAAGATATTGTCCGGGTAGGACCAGAACAAGCGCCGGAACTTACGCTGTTGGTTCAGTACCTCTCCCGCTTGCCCCCTGCCCAGTTGGGAGAAGCGCGAGAACTCCTGCTGGGTACTTTCGAAAAAAAGGGGCGGCGCCATCGTATTGCCCTGGTCGGGTTACGCGGGGCAGGCAAGACTACCTTGGGTAAGATGCTTGCGGCGCACCTGGATGTGCCTTTCATCGAACTCGCCGACGAGATCAGGCGGTTAGCCGGGATGACATTGCCCGAGGTATTCTCCCTTTATGGACAGTCAGCTTACCGCCGCTATGAGCAACGCTCGTTGCAAGCGGTGATCGATACTTATGATCGTTTTGTGCTGTCTACCGGGGGCAGCATCGTCACCGAGGCGGCAACTTTCGACAAATTGCTCACTTACTGCCATACGATCTGGCTCAAAGCGAGCCCATCCGATCACATGGCCCGAGTTGTGGCACAAGGTGACCGGCGTCCCATGAGCGACAACAGTGAGGCGATGAAGGATCTGGAGCGTATTCTGGCTGGGCGCGAACCCATGTACATGAAGGCTGACGCAACGGTAAATACTTCAGCCGGCGACCTCCAGCAGAGCTTTGCCGAACTTCTGAAACAGATCAATCCCTGATTTCCTGCTCCGTCCCGGAACTCAGGAAAATTATCTACTTTCATGCCATTAACATGTCTGCATTCTACTTCACTAAAGATACGAGTGTTTTTCATAAGGCACAACAAGTGAGCTTGCTGAACATGTTGGCTAAGCATGCATTTATTTAACCCGACTTTCAAAATGGAACACGGACTTTTTACCTCTCATTATCCAATACGGTTTTCCCATACCGACATGGCGGGCATCGTCTACTTCCCGAATTTCTTCGATATGTTTCAGACCGTTGTTGAAGACTGGTTTACCCACTGGCTGGGTATTAACTATGCGGTCCTGATCACGGAACGCAAGGTTGCCTTGCCATCAGTGAGGGCTGCATGCGACTTCAAGAGCCCCGCTCGTATCGGGGACATCCTCGATTTGACGGTAATATTGAAAAATATCGGACGTTCATCAATCTCGATCGGGATCGAGGGCTCAATCCGCGGCAATCCTACGCTGCTCGGCGAAGTTGTACTGGTAACGCTATCAGTGGGGAATTTCAAATCGATTCCGATTCCGCCTGACATCGCCAGTCGGCTCGAAGACTATCGGCGGTTGACCGAAGTATCCACGTCCAATTGATCATCGCCGGCAAGTCGATGCTGGTTTGCGGCAATACGGCGGCAATGGTCGGCGAAACCCGCTTTGCCAAGCACTTCCGGGTCTCGGCGACCGCCCGAATCACTTCGGTGCATTCGACTGCTCATCCCCCGCGTCTGATGTCAGCGGCGGGGGATGATGCTGTCAACATACAACTTTGGGATAAAGTTTATGCGTCCTCAACATCACTTCGTCGGCGAACTGGTCGGCACCTTCCTCCTGGTATTTTTCGGCTGCGGGTCGGTTGCCGTACGATCTTGCGCATGCTGAACTTGGTGACCCTGTTCCAGGGACAGACTGTGTTGCACATGCCGCACGGGTAACAGGACTTAAAAGCATTGCCGCCACTCGCCTTGATCGCGTCGATGATTTCCTTTTAGGGGGTTGCAATCTCCATACTCTATTACTCTGTCGTGTCAAGCATTGGTCTTACGGCTTTGCCATTCTGGCGATGGTATCCAGCACCTGCTGCATTCCATACTTGTCGATCATCGAACCGAGGCCGATCTCGACGTCGCCCAGCTTCGGCTGATCTTCCTCGACTTCCTCTTCGCGCTCGACGTAGATCAGAGCTTCGGCCAGGCACCACTCGACGCACTTGGGTTTGTCCAGCGTCGGCGTGTCTTCGCACATGTCGCATTTCAGCGGCAGCCCCGAATCGGGCTCGTGGAACATGTCGCGCGAGGGGCACGAAGCCCGGCAAAAATCGCACTCGTTGTATTCCTTGCCGTCGATGATGTATTTGTCCCGGCCGGTGCATTCCGCCTCGGTATACTCGCCGGCATAGACCGGCAGGTAGATGTCCTTCAGCGGCAGGCGCACGATACGGATGCGCGAGCGCGCCGGGTTGTTGCTGCTGTAGCGCGGCGTGGCGTGCCACGAGGAGCAGATCACCTCGCAAGCCTTGCAGCCATTGCACTTGTCGGCATCGATGGTGATGGACTTGACGATTTTCTTGACCTTAGCCATTGCTGTAAATTCCTTTCTGTTCGAATTCCTCGGCGATGTAATCCAGTTCCAGCTCGTGGAGGGATTCCTTGGTCGGAATGCCCTGATCGTTGAAGCCCTTCAGCTTGTAATACTGATCGAGCAGCTGCTTTTCCAGATCGGGGAAGCGCTTCTTCCAATGGTCCTCTGGCGGCTTGTCGTCAGCGCGGCGCATGCCGCGGCGCACGTTGAGGGCGCGCATCAGGGTGCGGGTGCGCGTCGCCGACTGCCATACGTCATCCTTGTTCATTTTTATTCCGGTCGCCGCCGTGATGAACTCGGGATAGTTGTGAATGTGGTAGGGCGGCTTCAGCGGGAAGGAGGACAGGCCGGCGCACATACCCACGGCGTCGTCGATGTAGTGCATCTTCTCCATCCAGTCCACGATGTCGCAACTGGCCTCGACCGTCGGGTAGTAGGGGTTGGACATCTCGCCGCGCGGCTCCCAATCGACGTAGTACTTCTTGAACTTCTCGTCGGGCACCTGAATCCAGTCCTTGACGAACTCCTCGCGCGCCTCGCGTGTGGGGAACGGTTCTTGCGGAAACTGGCCTTCGATCTGGGTGATGTTGATCTTCTCGCCGGTTGAGTACATCAGGTAATAGACCGGATTGAGCATGCCCAGCTTGAGCGGCAGCTGCTCGTGCTTCTTGATAGTGTTATGGTCGAACTTCTCCGCGCCCTTGCCGATGCGCCGGGCCGCCCAGTAAGTGCCGTCGGCGAGGTAGTCGCCGATACCCTCGCGGCGGACGATCTTCTCCAGCAGGTAGAAGAAGCGGCCTTCATTATCGTCAGGCATGCCCGGGAAATCATCCTTGGTCAGAATGCCGTTCTCCAGCAATTCCAGGCCGAAGGCCATGGCCTGCGGAGTGGAGAAACCGTCGAGGCCGTATTCGGTGGCCTTTTGCGCAATCTTGAAGCCGAAATCCAGGTCCGAAAAGGCAGCCATGGTGTAAGTCAGCTTGGAGTAGCACTTCATCATATAGGTGGGTAGGCCGGGCACGGAGATGGTGGCGCCGCACTTCATCGGGCAGTTGTGGCAACTGATCAGGCGGGTGCGCACGTTTTCCTGGGTCTCGCGCCACTTCTCTTCGATTTCATGGGTCCAGAAGTCCTTGCGCCGGGTACGCGAGTTACCCCACATGAAATTGGTGGTGTGCCATTGCTCGTCGACGATGGCCATTTCCTGCGGCGAGCCGAGCCCCTGCAGGATTGGCGGCACGCCCTTGATCGGATTGTCTTCGCGGAACTTGATGTACTTCAGTACATCGTTGCACAGTTCCATGTACTTGCCCGGATCGGCGACGTTGATGTCCTTTGTGCCACGCACGGCGATGGCCTTGAGGCCCTTGTCGCCCATCACCGCGCCGATGCCACCCCGGCTGGCGCTGGAGCGGCCTTGCTCGACAGAGGCGTAGAAGACCCGGTTCTCGCCGGCCAAACCGATGGCCGCCACCTGAATATCCGGATCCTTCAGTTCCTTGCGGATTGCCTCCGATGTCTCGGTCGCGCCCATGCCCTTGAGGTGCGAGGCGTCGCGGATCTCGACCTTGTCGTTGTTGATCCAGAGATAGACCAGATCGGGCGACTGGCCGCGGATAATGACTTTGTCGTACCCCGCGTACTTCAACTCCGGCGACCAGAAGCCGCCCATCATCGAATAGGCCACCAGCTTCGTCTGCGGTGAAATGGTCGAAACGATGGTGCGGTTGCAGCCGGGCGCTCCAGTGCCGCAAAGCAGGCCGGTGCTGAAGATCAGCAGGTTGTCCTCAGAAAATGCTTCCGTCTCCGGCGGTACCCTGTCCCACATGATCTTGGCGTTGGTGCCGAGACCACCCAGGTAAAGCTTGGTGTCCCTTGGGTCGGTCTCCACACGGTCTATGCTCCCGCGGGAAAGATCCACTTCCAAATCAAATCCTATTTCTCCGTACCGCATCTCTTTGGTCCTCTCTCAGACTGTTTCTTGCCCATATGTCTTGCGCGCTTGCACGCGTTTGCCGGTTTTTCCCGTTGACGACGATTGCTTCTTGAATGCTGTGCCGCGACCGGCCCGACCGATCAGCGGTGGCTGGCGCTGACGAGTGGTGAAGTCGGGAGCAACAAATAAACCATTTCCAAGTTGTAGCCAGCCTCTGCATATCTCATTCTGTTGCCCCTTTCATGTTCATCTTGAACAGGTTTTTCTCTTGCATGCGGCCTAAGCCGTCACAGGGACCGGGGTGATGGGAATCACCGCTGGTTTAGCCTTGTGTGCCTTGGCATCATGGACTGCCGTCTTGACCAATCCTGGGAATGCAAGCGCTTCGGTCAGCATATAGGCAGCTTGCGCATAGGAAGTCGGGCACAGGGCGAAGCATTCCTGGCAATCCCAGCATTCCGTCTTGGCGACTTCCGGAATGAAGGCGATCTGGCGCACGGCGCCGTTATCGAAGAAGCTGACGGCGTTCTTGTGCTTGACCTCATCGCAGTAACGCACGCACAGACCGCACAGGATGCAGAACGACGCCTCCCGCTCGAAGCGGTTGCGGTCGGCCCCATACTCCTCGGCCAGCTTCACCAGTTCCGGCGCGTCCGGCGCATGGGCCATCAACTCCTCGACCAGCACCTTGCGGATCTTGTCGACCTTTTCCGAGCGGGTACGCACGACGATGTCCTTCGCCACCGGATACAGGCAGGAGACGACGTAGCTGGTCCAGCCGCGCGATTCGACTTCCACCATGCACAGGCGGCAGCCACCGAAGGCCTCCAGCTTTTCGTGGTGGCACACCGTAGGGATGTGGATGCCCGCCTGCTGCGCCGCCTGGAGGACGGTCATGCCGGCCTTGGCCGTGACTTCCTTGCCATCAATCGTCAGGACGATTTCACTCATTTCGTATCTCCACTACCGGCGGCGATGCGCGCTTCATACTCGGGCTTGAAATAGCGGAACATGCTCTTCAGCGGATCGCCCGAGGTCTTGCCCAAGGCGCACAGGCTGGCGACGTTGGTCACCTCGATCAGGTCCTGCAGGCGCTCGATGTCGCCCGGCTTGCCGCGGCCTTCGGTGATGCGGGTGAGGATCTGCAGCATCTGCTGCATGCCCTCGCGGCAGGGCACGCACTTGCCGCAGGATTCCTTGGTGAGGAAGTCCATCAGGTAGCGCGCCACTTCGACCATGTCGGTATCTTCGTCCATGAGCAGCAGGCCGCCGGCGCCGATCGGTGCGCCGAGCTTGGACATGCCGTCGAAATCGAGCGGGGCATCGATCAGATCGGCCGGGATGGAGCCGCCCATGGCGCCGCCGAAGTGGATGGCCTTGAGCGTCTTGCCATCGCACACGCCGCCGCCGATGTCGAACACCAGGGTGCGCAACGGTGTGCCCATCGGCACTTCCACGACGCCGCTATTCACGACATTGCCCGACAACGAAATCAGCTTGGTGCCCTTGCTCTTCTCGGAGCCGATGCTGGTGAACCACTCGGCACCCTTGGCGATGATCTGCGGCACGTTGGCCCAGGTCTCGACGTTGTTGAGATTGCTGGGCTTGTCCCAGATGCCGGACACCGAGGTGCGGATGTACTTCGGCCGCGGCTCGGGCGGATTGCCTTCGATGGAGCGCATCAGGGCCGACGACTCGCCGGAGACGAAGATGCCGACGTCGAAATGCAATTCGCATTCAAAGTCAAAGCCGCTGCCGAGGATGTTCTTGCCGAGCAGGCCGTATTCGGCGGCCTGGGCCAGGGCGTTGCGGACATGTTTTTCCAGCAGCGGCATGTCGTGGCGCGTGTACATGAAGCCCTTCTGCGCGCCGATGGCGTAGGCGCCGATGATCAGGCCTTCGAGGATCTTGTGCGGATTGCCGGTGAGCATGGCCCGGTCCATGAAGGCGGCCGACTCGCCTTCGTGGCCGTTGACGATGACATACTTGATCTTCTCCGGCGCGTTCCTGGTGGTCTCCCACTTCGAACCGGCCGGGAAGCCGCCGCCGCCGCGGCCGCGCAGGTTGGCCTTCTTGACTTCGTCGAGCACCTGTTCCGGACTCATCGTGGTCAGGGCCTTGACCAGCGCCGCGTAACCGCCGACCGCCAGATAATCCTCGATGCGCATCGGATCGATCTTCGGGTTGTCGCCGATGAGCAGCCGCGTCTGGTGCTTGTAGAACGGCACCTCTTGCATATGCACGGCCTTGGCGCCGGTGTTCGGATCCTGGTACACCAGGCGCTCGACCACTTCGCCTTTCAACGTGGCGGCGATGATCTCCGGCACGTCCGTGGGCCGGACCTCGAAGTAGCAGATGTCGCCGGGAGTGACGACGACGTTGGGTCCCTTCTCGCAGTAGCCGTGACAGCCGGTGGTCCTGACTTCAAGCTTGTCGCCCAACTTGTTCTGGTCGACATGGGCCAGGAAGGCGGCGGCAACCGCCGCCGAATCCATGCCGTCGCAGGCCGCGCCGGCGCAGACGGCGATGCAGGGTTTGGCGGGATCGCGCTGGGCGAGGATTTCGGCGCGGAATTTTTCCAGTTCAGCCGCTGATTGGAGCCTGGGCATGATGTCTTCCTACTCGTAACTGTTGAGAACGGCTTCGGCCTTGTCAGGCGTCATCCTGCCGTAGTGCTTGCCGTCGACGATGAGTTCCGGCCCGATGCTGCAACTGCCGAGGCAGGCGCCGGTCTCGACGGTGAATTTGGATTCGGCATCCGTCTCGCCGGCCTTGAGACCGGTAAGTTCTTCCACCTTCTTCAGCAGCTTGGCTGCACCGCGCAGGTGACAGGTCATGCCGGAGCACACATGCACCTTATGACGACCCTTCGGGGTCAGGCTGAAGGTCTTGTAGAAGCTGGCGATCTGCATCACCTGGGCGAAGGGCACTTCCAGCGCATCGGCAATGCGGTGCATCACTTCCCTGGGCAGCCAGTGGTTCTCGTGCTGGATCTCCACCAGCGCGTGAATCAGGGAACCCGGCTGGCCGCGGTATTTTTCGATGATGGCGTCGATTTTCTTTTCACACATTTTGCATATCCCGTATGAGTGATTCGCTTCAGGCGGCGATCGCGGCCCGCACGTGGCTGCCGTCGATCTTGACCACGCCCTGCTGCGACAGCAGGTGCATGTGGCGGGCGACCTCGGCCGGCTCCAGGCCCAGCTTCTGCGCCACTTCCTCGGTCGATGCCAGGCCCTGGCGCAAAGCACCCATGATGCGGCTCATGGCCAGCTTGTCCAGCACCAGGTCCTTGAACAGGACGTTGTAGTCCTCGCGCGCGAAGAATTCGCGGTAGCCGTCTTCCGTCCGCTTCGGCACGCGGAAGCGTTCGCGCTCGACCAGCTTGATGTAGGGCACCATCTGCGTGGCCGCTTCGAGGCCGTCCTGCAGGTCGGCGACGTCGCGGCCTTCGGAGTAACCAAAGGGTCCGAGGGCTTTGATCTTGGCGCCGAACTCGTTCATGATTTCGGCGAAACGGATACCTTCTCCGGCAGATACCCATTCCAGCCGCAGCCGGTCGGGATTGACGCCGACGTTTTCGAGGATGCGCTTGGCGACCATGCTGTTGCCCAGCGCGTCGTAGTTGCCTTCGGGGTTGTAGTGGCAGTCGCCAAGATGGCAGCCGCCAATGAACACGCCGTCGGCCTTCTTGGCGAAGGCGCGGAAGATGAACTCGAGGTCGACGCGGCCCGAGCACATCAGCCGGATCACGCGCAGGTAGGGCGGATACTGGAAGCGCGAGACGCCGCACAGATCCGCGCCGCCGTAGCAGCACCAGTTGCAGAGAAAGCCGACAATGATCGGTTTGAAATCGGAGGGGGCAGCCATACTCAGTCCCTTATCAGTTGCGTTGTCATGTCGGCGCGCCTCAGACCAGTTCCAGCGCGGCGTCGATCTGGTTGCACACTTCGTCGTTGGTGTAGTGCGAGAGGCTGATGGCCGCGGTCGGACACTTCGCCACGCATAGCCCATCGCCCTTGCACAGCACCGCATTGACCACCGCCTTCTTGCCGCGCGGCGTTTCCTCGAAGTCGATGGCACCGTAGGTGCACACCGAGAGGCAGGCGCCGCAGGAGATGCAGTCGGTCGTGCTCACCGAGGTGACCGCGCCCGAGGCGACAACGGTGTCGCGCGACAGCAGGGTCAGCGCCCGACCGGCCGCGCCATAGGACTGAGTGATGGTTTCCGACAGGTGCTTGGGATATTGCGCCGTGCCGCAGAGGTACACGCCTTCGGCGGCAAAATCCACCGGCCGCAGCTTGGCGTGCGCTTCCTGGAAGAAGCCATCGGGACCCAGCGGCACCTTGAACATGCGCGCCAGTTCGCTGGCACCCGGCGCCGGGATTACAGCGGCTGCCAGAACAATGGCATCGACGTCCAGCTCCAGCTTCTTGCCCAGGATCGGATCGGTGGCAGTCACGCGGATGAATTTGCGGCCGCCTTCGTCCCGGGCTTCCACCGCCGGCTTGTCTTCCGGCTCGTAGCGAATGAACTTGACGTCCTTGTTCGACGCTTCGCGGTAATAGTCTTCGCGGAAACCGTAGGTGCGAATGTCGCGGAAGAGCACGTAGATGTCCACTTCCGGCTTGAGCGCCTTCATCTTCAGGGCGTTCTTCATGGCACCACTGCAGCAGACGCGCGAGCAATAGTTGCGGTCTTCGTTGCGGCAGCCGACGCACTGGATCATCACCACGCTCTCGGCCGCCATCAGTTTTTCGTCCTGCTTGGCGAGCTGGCCTTCCATCTCCAGCAGAGTCATTACCTTGTCGTTCGCGCCGTACAAATACTCGGTCGGCTGGTACTCGGCGGCGCCGACTGCGATGATGGCGGCGCCGTGCTTGATTGTGCGCACCCGGCCCTTGGACTTGACCGTGGTGGTGAAGTTGCCGACATAACCGTCGACATGCGTGACTTCGGCATTGGTGATGGCGTGGATCTTCGGGTGGCGGTACACTTTCTTCTTGAGATCCCCGATGAAGGTCTGCACGTCCATGCCTTCGAGCGTGAAGTGGAGGCGGTTGGCCATGCCACCGAGATCGGAGGCCTTCTCGATCAGGTAGGTCTCATAGCCTTGTTCCGCCATGGTGTGGGCGCTGGTCATGCCGGCGACACCGCCGCCGACCACCAGCGCGGTCTTGTCCACCGGCAGGGAGAACTCGTCCAGCGGCTCCAGTTTGGTGGCCCGTGCCACCGACATGCGGACGATGTCCTTGGCCTTCTGCGTCGCGGCTTCCTGCTCCTTGGAATGCACCCAGGTGCAATGCTCGCGGATGTTGGCCATGTCGAAGAAGTACTGGTTGACACCGGCTTCGCGCAGCGTGTCGCGGAACAGCGGTTCGTGCGTGCGCGGGGTACAGGCGGCGACCACCACCCGGTTCAGACCCTTGTCGCGGATGGTGTCGGAGATGGCCTTGGCGGTGTTGGTGGCGCAGGCAAACAGGCTCTCCTCGACGTGCACTACGTTTGGCAGTCCCTTCGCATACTCGGCGATGCCCGGTACGTCCACCACGCGGCCGATGTTGGCGCCGCAGCGGCAGACGAAGACGCCGACCTTGGCCTCTTCTTCCGAGGAATCTTTCTCTTCTGGATACACCCGGTCTTCGGAGAGCTGGCCGCGCCGCGACTTGAGCAGGTTGGAGGCCAGGGCGCCGGCGCCACTGGCGCCCATCACCGACTCGGGAATATCCATCGGGCCCTGGAAGGCGCCACTGGTGTATATGCCCAGACGGCTGGTCTGCAGCGGGTTGTCGGGATTGACTTTGCAGAAGCCGTGCTGATTGAGCTCGATGCCGAACACCTTGGAGAAGCGCCGGGCATCCTTGGGCGGAGTCAAGCCCACCGACAGCACCACCAGTTCAAAGAATTCCTCGACCACCCCGTCCGGCGTAGTGTAGCGGATGGAGACGTCGCCGGTCTCCGGATCTTCGCTGCCGATCGAGGTGTAGCTGCGGATGAAATGCACGTCGGGCAGCTTGTGCGCGCGCTGGTAGAAACGCTCGAAGTCCTTGCCGTAGGAGCGAATGTCGTTGTGAAATATCTTGGCCTGCATATCGGGCAGGTGGTCCTTGGCCAGAATCACCTGCTTCTGCGTGTACGAGCAGCAGACGGCGGAGCAATAGCTGTTGCCTCCGGCCGGATTGACCTGACGCGAGCCGACGCAGTGGATCCAGGCGATCTTGTGCGGATGCTTCTTGTCCGAGGGCGCAGGATCTGGCCTTCGTGTGGACCGGTGGAGCAGAGCAGGCGCTCAAAGTCCATGCTGGTGACGACGTTGGCGAACTTGCCGTAGCCGTAATCGTTGCGCGGCAATGGGTCGAAGGTCTCGTAGCCGGCCGCCAGGATGATGGCGCCGACCTTGACCTTGACCTTCTCCGCCTTCTGGCCGAAATCGATGGCGTGGTTTTCGCAAACGGTCTGACAGATCGAGCAGGTCTTGTCCTTGAGGAACAGGCAGCTCTCGTCAATGTAGGTGACGAGCGGCACTGCCTGCGAGAAGTAAATGTGCACGGCCTTGTTCTGCGACAGGTTCTGGTTGAACGGGTCGGGGATTTTGGCCGGGCAGTACTCGACGCAGACAGTACATCCGGTGCACTTGTTCTCGTCGACGTAACGGGGCTTCTTCAGCAGCGTGACGGTGAAGTCACCGGGTTCGCCCTCGACCGCGTCGACGTCGGTGTAGGTCATCAGCTCGATGTTCGGCTGCCGGTCGGTTTCGATGAACTTGGGCGACTCGATACACATCGAGCAGTCGTTGGTGGGAAAGGTCTTGTCGAGTTGCGACATCTTGCCGCCGATGGTCGGCGACTTCTCCACCAGATAGACCTTGTAACCGGCTGAGGACAGGTCGAGCGCAGCCTGGATGCCGCTGATGCCGCCGCCGACGACCATGATGTCGCCCATGTTGTCATCCGCGCCACGCAAGACGCGCAACGTGTCCATTTGCTGTTGCAGAAGTTCGAATGTCACTTTGATGTCCTCGCCTAGATCGCTTCGCGGATGATTTCGGTCATGTCCTTGACCTCGATCGACGCACCACCGTCCGGCCGGCCGAGGCGGCTATCCTCGAAATTGGTGATGCAGTAGGGGCAGGAAGTGACCAGAACCTCGGCACCGGTCTGCGCCGCCTGTTCCAGGCGCAGGTCGGAGAATCGCTCACCCTTGGGCGTTTCCATCCAGATGCGGCCGCCGCCGCCGCCGCAGCAGAAGCTGTTCTTCTTCGACTCTGCCATCTCGTTCAATTTGAGGCCAGGTACGCTCTTCAGCGCTTCGCGCGGCTGCTCGAATATGCCGTTGTGGCGGCCCAGGTAGCAGGGGTCATGGTAGGTGACGTTCCTGGCGACTTCCTTGGTCAGTTTGAGGCGGCCTTCATTGATCAGTTGATGCACGTACTCGGTGATGTGGACCACCTCGAAGTGCACCATGAATTCGGGGTACTCGTTCTTGAAACTGTGGTAGCAATGCGGTGAGGAGACCAGGATCTTCTTTACGCCGTTGCCGATCAGCTGGGCGATGTTGGAGCGGGCCAGGTTGCGGAACAGGGTCTCGTCGCCGGTCTTGCGGATACTCTCGCCGCAGCAGCTCTCGTCGGTGCCGAGGATGCCGAAATCAACGCCCGCTGCCTGCAGGATTTCCACCGTGGCCTTGGCGATTTTCTTGCCACGCGGGTCGTAGGCCAAATAGCAGCCGGGGGAGTAGAGAATTTCCATGCCCTCAGCGAAGCGCTTGACATTGAGGTCCTTGGCCCAGTCGGCGCGCTTCGAGCGCGCCTCACCGAAGGGGTTGCCTTCGGCCTTGAGGCTGGCCGCGACGCCGGGAATGGGCGAGGCACCGCCAGCAAAGACGTCATATTCCGTAGCGATGCGGCGCAGTGCCACGCCCGACTTGATCTGCTGGACGTCGCGCGGACAAACTTGCGGACATTTGCCGCAGGTTGTGCAGCGCCAGATATCCTCGTTATCGATCTCGGTCAGGCCGAAGGTGGCCTCGCGCACGAGCTTGCGCATGCTGAATTTGCTGACCCTGTTCCAGGGGCAGACCGTGTCGCACATGCCGCATTGGTAACAAGACTTAAAAGCATCACCGCCACTCGCCTTGATCGCGTCGATGATTTCTTTTTGGGGGGTTGCAGTCTCCATGCTCTATTACCCTGTCGTGTCAAGCAGTTGCGAATGCCGGGCAGCCGGCCGGTTGCATGTACTCAAACTCCTGGCGCCGCATACTCTTCGGTGCAGTACACAACGTTGCCGCCGCACGGCTATCAGCGTGTACTTTCCACTCGCGCGCACAATTAAATATGCGTTTCTCGTACCGGTTCTTGAACTGGTTAAACAAACCATCGCTCATTGAGAAAGCGCCTCCTTAACCATATAAGCCTTACCTGCTTATTACATGATTTATATGCTACATATTGATCTACATGCTACATATTGCTAATATGCAATATGATGCATATTAATACTTATCGAGGTTGATGTGTTGACCTATGTCAACAACCGCGACTTTTCTCCAAAGGTGCCAAACAGGTTAAGGCAATCAAACAGGAGAAAATCAAGCACAGCGCCTGCGGAATTTACAACTGCTCAAGAGGCCGAGCACAAGTCCGGCCTCTTGAGCTTACGGGCGTTCAAAGACCGCTGCGATACCCTGACCACCGCCGATGCACATCGTCACCAAGCCATAACGCTTGCCGATGCGCGCCAATTCATAGAGGCACTTGACGGTCAGGATGGCGCCAGTGGCGCCGAGAGGGTGGCCAAGCGCCACGGCGCCGCCGTTCGGGTTAACCTTGGCCGGATCGAACCCCAGTGCTTGCGTAACGCTCAAGGCTTGAACCGCAAAAGCTTCGTTCGACTCGATGACGTCAATGTCCTTGACGCCGAGGCCGGCCCGCGCCAAGGCCAGCTTTACCGCTGGAATCGGCCCGGTGCCCATGATCGAGGGATCAACCCCGGCAACACCATAGGAGACCAGGCGCGCCAAGGGTTTCAGTCCCTCCTTCGCAGCGACAGCGGCTTCCATGAGCATGACGGCGGCTGAACCGTCATTGAGACCGGAGGCATTGCCAGCGGTCACCGTTCCATCTTTCTTGAATGCCGGTTTCAGCTTGGCAAGACTTTCCAATGATGCGTCGGCTTTCGGATATTCGTCGGTATCGAACAAGACCGTGCCTTTTCGCGACGGAATTTCGATAGGCACGATCTGCGTCTTGAAATGGCCTGCAGCGATCGCAGCGACAGCGCGTTTCTGGCTTTCCAATGCCAGTGCGTCCTGGTCGGCGCGGGAGATGTTGAATTGTTCGGCAATGTTCTCGGCCGTTATGCCCATATGGTTGGGCGAAAACGGATCAGTGACCGCCCCCACCATCATGTCCACCATTTTGGTATCACCCATGCGCGCGCCCCAGCGCGCGGCCGGCATCAGATAACCAGCACGACTCATGCTCTCTACACCGCAACCGATCGCGATGTCGGTGTCGCCAAGCTGGATCGCATTGGCGGCACTAACGATGGCCTGCAGGCCGGAACCACAGAGGCGATTCAAGGTGAGTGCGCAGGACTCCTTGACCATGCCAGCATTGAGAGCAATGACACGCGAAATATACATGTCGCGCGCCTCGCCATGAATGACGTTACCACAGACCAAGTGGCCGATCCGGGCTGGATCGATCTTGGCGCGAGCGATGACTTCCTTGACTACACTAGCGCCCAACGCTGACGGGGGAATATCTTTCAGTGTTCCGCCGAAGCTGCCGATTGCCGCGCGTGCACCACTCACCACTACTACTTCACGTTTCTCTGCCATTTACTTCTCCTGGTGTAATACCTTCCAATCCAATTAGCGCATCGAGTTCCAGGCCCATCGGATCCTTGATGCAGAGGTCGCGCTCGAACAATCAGGCACATGACAGTGCGTGATAAATGCGCCAGTCCCACTGATTTTGTGCGTCCGGGAGCGTCGTTGCCCTGGCGAGCACATATGTCATACCCATGCAATACAGCTCTTGGATTGTTTGTGCGGCCAGACATGACTTGATGAAGCGCCCGGTTAATTGCGAGAAAGCTATCACGCGAAACCAGCCGGAGCAATCCAAGATCTGTACACCAGCATTCCCATTGTGATGCCGATGATGTGATCGAAGGTCTTTGATTGACTCGACTTAACAGAACCAAGCTTTCCATTTATCAATGGATTGACTACTCAGCCCCGATCCGGCGTTTGAATTCTGATAAAGGAACCACATCGGGTTCGGTACAACGACGACGATCCGCTTCTGGTTCAGTAAGTGGAATGCACGGAACCACGGAGCGGCGAGAGTCGAGGCAAAGTTGCTGGTAAACGGCGGTTGCCTCCAGTTTCCAGGCCAGTTCGTCATTCGACAAAATGCGGATGACCTTGGCTGGCACACCAACCGCCAGGCTCCGGGGCGGAATCTCACTCTTCGCCGGAACGAAGGACGAAGCGGCGATGATCGACGATTCACCGATGACGGCAAAATCCATCACGACGGCATTCATGCCTATCAGGACATTGTCCATCAAAGTGCAGGCATGAATGATGGCCCCGTGTCCGATATGCCCGTTTTTTCCGATCACGGTGTCGATACGCGGGAAGCCGTGCAATACCACCGTGTCCTGGATATTGCTATCAGCGCCAACGATGATCCGCCCCAAGTCACCGCGCAGCGATGCACAGGGCGCCACATAGACACCCGGGCCGATGATGACGTCACCGATGACAACCGCGCTTGGATGAACGAAGGCACTCGGGTCGATGACCGGAATGACTCCGTCGAAGGAGTAGATTTGGCCCATGTCAATAAATCGTCATGCCGCCTTCGGCGGCCAGGACTTGGCCGGTGACATAGGCCAAGGCGGCGGAAGCGAAGAAGACGAACATCGGGGCGATGTCTTCCGCTTCGGCCAAGCGTCTGCCCGGTATGCGTTCCAGGTGCTTGTCCTTGGAGCGCTGGTCGGTGCGGATAACTTCAGTCATTGGCGTCTCCGCATATAACTCTGGTCAAGCCACAAAATCAACAAATCCGGACAGGCTGGTGTCCTGTCTGTCCGGGTTCTTTCATATTGGGTTTGCTAACTGGCTTGCTGCCAGTAATGCAAATCCATCCGGGCATTACTCTACCCGTTCAACGATGGTCGCAATCCCCTGGCCGACGCCGATGCAGAGTGATACAAGGCCGTAACGCACCCCGCGCCGCTTCATTTCGTGTACCAGCGTGCCCATGATGCGTGCACCGGTTGAGCCGAGCGGGTGACCCATGGCGATCGAGCCGCCATTGACATTGACGATCGCCGGGTCCATGCCCAGTTCGCGAATACAGGGAATGGATTGCGCGGCGAAGGCTTCGTTAAGCTCGATGAGACCTATGTCGCCGATCTTCAAACCGGCACGCGCCAAGGCTTTCTGAACTGCGGGAATCGGGCCCAGTCCCATGTAGGAAGGATCGCAGCCAGCCACCGCGCTCGACACTATCCGCACCATTGGTTTGTAGCCCAGCCGTTTTGCCGTGGCGGCTTCCATCATCAGTATGGCTGCTGCGCCATCGTTGATGCCACTGGAATTCCCGGCAGTGACAGTTCCATCCTTCTTGAAAGCCGGCGCCAGTTTGGCAAACTGCTCGAGAGTTGCATCGGGACGCGGAAACTCATCCTTGCTGATGATCACCGGGTCGCCTTTCTTCTGTGGCAGCACCACCGGCACAAGTTCGTCCTTGAATTTGCCGGCCGCATCCGCCGCGCCCCATTTGTGTTGCGATGCCAGGGCGAATTCGTCCTGCTCCTGGCGCGTTAGACCATACTTGCGCGCGACGTTCTCGGCGGTATCGCCCATGCTTTCCTTGGCATATGGCTCGGTCATTTTCGGATTGGTAAAGCGCCAGCCGATCACCGTGTCAAAGACCTTGACATCGCGGGAGAACGCTGACTCGGACTTGGCCATGACAAAGGGCGCCCGGGTCATCGACTCGACGCCACCAGCGATGAATACCTCGCCTTCGCCAACCTTGATCGCCTGTGCGGCGCTATTTACCGCGTTCAGGCCAGAAGCGCAGAGGCGATTGATGGTCTGACCGGCGACCGAGTGGGGCAAACCCGCAAGCAAAGCCGCCATGCGTGCGACGTTGCGATTGTCTTCCCCCGCCTGGTTGGTACAGCCGAGCAGCACATCCTCGATCAGGCTGGCGTCGAGATTGTTGCGTTTGACGATTTCGGCGATGCACAGGGCAGCCAAATCGTCAGGCCGAACACTTTTCAACACGCCGCCAAATTTTCCGACAGGCGTTCTGACTGCATCAATAATCACTGCTTCACGCATAGGATTCTCCATAAACTGCGCAGGTTGAACCACGCAGATGTCAATGTTAGATATATTGGCCGCCGTCGACCTTGATCACTTCGCCGGTGATATGGCGCGCTTTTTCGGTGCACAGGAAAGTGACCAACGCGGCGACTTCTTCGGGTGCACCCATGCGACCCAAGAGGATCTCCGTCATCGCCTTTTGCTTTGCTTCCTCCGGTAATGCTTTCATCATTTCCGTCTCGATCAGGCCGGGGGCTACGGCGTTGCAATTCACGTTGGACTTGGCCAGTTCGCGTGCCACTGTTTTAGTCAGGCCGATAATGCCGGCCTTTGCCGCGCTGTAGTTCGATTGCCCGAACTTGCCGCGCATGCCGTTGATGGAAGTGATATTGACGATTTTGCCGCTGTTCTGCTCTTTGAGCAGGGGCGCAACCGCGCGAATATAGTTGAAATAACCCTTCAGATTGATCGCAAGCGCTTCGTCCCACTGTTCTTCAGTCATCTTCCAGATAACCGCATCGCGGTTCACGCCGGCATTGTTCACCAGGATATCGACACTGCCAAATTCCTTGACCACTTGATCCACCATGGCCTGCGCATCTTTGAAATTGGCCACATCGGCACGCACCGCAATCGCCCGCCGCCCCATCTTTATGATCTCCGCGCAGATGGCATTTGCTTCAGTGTCGTGTTTGCGGTAGTTGATCGCGACGTTGGCGCCGTTCTTTGCCAGATCGAGAGCAACTGCACTGCCGATTCCAAGGCTGGCCCCGGTCACAATTGCATTTTTCCCATCAAGTTCCATGTTTTTTCCTTTAATTCCCATATTGGGTTTGGATAAATACTGTCAAAAAACTTTTTATTTCACCTGCATAAACTTTTTATCTGGAAGTATGTGCTCCTGTCGAAGCCGTGTTCAGCGCTCGGAGGTGGAAGGCGTTCATGCCATTTCTTCCCTCAGTGTTTCCACCCTCAGGTTTCGCTTCACAACGACTCTTCATAGGGAGCCAAACCGCCTGCCAGCGACATGGCTCGCCCAGGCTGCAACTTGTGCTGCTTTATCATGATTATGTCTTCGGTTTGGCTAGTACCTGTTCGGCAAATTTCTCGTCGAACAGGGCGCCTTCGGCCACCAACTGGCGGTACTTGATGAAGTCGATGACGTCCTTGCCGGTGGACTTCTTGGCGTCGAAGGCGTTGAAGCCGAGCCAGGCCTCGTGGTTCATGTTGGCGGCCAGCCAGTGGCGGTTGGCGAGCTTCGCCTGGTCCCAGAAAAATTTCTTCTTGGCACGGATGCCGTCGATGGACTTTATCAGGCAACCCGGGAAGAGATTGGTGAACTTCCACACCAGTTCATTCACCGCCGCGTCGAGCTTGGTGAAGTCGGTAGTGCACTGGGCCATCAGTTCCTTCGCTGCTTTGATCTGGTCGGCGGCCACCGGTTCGCCGTAGACGATCTCACCGTCGTCGACGTAGGTGTCGGTGCGCACCAGCGGGTTACGCACCCACTGGCCGTCCTTCTTCAGCACCGGTACGACCTTGGTGAGGAGGTTCTTGGCCTTCATTTTATATGCGCTCCAAGTCTCGCAGGAGACGCAGTTATACATCGCGTCCTCCATGTTGAGGAACCAGGGCAGGAAGTCGGTCGAACCGCCGTCCGGTGCGCTGCCGTGCTTGGGACCGGCCTGGCCGTAAATGGCCATATCGGAGCTGATCGTCAGGTCGGTGGCCATGCCGATTTCCTGGCCGCCGGCCACGCGCATACCGTTCACCCGGCAGATTACCGGTTTCTTGCAGTTGAGGATGCCATCCACCATGGCGTTGAAAAGGTCCATGTATTCGCCATATTCGTTCGGCCGCTTCGAGTAATAGGCTGAGTATTCGGCGGTATTGCCGCCGGTGCAAAAGGCCTTGTCGCCGACTGCGGTGAATACCACCGTCACCACTTCGCGGTCGGAGGACGCGCGCTGGAACCCTGCGATCACCGCCTTCACCATCTCGGTAGTGTAGGAGTTGTACTGGCTCGGATTGTTGAGAATGATCCAGGCCGCGAATAGTCCCGACACGGCGTTGCCCTGCGGGTCGATGACCGGGCGCTTTTCGTAGATGACCGAAGGTGCCGTTGTACCGAAATGTTCCTCGCCAAGTAGTGCGTGATCCTTGAGTTCGTTGTCCCTGCGCAGCCATTCGAGTGCCATTATGATTTCTCCGTAAATAAATAAATTGAAATAAATAAATTGATTAGAAGTCGGGTGTCAGGATGACGCGCCGTTTCAATTTTCCATGATGAGCTTCGTCGAAGACTTGTTCGATCTGGCTCATGGGCCGTGTCTCGACGAAGGGGCCGAGCTGGATGCGGCCGTCGAGGCACATCTCCAGCACACCCGGATACTTGTCCGGCGGGCAGCCCCAGGTGCCGATGATCTCGGCGTCGAAGGCCATCAGCTTGGACAGCATGTAACTGGTCTCGTCGGTGCCGTAGCCGACGACGATCAGTTTTCCGGTGAAGGAGAGCAGCCCCAGTGCCAGTTCCTGGCCTGGCTTGCTGCCGGTGACCTCGAAAATTTTCCAGCCGGTATTGGCGGCGAGGCCCTTCTCCTTGCAAAAGGCCTTGATGAGTTCCTTGATTTCCTTGACGCTCTTGCCCTTCGGGTTGATGACGAAGTCGGCGCCGAAGCCGGTCATCGACTGGAGCTTTTCCTCGTTGATGTCGATGCCGATGACGGCTTTGGCACCCATGCCCTTGGCCGTCTGCACCATGAAACTGCCGACGCCGCCGGCCGCGCCGACGACGATCACCTTGTCGCCCGGCTTGAGATCGCCGCGTAGCGCCGCTTGATACGGCGTGGTCACCGCATCGGCGACCACCGACAGGTGTTCGAGTGGCGTAGCTCCGCGATTGTCGATGACGCATAGGAACTTCGCCTGGCAGACGATATGGCTGGAAAAGCCGCCGTAGATACCCATCGAGTTGCCGGGCATCTTCTGCGCAAGGCAGCGGTTGCCGCGCCCGGTTTTGCACAACTCGCACTCGCCGCAAGGGATCACGGCCGGGACGATAACTTCCTTGCCGATCATCGACGCTTCACCGCCGATCACGGTGCCGCTGATTTCGTGACCGAGGGAAAGCGGCGGCTTCTGCACCGTCGGCACGCCCATATAGAAATACGACAGGTCGGTGTGGCAAACGCCGCAACCGGCGATCTTGACGACAACGTCGCCGGCGGCGAGCGCCGGCATCGGCACGCGCGTCTTGGTGAGCGTGCCTGGCTCCTTCATCTGCCAAGTATCGATGAATTCTGGAATCACTGTGTTCTCCCTGGGTATCGTTAGCGGTTGCGCCAATTCGGCTTGCGTTTTTCGAGGAAGGCGGCGAGGCCCTCTTTTGCATCCTCGGTGGCCATAAGTTCTTTGAGATAGATCGTTTCCGCCGCGTCGAGCGCTGTGCCGAAATCCTTGCCAGCAGCGGCGCGAATTGCCTTCAGGGCGCTTGCCAGCGCGGCACGGGACAGAGTCAGGTAAGGATCGACAAAGGCCTCGAGGTCGGCGGCGAAAGTTTCCTTGGCAAAGACGCGGTTCACGAGACCGATCTTGAGGGCTTCGTCGGCGAGGATGTGCTCCCCTCCCAGCAGCAGTTCCATGGCGCGCGCCGGCGGTACCAGGCGCGGCAGCAGCACGGCAGCAATCGGCGGGAAAACGGCCAGCTTGATTTCGGGCTGGCCGAACTTGGCACCGGCCGCGGCGACAATCATGTCGCAGGCGATCGCCACTTCCATGCCGCCGCCGAGAGCCGCGCCATTCACTGCGGCGAGCGTGGGAATCGGCAGTTTCTGCAAGCGGCGGAAGATGCCGTGGAAGACCTCGATCATCTTGTCGACCTTGTCCGGAGTGTGGTCGGCGACTTCGACACCGGCCGAGAAGGCCTTTTCTCCGGCGCCAGTTATGACCAGCAGCTTGACGTCGGATGCCGCCAGGCACAGATCCAATGCGAGGTTGATTTCCTCCATGGTCGGGATATCGAGCACATTGAAAGGCGGCCGGTTGATGGTCAGCGTTGCCAACCCGCCCATCTTTTCGAATTTGATGAATTGATAATTCGTGTTTGTCATTTTGTCTACCTGGGTGATGTCTTGTGGTTCAGCAATCGACGATATGCGCCATGAGGATTCGAAGAGGTCATCCAGTTCGCTCGAACCGCCGCTCGGCATCTTGCCGTGCTGTTGCACACAAGGCTGGATCATTTGACGCTCGCTTTGACGCTCGCGCGTCGTGTGATTATATCCACCAGCTAAAAGTGAAGTAAATCACGGCGCTTCTCATCAGTTCTTGAACTGATTAAACTTTAACAATTCATGGGAAAATCATCTTTTTGTTGGCTAAATAAATCTTATAGGATATGCTACATACTACCAACATGCAATATAAAACACATTAATGGGGTATCAACGCCATTGTTTTGATCCATGTCAACAAAAAACGAATAATGCGGGCAAAAAAGTTGCGCCTTGACGTTACGAAAAGCCACAGCGTCAAGGGGCGTTTAGTGGAAAAGTGGATAGTTGCATTCTTGCGTGGTTGGATGTGCTACTGGCATCGAAATGTGCCGGAATGGGCTGCCAGAGATATATAAAAGATACTCCCATGCAGAATATCGCCACTTGGGCTGCAAATTGCTTTTGCAGGGCAGTGTCGCGTTCTGTTGTGCAGGAAACGCACACATGAGTGCCTATTAATCGTTTGCGTCATCAGTGCGGTCGAATTACCCTTCGATTTACGAAAGGGTGCAATACACTGTTTGCAAATCAGCCAAACCCACTATCCCCGCTCCCGTCCTTTAGCAGGTACAGACGGGGATGCAGACTTTCACCCTAAGCATAATAGATTTGCCCGGCACAGCTATACAGTTTCATGGATACTCAAACCAGACGCATTCTTGCGTGATTACCACAACGAAAACAAAATTGCCTAGGAGCTAAAGATGGACTTCGGATTGACGGAAGATCAACGGATGATGCAGGAAATGGCGAAGGATTTCGCGCAGAAGGAAATTCTTCCCACTATGAAGGATGACGAGGCGAATCACCGATTTCGTCCCGAGCTGGTGAAGAAGATGGCTGGATTAAGCTTCTTCGGCTGCGGTTTGCCGGAAGAGTATGGCGGTAATGGCTTTGGTTTTCTCGAGTCGGTCATCCTTGCCGAGCAGTTTGCCAAGGTCAGCGCTTCCTGGCGCCTGCCCTTCAACATGCAGAACATCGGTCCGTCCATCACCGTCAACAAATTTGGTACCGCAGAGCAGAAGAAGCGTTTCATCCCGAAATGGGTCAGCGCCGAACACTTCGGATTTTTCGCCATCACCGAACCGAATTCCGGCTCCGACGTGGTCAGCATGCGCACCAACGCTACTGATCGCGGCGACCATTGGGAAATCAACGGCCAGAAGATGTGGATCTCCAACGCCCACATTGGCGACTGGGGTCTGCTCTACGCCGTCACGGACAGGGCCGCTGGTTACAAGGGGCTGACCTGCTTCATCATCAATCTGAAGAACAACCCGGGAATCATCACTGCACCGATCGAGACCAAGCTGGGGTTGCATTGTGCCCCGACCGGCGAGATCTCGTTCAACTCCGCCAAGATTCCCAAGGACTCCGTGCTCGGCGAAGTGGGCCAAGGCTTCCAAATTTGCATGTGGCAGCTAAATAACACTCGTATCAGTTGCGCCGCAGGCGCCATCGGCATCGCCGGCGGTGCTATCGAGGCCGCCATCGGTTATGCCAACGAACGGACACAGTTTGGAAAAAAAATCGGCTCCTACCAGATGATTCAGGCACAAATCGCTGATATGGTCGCCGAGCATGAGGCCGCCAAGCTGCTGGTATATCGGGCCGCCTGGCTCAAGGACCAGGGCCTGCCCAACCAGCACGAGACTTCCATGGCGAAGCTATTCGCCTCGGAATCTGCCGTTCATTGCGCCTTGGACACCATGAAAATCTTCGGCAGTTACGGCTTCTCCACCGAGTATCCGGCCGAACGCTTCCTGCGCGACGCGCAGTCGCTGCGCGTGGTGGAAGGCACCAGCAACATCCAGAAGACCATCATCGCAGGCATTTCCTTGGGTGACGCTGTCAATCGTTGATTCCTGCCATAGACGCGTGGGTGAGAAATGAGCAAAGAAAAAGCTAAGACAAAGAAGCCTCCTCTGGGCATCACTGAAGTCGTCCTGCGCGACGCGCATCAGTCGCTGTTGGCAACGCGCATGCGCCTGGATGACATGCTGCCGATCGCCGACAAGCTCGACCAGGTTGGTTTCTGGTCGATTGAGTCCTGGGGCGGCGCCACCTTCGACGCCTGTATCCGCTACCTCGGCGAGGATCCCTGGGAACGCCTGCGAGCGATGAAGAAGGCTATGCCCAAGACGCGGCAGCAGATGCTCTTCCGCGGCCAGAACATCCTCGGCTATCGGCACTACGCCGACGACGTGGTGGAAAAATTCGTCGAGCGCTGCGCAGTCAATGGTATTGACGTGTTCCGCGTGTTCGATGCCATGAACGATCCACGCAACCTGGAAACGGCCATCCGCGCAGTCATCAAACAGGGCAAGCACGCGCAGGGAACGCTGTCCTACACGGTGAGCCCGGTCGATACCATAGACAAGTGGGTGGATCTGGGCAAACGCATCGAGGATATGGGTTCGCACTCGATCTGCATCAAGGACATGGCCGGCCTGCTCACGCCCTATGTGGCCTTTGAGTTGGTAAGCCGGCTCAAGGCAGCGCTCAAGATTCCCATCCACATGCAGTGCCATGCCACCACCGGCATGTCTACCGCCGCCTACCTCAAGGCGGTCGAAGCCGGGGTGGACAACGTCGACACCGCCATCTCATCGATGAGCATGACCTACGGCCACTCGCCTACCGAGAGCCTGGTGGCGATACTGGCTGGCACCGAGCGCGACACCGGTCTGAACATGCTCCTGCTGGCAGAGATCGCCGACTATTTCCGCGAGGTACGCAAGAAATACGCGAAGTTCGAAGGTTCGCTGAAGGGCGTCGACGCCCGCATCATCATCGCCCAGGTGCCCGGCGGCATGCTCACCAATATGGAGAGCCAGCTGAAGGAGCAGAACGCTGGCCACAGGATGGCCGAGGTTCTCGCCGAAATCCCCAAAGTACGCGAGGATCTTGGCTTCATCCCCCTGGTCACGCCGACCTCGCAGATTGTTGGCAGCCAGGCGGTGATCAATGTCCTGACCGGCGAGCGCTACAAGTCGATGACCAAGGAAACCTCCGCCGTTCTCAAAGGCGAGTACGGTGCGACCTCGGCGCCGGTGAACAAGGCGTTGCAGGAAAAAGTGCTGGCTGGCGGCAAGGCCATCACCTGCCGCCCGGCTGACTTGCTCAAGCCAGAGATGGACAAACTTACTGCCGAACTGCGTGACATCGTTGCCAAGAAGGGCATCAGGACCGGTTTGCACGAGGTCGAGGACGTGCTGACCTACGCGCTGTTCCAGCAGGTGGGTCTCAAGTTCTTCGAGAACCGCGACAATCCCGCCGCCTTCGAGCCTGTGCCCAGCGAGCAAGACGCTGTACCCAAGGCGGCGACTCCGGCAATGGCCGGCGGCGAAGTATTCACTGTTACCGGCCGTGGCCAGAGCTTCCAGGTCCAGGTCTCGGCCACAGGCGCTGCCGGCGCCGCCGCAGCGGCTGCCGCGATGTCGGGCGCCGCCACTGCACCGGCCGCCGCTGCTCCCGCCGCCGCGGCGACGATGGGCTCGCCGCTCGCCGGCAACATCTGGAAGGTCGAGGTCGAGTCCGGCCAGAGCGTCGAAGAAGGCGATCTGCTGTTCGTGCTGGAAGCGATGAAAATGGAATACGAAGTGCTCGCCGACCGCCCGGGCAAGATCGCCGAGGTGTTGGCGAAGAAGGGCGACGCTGTGCTCAAGGGCCAGCCCCTGCTCTCGTTTGTCGGTGCCGCCACCGCGCCCGCTGCCACCGCAGCGACTTCTGTCCAGTCCACCGCTACTGCCGCGAGCACCAAGGGCGGAGTGCCTGCGCCGCTCGCCGGCAACGTCTGGAAGATCGAGGTGAAGGAAGGGCAGGTTGTGCAAGAGGGAGATCTGCTGCTGATCCTTGAAGCCATGAAGATGGAAAACGAGATCATCGCCGAGCGCGACGGAACCGTCGGCCAGTTGCTGGTACAAGAGGGCAACAAGGTCGACATCGGGCAGATCCTTCTGACCCTGGTTTGATATTGACGTTGAAATAGAGGAAGAACCATGCCACGTAAACAGACTCCCCTGCGCCCCTACTTCGAGAAGATGGCCGACATCGGCAAGCCGCTGTCCGAGTCAGAGATTAAGCGCGCCAAGGAGAACGTCGAACTCGTCCGCGAGCAGGAGGAGATTCTGGCCAAGGAGAACGACCGGGTGAAGAAGGCCGGCATCCCTGCGGCGAAGATCCACGAACGTGGCGGCATGACCATCTACGACCGGCTCGACTACCTCGTCGACGAGGGCACCTGGCATCCCCTGCATAGCCTCTATAACCCCCAGAACAACGAAGAAGGTTGTACCGGCGTCGTCAACGGCATTGGCAAGATCGAGGGCAAGTGGGCGGTCATCATCGGCTTCGACAACAAGGTAATGGCCGGTGCCTGGATCGCCGGTCAGGCCGAGAACATCCTGATGGTCACCGACATGGCCAAACGCCTTCACGTGCCGCTGGTCTGGCTCACCAACTGCAGCGGCGTCAAGCTGATGGAACAGGAGACGGTCTACGCTGGCCGCCGTTCGAGCGGCGCGCCCTTTTTCCGCCACGCCGATCTCAATCATCTGGGCATACCGATACTCAACGGCATCTACGGTACCAACCCGGCCGGCGGCGGCTATCAGGGTATCAGCCCGACCATTCTGATTGCGCACGAGGGGGCCAACATCGCTGTCGGTGGCGCCGGCATCGTCGGCGGCATGAATCCCAAGGGCCACATCGATGCCGAAGCCGCGCGCGCCCTGATCGACGCGACCAAGGGCTTCAAGGCCAAGGATCCGGGCCGCGTCGAGACTCACTTCGACCAGACTGCCTATTTCCGCGAAGTATATGAGAGCGAGAAAGGCGTGCTGAACGGCATCAAGGACTACATGCGCATGATGCCGGCCTTCGATCCGGCCATGTTCCGCGTGGCGGCACCAGCCGAGCCCAAGTTTCCCGCCTCCGATCTCGACGCGATCCTGCCGGCGAACCAGAAGCGTACCTACGATGCGATCCAGATCCTGGCGCGCTTGACCGACAACAGCGAGTTCATGGAGTACCGTCCCGATTACGGGCGCGAGGTGTTCGCCGGCATCGCCAAGATCGACGGCTTCCCCGTCGCCTTCATCGGCAACCGGCAGGGCGTCTTCCCCGATTATCCCGAGTACGCCAAAGGCGCTTACCCTGGCGTCGGCGGTAAGCATTACCGCGAGGGTCTGATCAAGCAGGGCGAGTTCGTTACCCTGTGTGGCCGCGACAACCTGCCCATCGTTTGGTTGCAGGACACCACCGGCATCGACGTTGGCGATCTGGCCGAGGAAGCCGAACTGCTGGCCTTGGGTCAGTCTCTGGTGTACTCCATCGAGCAGACCGATCTATCCATGATGTGCGTGGTGCTGCGCAAGGGTACGGCTGCCGCCCACTACATCATGTGCGGCCCGCAGGCCAACAACAATAACGCCTTCACGCTGGGCACTCCGTTGACCGAGATCTATGTCATGCACGGCGAAACCGCGGCGGCGGCCTCCTACGCTCGTCGCTTGGTCAAGGAAGAAGAAGGCGGCCGTGACATCGGCCCGACACTCGACAAGATGAACCAGATGATCCAGGACTACCAGGACAAGTCGCGCCCAGCCTATTGTGCCAAGAAAGGCTTCGTGGATGAAATCGTGTCCCTGACCGATCTGCGCAAATACATCCAGGCCTTTACCGGCGCCAACTACCAGAATCCGAAGTCAATCACACCGGTGCACCAGATGCTGCTGCCGCGCATTATCAAGGGATAACTCATAGAGGCAAGATACGACTTGCCTCAATTGAGAGCGTCATCCTGCAACGCAGTGACTCGGCAGGCTGTGGATGTGAGACGGGGCATCATTTGTCTATAACACTGGCGGTTACGCCTGAGCGTTTGCGGTTGGAGCTGCTCACGCAATGCAATTGGGTGTGCGATGATGAGAAGTTCGGCATGTTATCGTCGCACAATAGACGCCTACTCGAAAACAAGGTAAGCCTCAATCGCTGGACAATGTCGAGGCGCTGGCTGTCGCGCGGGAAGCATCTCCGGAAACGCGACCTTCTTCATAAGTGCCGGCGACCGCGAGGCTGACGTATTCAAGTGAGCGTCCCGCTGGAGTCGAGTTATTATATTTATACTGTATGAAACACAATGCCAATCAAGGATTTGATGGTGCGCCGCATTGTGCTCAATTCAGCAATTCGGCCAATTCAGGCTTCATCAAATTCGACATTGAGATAGTGCCTTGGGCTCGAAGAAAAATGGAGAAAGAAAAACTTCCGTTAAAAAACAAGTTGATTGACTCGGTGGCATGGAAGTTGATAAGGAGACAGAAGCACAGCGTCACCATTGTCGGCATCGCAAACAGCGATGCCGGGTACGGCGCCATTCTTAATGTTCAGTAATTACGCCAAGCAAAAGGAGGAATTAAATGCCGACATGCAAAATTGGTTTGGTCTGACAGACTACTGAGAAGAGGTCAGCCGCCATTAAGGAAACCAGCAGTCGCCGGCGCTCTGTTTTGATCAACTTTAACCTGCGGCTTTATTCGAAAACAAAAGTGGCGGCCGGTGGAAAAATACCAAGCTTGTGTTTGGTTAGGTATATTCACTAGGATATAGGCAATATTACCGATTGTCGGCATTTTGGGATTGGATTATCTTCCTGTCAAAATTAGACAGCAGTTAGATGTTAACTGCCTTATAAATCCAGAATCCCAGATTACAACTGAGTGCTAATTGCGAGGGCGTTTTTATGTCTGAGAACAAGGAATCAAAAAAGCCGGAAAAAAAGCCGGCGGAAAAGAAGCCGGATATCACATTTTTCCATCCAGACCTGTTGCAGGTTCCGGAAAATGGGGATCCACCCTATTTGACAGGCTATCGCTGCAAGAGCTGCGGAAACTTGGATTTCCCGAAACCGACCATCTGCCTGAATTGTTGGGGCGAGGAGTTTGAGGTCGTTCCCTTGAGTCGCAAGGGTGTGCTCTACAGCGTTTCCGATATCTTTATCGGACAGGCTGGGATGAAGACGCCTTATATATTTGGTTACATCGATCTTCCGGAGAACCTGCGGATCCTGGCGCAATTGCAGGGAGAGCCCGGAACCTACAAATGCGACGATCAGGTTGAACTGACCGTCGGGCCGATCAGGATGAATCGGGATGGCCTACCGATCATAAGCTATATGTTTCGGAAAGCTGCCAATTAAATTAATTGTTAATTTCGGACTTTCCTTTCTTCTTTAGGTGCGCAAAAAATGAAGCTAATGCGTGATGTGTATATTGCCGGTGTCGGCGAAACGAAATTCGGCAAACACCAGATCGACTACGACGTGCTTGGTCGAATGGCGGCGTTTGAAGCCATGAAGAATTCAAATATCAATCGTCCAGATATTGTGCAAAGCGCCTATGTCGGCAATGGCATGAATGGCATTGTGACCGGACAAACGGTTTTCAAAGATTTGGGAATGTGTGGGCGGCTGCCCATCATCAACGTGGAAAGCGCTTGTTCCGCGGGTGGCATGGCCGTGTATTCGGCGATCAAGGATGTTGCCACTGGTATGACGGATATATCTATCGGTGTCGGCGCCGAGAACCACAGCCTGCACATGCAGGCGGGAACGGCGTTTTCTCCCAGCATGTCGGACATTGAAACCGTGCATGGCGCTGTGATGACCGGCAAATATGCAATGCGCGCTAATCGCTACATGTACGAGACGGGCGCGACCGTCGAGGACTTGGCCATGATTACGGTCAAGAACCGGCGCCATGCGACCAACAATCCCAATGCCTGGTTCAAGGGTGCAATCACCATCGAGGAGGTTGTCAATTCCCGCATGGTTGCCTATCCGCTGACGCTGCAACAATGCTGCGGCATTGCCGACGGCGCCGGCGCGGTGGTGGTCTGCTCCAAGGAAATGATTCAGAAATTGGGTGTACACAAGCCGATCCGGGTGGCGGGCGCCGTTGTCCAGTCTGGCCCCTATCACAATCGTCCGCGGGATATCACTGCCGACGACATCACCGAAGCCTGCGCCGAGCAGTTGTACGAGGAGTCCGGCATCGGCCCGGAGGAAGTGAATATCGTCGAATTGCATGATGCCTTCACCATTGCCGAACTACTCTATTACGAATGCATGGGTTTGTGCAAGAAAGGTGAGGGCTTGAAATATCTGCGCGATGGCAATTCCACCCACGGCGGCAAATGTGTCGTCAGCCCACGCGGTGGTATGCTCTCCTACGGTCATCCGATCGGCGCTTCGGGGGCAGCGCAGATTGCCGCCTGTGTCAAGCAGATGCGCAGTGAATGTCACGGATTTCAGGTCGACCCCGTGCCGCGCATCGCCATGACGCATGTGACCGGCGGCGGTCTTTCCGGAACCGAGCATGCAGCATGCACTATGCATATGCTGATCAGCGATTGGTAATGTGCTTCTGGCAATCAAAACTTGGCGTGAGGTAAGGAAGATGCAGGCAAAGGTTAAGGGTAGGGTGGCGCTGATTGTCGGCGCCAGTGACGAGGTCGGCGCGGCGATTGCGCAGCAATTGGCCGGCGCCGGCGCGAGCGTGGTGCTATGCGACAAGGAATCGCAGCCGTTGGAAGCGCTCAGCGCAAAAATTGCCGCCGCCGGTGGCGTGGCGACGACCTTCAGAGTGGATATGTCCAATTCCGCAGCAATAGACAAATGCATAGCGGAGATACTTGCCCGTCACGGCAGGATAGATATTTTGGTGAACAACGGCCCCGAATCGGAGAGCAAGGCGCTGAGCGATCTGTCTGCACAAGACTTCGCCGCGACGCTCAACAGCTCGCTCGGTACGCAGTTCCATTTTCTGCGCGGAATCGTACCCGTCATGCAGAAGAACAATGGCGGCAGAGTCATCAACATCAGCAGCCTGAACTACCTCGGTATACCCAAGAACGCCGATACGGCGGCTGCCAAGTCGGCGCTGTTCGGGCTGACTCGGTCAATTGCATTAGAAGTGGCACGCAGCAATGTCACCGTCAACTGCGTCGTCAAAGGCGATATCGCCACGGCAAACCTGTCGGAAGAGCAGCAGACGAAGATATCTGGCGGCATTCCGGTCAAGAGGATGGGTACCCCCGCCGATGTTTCCTATGCAGTAGGTTTCTTCGCCTCGGATACGTCGGACTACATCACTGGGCAGACCTTCTTCGTGTGCGGTGGGAAGAGCGATTATTTTTCGATGTCCGTTTGAGCTAGAGGCTTACACATGGGAATAGCAAATAGAGTGGCTTTGATCACCGGTTCCGCAAGCGGCATGGGAAAACAAACCGCGCAACGCTTGGCCGAAAACGGAGCCGCAGTCGTCATCAATGATATAGATCCAGTCAAGGTACAAAACACGGTTGATGAATTTAAGCAACAAGGCCTGCGCGTAAAAGGGATCGTTGCGGATATCAGCAACGCCGAAGCGGTCAAGAACATGGTGCAGCAGGCGATAGCGGAGTTCGGCCGGATCGACATTCTGGTCAACAATGCAGGGCTGGAAAAAGCCGGTGCTCTCAGAAAACTCACTGAGTCTGACTGGGATATTACGATTGATGTCAATCTTAAAGGCACATTTTTGTGTACTCAGGCTGTTCATGCCAACATGGTTGAAAATAAACACGGTCGCGTCATCAACATCGCCTCGCGAGCATGGCTCGGTGGTCCTGGCCAGATTCCATATTCCTCAGCGAAAGCTGGGGTAGTGGGAATGACACGCGCCTTGGCGCTGGAATTGGGGAAGAGCGGCGTTACCACCAACTGCATTGCGCCCGGACTGATTCATACACCAATGTGGGATGCTCTGCCGGAGAAAGACCGCAATTTCCTACTCACGAAACAACCGACAGGAAGACTGGGAAACGCCGATAATATTGCGGACGCGGTACTTTTTCTTGTCGACGATGATGCCAGCTTCATCAATGGCCAAGTGCTCTATGTCTGTGGAGGTAGAAGCCTGTTTGCTGGCTAATAACAGGCTGGCGATAATGAATAAATATACCCGTATTGAATAGTTATTATGGAACAGAGCTATTTCTCAAAGCTTAAAATATTAGACTTCACGGGGGAGCTAGGACCCTATACGGCAAAAATGTTTGCCGGCATTGGTGCCGAGGTTATTCATCTCGAACCTCTTGGCGGGGATCCGCTCAGGCAATCGGGACCCTTTTACAAGAATGCCAAAAGCCAGGAATCAAGCCTGCCATTTTGCTACTTCAACAGCGGCAAGCGCGGTCTTGCGCTTGATTTGAAGCATGCTGCCGGCAAGAAAATATTTCGGCAACTTTGCACTGATGCCGACCTGTTGATCGAAAGTTTTGTTCCGGGTTATCTCCAGCAACAAGGCCTCTCCTATGAAGAGCTGAGTGCTAATAATCCCAAGCTGGTTCAGACTTCGATCACCCCGTTTGGCCATAGCGGGCCTTTATCGCAGCAAGCCGGTTCGGATCTGATTTGTTCCGCAATGAGCGGTTTCCTGTATCTGGCTGGGGTGGGGCATGAGAAGCCGGTTCGCTCTCCCGACAACCAGGCTTATCGGATGGCCGAGGCCTATGCAGCTGTGGGTAGCGCGATCGCTTTGTTCAATGCCAAGAGGACAGGCAAGGGACAGTTCGTCGATGTCGCCTGCATCGAGGCCGGCGCGGGCGCACTGGAAAATGCCGCCCAGTTCTGGGATCTGGAAGGAAAAATCCGGCGTGGGCGCGGGCGTGAGGCGGGCAGTGCGACTCTGCATCCCTGCGCCGACGGTTACGTTGCGATTGTGGCAATCATGGGCAAGAACAAGGTGATGTGGGACCCGTTCGTCGAATGGATGAAGCAGGAAGGTGTCGAGGAATGGTCGGTTTTCGATGATGACAAGTGGATTGAATCCGCTTATCGCGAGTCGGCAGAGGGCTACAATACGTTTTGCAGAATCTTCGAGAAATACACGCTCAAGCATGACAAGCGCTATTTATACGAAACCGGACAAAGGTTCAGTGTCGCCATCACTCCGGTCAGCAACGGCAAGGATCTGCTCGAAAACCCGCAACTGGACTATCGTGGCTTTTGGCAGCGAGTGCACAACGATACTCTCGACGGCGATGTCGTCTATCCCGGAGCTCCGTATGAATTCGGAGAGATCAAATGGCGGTTGGGAAGGAATGCGCCAAGACTGGGGGAACATACTGGCGAGATTCTGCGCGAGCATGGCTATTCAAACGAAGATATCAGCGCCTTGGTGAAAGCAGGAGCAGTTTATGCAGAATAGCTTTGAACGGGCCTTGCAAGGCATCGTTGTGTGCGATTTCTCTTGGGTCGGCGCCGGACCGATCGCAACCGGAGTGCTTGCCCAATGCGGCGCTGAAGTCATCAAGATTGAAAGCATCAAGCGTCCCGACATTCTGAGAAAGGGAGAACCTTTCAAGGATGGCGACAGCACGGGTATGGATCGTAGCGGTTATTTTGCCAACCGCAACGCCAACAAGAAAGATATCGCGCTCAACATGGGCCACCCGGATGCGCGCGAAGTGGCGGTGCGGCTGATCAAGAAGAGTGACATCATCATCAATAACTTCCGCGTCGGCCAGATGGAAAAGTGGCATCTGGGCTGGGAGGATATCCAGAAAATAAATCCCAGAATCATTTATGTCACGATGAGCCTGCAGGGTATTACCGGACCGCACAGTAAGTACATGGGTTATGGCGTAAACCTCAACGCGCTGTGCGGGCTTACGGCGAGAGCCGCTTTCCCGGGCAAGCCGCCGTTCGGTACCGGGACTAATTACACCGATCATGTCATGGTGCCGAC
This sequence comes from Georgfuchsia toluolica, assembly GCF_907163265.1. NCBI lineage: Bacteria > Pseudomonadati > Pseudomonadota > Betaproteobacteria > Nitrosomonadales > Sterolibacteriaceae > Georgfuchsia > Georgfuchsia toluolica. Next base: position 3,444,268 of record NZ_CAJQUM010000001.1, read on the forward strand.
CCATACCCTGTTCGGGATCATGGCCGCATTGCTTGAAAGAGAGACGACTGGACGGGGACAGACAGTAACCGTATCCCAACTTGAGGCCGCCATCAGCATGGTGCCCACCGATGCCATGGCTTATGCGGCCAACGGCGAGGTGCTGCCACCGATGGGCTGCGGTGACCCGCAGGCGGCGCCGCATGGCGTGTATACGACGCTGGGTTATCGGAAATGGATTGCCATAGCGGTTTTCACCGAAGACGAATGGCGCGCTCTGAAAAAGGTCATGGGTGATCCGGTCTGGGCGCAGGACGAAAAGTTTTCTACTCTGGAAGCCAGGCTGCGCCACCAGGAGGAACTGGATGCGCGTATTGAAGCCTGGACGGCGGGACAGTATTCCGACTGGCTGATGGACGAGTTGCTACGCAATGGCGTCAAGGCGGGAATGGTCAAGGATGCCCGAGAGGCGATCGAGGACCAGCATCTGCGACAGCGCGGATTCTGGGCCTATCTCGACCATCCAGTGGTTGGCGTCAGTTTGTACAATCGCGTACCGGTCAAGTTCTCGCGTACGCCGGCAATTATGGAAACCGCGGCACCGTCGATCGGCCAGCATACCAAGGAAGTGCTGAATGGGATGCTGGGCTACTCAGAGCAGGAAATTCAGAAAATGACGAGCGACGAAGTCCTGGTTTAAGCCGTTTCGTCTGAAACAGGAAAAATTGACGCTGCAACGCTTGGCAAATCATTTTGCATGACAATCTTTGGTGAATTACATGGACTTTTCGATATCCCAAGAACAAATGATGTTGAAGGAACTGGCGCAGAAGTTCACAACCAATGAACTGATGCCTCTGGAAAAGGTTTTGCTCGAGCGCGAAATGCGGATGTGGACGGACCATTACAGCTTGTTGCCCGACGACAGTCTGGCCAAACTGCTGAAGATTTCCAAGGATATGGGCTTCTGGGGCATCGAAGTCGAAGAAAAATTTGGCGGGCAGGGCTTGGGGATGTTCGCCAAGACCCTGGTGGTCGAGGAAATGTCCAAATCCCTGGTGGGTTTTTCACACCATGCCTTCACTCTGCCGCCCGATGCGCCAAATTTGTACTACTTGAACGAGTGCTGCAGCGACGCACAGCGGGAAAAATATCTGATGCCCTACTGCAACGGTGAAATCGATTCGGCTATGGCAGCAACCGAGCCGGATGCTGGATCCGATGTAAGCGGCCTCAAGACAACGGCGGTGCGCAAAGATGGCAGGTGGGTCATCAACGGTTCAAAACTGTTCATCAGCAAGTGCGACAGAGACAAGCTGCTGTTTATCGTGATTGCAGTTACCGACAAGGCCGCTACTTCGAAAGGCAGGTTTACGGCGTTCCTGGTGGAAAAAGGCATGCCGGGCATCGAGATCGGCAGCGAGACGCCGGTCATCGGCGCGATGCCGACCTGGTCGGTGTATTTCGACAATCTTACGGTGGGCGACGAAGCGGTGCTGGGCGAAGTGGGCAATGCCTTTATCCCGCTACAGAACCGCTTCGGCGTGCGGCGCATCGAACTGGCGGCACATTGCACCGGAATGGCAGAGCGCGTGATTCAGATGATGATCGACCAGGCCAACGTGCGCAAGACTTTCGGAGAATTACTGGCGGAACGGCAGACGGTTCAGAACTGGATCGCCGACTCGACCATCGAACTGGAAATGGTACGCATGCTGCTCTATTACGCCGCCTGGAAGTCGGATCAGGGTTACAAGGATATGCGCGTCGAGGCCGCTGCCTTGAAGGTTGCGGCCACCGAAATGCTGACAAAGATCGTTGATCGCGCCATGCAGCTCTATGGTGGCATGGGCATGGCACGCGAAACCGGGCTGGAATACGTGGCACGCATGGCCAGGGTATGGCGCATCATCGAAGGCCCATCGGAAATTCATCGTATTTCCATTGCGAAAATGCTACTCAAGGATCAGAAGACCTACAGTCCGCATATTGCCGCCAAGGAATAGCCTCAGGTACTGCGGAATCACAGTAACAATTCAAGGATGGAGAAGGATATGCCAGTCGGTTTTGAAGTCAAGAATCATGTCGCTTATATCACGCTGAACCGTCCGGAGGCGATGAACGCCCTCGACCCCGAATCGATCGCCGACCTGAATCGGCATTGGCACGAAGTCGCCAGCAACCCGGACATCCGGGTCGCGGTGCTGACTGGTTCCGGGCCGAAATCCTTCTGCACCGGCACCGACATGAAGGCTTCACCACCGCCGACCGAATGTATGGCGGCCATTTACCTGCGCGACGGCATGCCGATCGTGCCGGCGATGAAAATGTGGAAGCCGATCATCGCCGCCATCAATGGATTCGCTGTCGGCGGCGGACTGGAAATTGCTCTCGCGTGCGATCTTCGCATCTCCAGTTCCAATGCCAAGTTCGGCCTGACTGAAGTCAAGGTGGCGAGCCTTGCCGGACTGAACGGTACGCAGCTGTTGCCAAGGTCTATTCCCCAGGCAGTGGCCATGAAAATGCTGCTAACAGGTGAAATGATCAGCGCTGAAGAAGCACTCCGCTACGGTTTGGTCAGCGATGTAGTAGCACCAGAAGAACTGATGAACCTTGCCACCAAGTATGCAGAGAAGATTGCCAGTGCTGCGCCCCTCAGTGTTCAGGCGGCGAAGCAGGCGGCCATCCTCGGTCAGGATATGCCACGCGAACATGGCATTCTCTTCTCCCACTTGCTATGGGGGGTTCTGCGCGATACCGAGGATCGCAAAGAGGGCTTCAAGGCCTTCGCGGAAAAACGCAGTCCAGTTTATCGCGGAGTTTGATCGACGACGCTTGCAGGGCTTGATCAAATTGGCTCTAGAAAGCAATGAGGCCAATGTGAATATATGAAAATTATCAATTTTGAAAAAATTGACGCTCTTAATGCAAGTATTGGAAAAGAGATCGCCGTAAGTGACTGGAAAGAAATATCGCAAGAGGATATTGATCGATTCGGGGTCACCACGGGAGACAATCATTGGATACATACTGACGTAACTCGGGCAAAAGAAAATTCTCCATTTGGAGAGACTATTGCACAGGGGTTTTTGTCACTATGTTTTCTCGCCAATTTTTCCAAGGAAATTCTCTCTAGAGATAATGATTGTGTCTGCATTAACTACGGACTTAACCGAGTTCGGTTTCCTGCCCCGGTGAGAGCTGGCCAGCGAATTCGTGCCCATTTGGTACTTTCCTCGGTGCATAAACTTATTGGCGGCGGAAATGTAACGTGGAATGGTACTGTTGAAATCGAGAATTGCGAAAAACCCGCATGCTACGCCGAAATGCTCTCTCAGTACTTACATATATGACCTCAGCAATTCAACTGAGCATTCCCAGAAAATTTGTCTTCCAAGAGGAGAGGTATAGACTTGTTTATACTTGGAAGGAGTGACCTGACCGGATATTTTTGGACCAAGCTGATCAAGAGATAATGGCTCCTCAGATGAGAAGTTGGCATGAAGAAGAGCAGGTCGTCAGGATATTGCGCGAGGCAGATCGGGATTCGGTAGTTGATGTCGCCAAACGGCATGGAATCAGCAAGGCATCGATCTACGCCTGGCGCAAGCGGCTTGGTGAGATGATCAGCAGACCATAAAAACCGTGGACACTATTCGACTAGCCACTCATCACTCAATGTGGATCAGTTGAACGCTTACTATCGATTGCCGCTGATGTGCGAAGCGCTGTCACTGGCTACCGGGCATGGAAATGAGGCGGCAAGCCGGACAAGATGCGCCTGACCGATAATGTCCGGACTGGCCTGATTACTCGAGCTATCCACAAGGCGTTGAGAATGTCTGCGGGTCGCCTCAGTCAATTACCGACCCAGAAAATGCCTCGGCTTCAAGCCTCCTCACGAGGTCTTCATGATGCAGCTACACTTGCGTCATAACTCCGTTGCACTTCAGGTTGAATCTACCAGATCAAAAGAATCGGTCATAGTGCAATTGAGTAAATGGGACTTGATGCCTGACCATCAGCATTTCTTGTACTGCGTTAACCATAGCTGGAGGGCCTGCAAAATAAAATTCGCAGTTTGCCAATTTTGGTCCGATCTCGTTTTCAACAAGTTCGTGTATGAAGCCAGTTTGGCCGGACCACTTGGCCGTGGGGTTGGACAATGCGACACGATACTTCATCGTTGTTCCATCTGCACTGGACATTTCTTCGAGTTCGGTTCTTCCGCAAATATCTTCAGCAGTTCGGGCACCGTAATAGAAATGGATCGGTACGGGTTTAGTGGAACGGAGTGCGCCCCGTGCGATGGATAGCATCGGACCTAAACCCGAGCCGCCAGCAATGCAGACAATTTCTCTGGGGCTATCTTCACGCAGCCATGCAGACCCATATGGCCCATCAATCGTGATCGCATCACCAGGTGTCAGAATGTCGAACAGGGCATTCGTTGCCAGTCCGTCGGGTACCCGCCTTATAATGAATTGCCACAGGCCTTCCTCATTCGGCAGATTGCTCATGGAGTATGGACGCGGGCGGATGATCTCAGGTAACGTCAGTAATGCGTACTGACCTGGCAAAAACTCGGCTGGCTGTGTTCCACGAAAGCTAAATTCACGCGTATCAAAATTGAGGGCATTTACGCTTTCAAGCACCATTTGCTGGCGTTTCGGCGTGTGTATCGGTATATATTCCGATGACGTCCGCACCCGGATCTTGCAATCCCCATTGAGAACAGACTGGCATGCGAGCCGTTTACCGCGCGCTCGGTCTCGTGCCGATAGCCCCGGCGCCTCTGGCCACCGATCGACGATGTTCCCGTCCAGTAGATCGAACCGGCAGGCACCACAGCTGCCGGCGCTACATTCGTGGGGAAATCCTATTCCCGCTCGAAGTGCCCCCGCCAGTAGGGTATCGCCGTCGTCGGCGGCAAAGCAACGACCATCTTCAAGAGTCACACTCATGGTTGGCCAGTGCTCAAATTTGAAGACCAAGAGCAGCGTGCAGTTCAGCCAATATAGTTCGCGCGCGCTTTGCTGTCTCCGGAGCATCGCTCAGATGCTTCGTATAGGACTCTATTGCTGCTTCAGCGAGAGGCATCCACTTTTTAATCCATCCACTGACGACTTTGTCGTTCCCTGATTCCAGTAATGCAAATTTTGTCAATGCTGTTGCCCATCGACGATGGCGCAGTGCATCCTGCATCTGGGCATCGTTGAGCATTCCGAGCAAGGTGTCTCCATTGTGTCTGGCTGCGTCCTCAAGGCCCCGGATTACACATTCTTCAAAGGCCGGCTTGACGATCAGGTTTAGGGAAACAAAGCTCTCTGCCCAATCCCAAGCCACCAAGGATTTTTCCAACAATTCCCGAAAACCTTGCCATGCCGGGTCTTCTTCCCAGGAATGACGCTCGGCGGTACCAAACTCCAGGTCGGGAAACGTGTTCGCGAGTTCCCGGGTTCGATAGGCGGTATGTGTCAACCAGCGCAGGCTGTCTGCTGTTTGGTAGGTTGCGCAGTTGGATATTGTAGACGCCGGTGCCATTTGAGAAATATAAGCTGATTGCATCTGGATGGCATGCATGGCGTAGCGGGCTGGAGCATACAGCCGGGCTAATTGTTTTGCCCAAGCAGTATCCAGCATCGCATCGTGACCGCGCTCGGAAAACTGGTCAAATAGACCGTAGACGTATGTTTCCTGGCCATCCTGTAGCAAGTTGTAAGTCCGATAGACGACTTCGTCCGGATCGCGAAAAGAGTTCCAGTTCGGATGCTTTAGAGGGCTTGCGTTACGATTTTCCTTGAACCATCTTGCCAAGGAGAAATTTGGATCAAGTTCGAATGGAGCATCTGGATTGTCGGTGCTGAAATGCAGGTTGGTGGAAACAATTTCGTACTCACTCGGCTTGCGGCGTTGCCCAGCCAAGTGACTCCAGGTCTTGAGTGGTTTGAGTCGTTCAGGTTGATTCATGATCCGGTTTCCTCGTTATATATTTTTCTCAAAATAAAAGCGGACATAGTCGGACGTGGTCTCGATGCGTCCGGCAAAAGAGCCAAGGTTCACTTCTAGTTCGGCCATCTTGAATGGGCGTCTGAGAGTTCGCTCCAGTGTTTCGCGCCGCAAGATAAGTTCGCCATCGGTGTCTATGCGGACATAGGCAATCTTGTCGTCCACTCGGATTTCCTTGTCAGGATTGTCTTCCTGGGCTGCTTCAATAATTCCCTGAGTCAAATCACTGGCTCTGAGGACAGGCCCAACCCGGTTATTCTGGTAGCCATCAGCAAAACTCTTGGTCGTCATTTCTTTTCCTTAAATGTCAGCTGTGGGCAAACAAGGGTGTAACGCCCTCGGTATCCACATAGATATCGTCCCCATCCAGTTTGACGGGGTATTCGGCAAGTTGACAGTCACCAGGGTTGATGCCTTGACCGGAGCTGCTATCGAAAGTCCATTGGTGAGCACGACACATAATTACCTTGCCATCGAAACGCCCTTCGGCAAGAGATATGTCTTGATGTGGACAATTTCCTTGGTAGGCTTTAATGGCGCCCCCTTCAGGCCAAACCAGCAAAATTTCCTGTCCATTAACGTCAAATGACGCCATCTCGCCTTCCCATAATTCGTCCAATGTGCATATCTTTTGCAATGCCATAGTTATAACTCACAAGGGGTCTGTAAAAATGAATTCGAGACATTCCATCGGTTGAATATCTGTCTCACCGAGTTTCTGGTCTTGAGGGAAGAAGTCTTTTCCACCCTGCCGGCGCACACGAATCAACTTGCCCGGTTGCGGTGCGACGCGCCGGCCAACGGAATGGTGGGCTGCCGCTGCAACGACTTGACTCATGGTGTTTTCCGTATCGACCGGAACCAATTGGAGAACGAAGTCGCCCTGAAAATTTGAAATGATTGGAAACAGTGCCATGTTGGTTTCTCCTCAATCAAGCGGCTTTACGGGAGTAAACTTTGTTGCGGTAAGCCTCTGCCCATGCGTAGTTGTGTGCGTCATCGCCGCTTTCGCCAGGGGCGAGATTCATGTACTTCAGAGCCCCCTCTAGATTCGCCGGTTGTATTTGTCCTGCCAAAAACCGATCGACCAGGCTCATGTGATCGCGATAGCGCAATGGCTCCTGCTGGAATACCCAGCGATCGATTTCCGAATTGAAGTGATAGGAGCGACCGTTGTATTCCAGCGGGTAATCTTTAACGTTCCAGCCGTTACCGGGCACCGCGCAAATTGGCAGCTGACTCATATTGCATACGATGGGCAGTGTTTCCGGCATGGTTGCGGCAATGTTGCCTTTGAGCACGTTATCGATGATTACGTCCCAACACTTGCCAAAGGTATCGTTCCAGCCCGGATATTTTTCCTCAAGCCAATCGCGATCATCGGGTGTCATGCCGGCGGCCGGATTCCACCATACCGTTGGCCGCCAAAACCACACGCCCAAGTGATAGGCGTGATGCTGGAACTCAAGCTCGGCAATCATCGTGTCCCAATACCAGGGAAGGTCAAGGCCGAGGTCGATCAAGGAGCGCTCGAACTGAACGACGATCCACTCCTGCATGAACTCTTTAAAGGATTGTTTGCGATGGCTCAGCGGCGTGTAGTAATCCATCGCAGGTCCAGTCAACACAGCGAATAGCCGCAAAGCCCGTGCGATACCAACATAGACACGTTTTTGGGCTTCTTCCTTTTGACCATTGGCAACCAGAATCTCCAACGCCGGACCGCCGATTTGGGCGTGGCGCGCTTCATCAGTTTGAATGCTCGAAATGAGACTCGAAAAAGTGTAATCACCTACCTCGGCCGCGTCGGCCGAGAGGCCGAGGAACTGCATGTTGGTGAACCCGGTCTCGAAGGCAAATGTCAGCATGATGGCAATACTGACGGCGTCCCGTCCCAGGAACAGATCATCGAAGGTATGGCGGGCGGCAATAGCAGCCCACTCGTTACTATGGTATGCCTTATGGGCCCAGTCGAACTGCCGGTCCTTGGAACAATGCTCATGGGGGAAATAGAGCTGCAACTGGGCATGACGGTTTTCGTCGAGCATCCCAAATGTTGCCATATTGCGCATCCCTGGCGCTGGCCCAAAGCGAGTCATACGAGCCTCAGCACTCATGGCGGCGTATTCACCGAGAGCAATGGCGCCATAGTGAGCCTTGATCGTCGATAGCCAGCCAGCATCGGCCTGCTCGAACAACTTAGTTCGCTCCAACGCCGCCTTGACGGAATAAACGCCAGCATCTTTGTCGCGCTGAATCTTTACGTACTCAGGATAAGATGTTTTGTAGGGCTCGTCGTAGGCTTCCCATTTCGGACGCTCTACGCCGAGGGCGCCGGTCATCACGTTCGGGAACAACTCATCTTCCTTCACATAACGCGGTGTCCAGTTGGTATTGCGCGCAATGTCATACCATTGACTGCGATCCAGTAGTGCCATGTCTTCCTCCATCCAGGTATTCAACCTCACTCAAGATGCTGAGCGGCTGATAGTCTAAAGCATTGATTGTGCCAAGCTGTTTTTCAGGCCCATTGAACTAATTACTTTGTAGGCTCACAGAGCCATACTACGCTTGGCGATAGCTAAATAATCGGTTTTTTTCTTATCGGTGTTAGAGAAGCATTGGATTATTGCTTGTTGATCAATGTCACCATTTGATAAAAAACATCCTGACAGCGGTAGAAGAATATTTCTATTGGAACAATATTCCGCAACATTCCAATTTTGTAACGGTTTCACTGTCTCCGTCATGAGCAAAATTCGGGCATTGATAATGTCCACGACAATCCTCCGAACGGATGCTGACCATTCGGAAAACGCCTCGCTCTTCGGTGACAAGCAGAGCATCCGACAGCAACTCAACATCTTGGGTAGGGAGTCCGCACTGGCGGCATCGCGTTCCTTGAGGTGCTCAACGCGAAATTTCTCGCCTGGGTGCTCACTTGTCCTTGATGATCTCGCCGCGCAACCGGCATAGGCACCTTCAATAAGTATTCGTGGCTGTTTCTTCCACTCTATCTATATAGAGACGGCAATCGTTCAGTTCTTGCCTGCTATAGATCCTCACTTGTTGAACTGAATTCGCCACGCTTTAAACGGTAGCTAAGCTGGGGCCGAGTGATTCCCAGCAGTCTGGCTGCCTGCGCAAGATTTCCTTTTGATCGTGATACTGATTCGTGCAACAACATGTCTTCGACAGATTCAAATGAAAGGCCGCTGGCGAAGAAGGCATCACAGAATTGGGCCGTGCCGGGGGACCCCTTTTCCTCAATGTGTCCGTTTGTGGCGATTCCTGCTTCTGGAGCCTGTAGATTGTCGAGGGTTGGAAACAGAGTTTCAAGCTGGATTTGGCCATCGGAGGTAGCCAAAATGACCCCTCGCTCGATCATGTTTTCAAGTTCCCGAATGTTGCCCGGCCAAGAGTAACGCTTGAGCACCTGCAATGCCTTGTCGGTGAGTCCGGATATTCGCTTACCGTGCAGTGCGGAAAACTTTTTCAGCAGGGCCATCGCGAGTGGTGGAATATCAAGGGGGCGATCGCGTAACGGAGGAATGTGTATTGGGTAAACATTGAGCCGGTAGAACAGGTCGGAGCGAAACTTCCCAAGTTTTACCGCTTCCTGCAAATCGGCATTGGTTGCGGCAACGACACGCACATTGACCTTGCACACTTTGTCTCCGCCGAGCCTTTCTATTTCGCCCTCCTGTAATGCGCGCAGCAACTTGGCTTGGGCAGGCAGAGGCATATCGCCAATTTCATCGAGGAACAACGTGCCTCCATCGGCACGCTCAAATTTTCCTGCACGGGAAACATTTGCTCCAGTAAATGCGCCTTTTTCAACACCGAATAGCTCGGACTCAACCAGTTCGGCAGGCAATGCTGCACAGTTTATTGCGACGAAAGGCTGCTGATTCCGGTCACTGAGTTGATGCAGGGCGCGGGCGAAGCGCTCCTTGCCTACTCCGGTTTCACCGCTTAACAGGACGCTAACATTGGTTTTTGCGGCTTTGGCGACCAGCTCGAAGGCGTTGCGGAATGCTGGAGACTCGCCGATAAGATTGTCGACCCGATATTGCTCGGTAAGCGATGACCGGAGAGTATCCACTTCCGTGCGCAACTCAAGCAGGCGTGAAACGATGGAATCGGATTCATAGTAGGGTGTGTATTGGGCGGCGTCGGGCCACTCCTCCACTGGTTTGCCGACAATCCGGCAGTCAGGTGATCCGCAGGCGACACAGACCATCTCTTTGAACAGTACAAAACGCCCCATAAAAGCTGTGGCATAGCCGGAGGCGTAACCGATGAGCATCCAACAGGCAGGATCTGCCTGCGGTCCGAATTCTTTGAGATGAGCTTCGGCTTCCCAAGAATTCTCCCAGCGAAATTCGCCAAAAAAGCGTCCAGCCGGGATGTCCATGTCGATCTTAACCGGTGTGACCCGGACATTGCCTTCCAGCATATGCAACTGCGGCCCGACCACGAAGGCATCCACCGCATTGTGGAGACCTCGGATTTTTTTCGCCAATTCTGCGTCCCGGATTCCCGAGGCAAAGCCCGTACGAGTCAGAATACGTCGCGCTTGGTCAATTCCAATTGAATTGATGAGTTCTTTGCGGAGACCGCCTAGCGCTGCGGCATGCAGCAGCAGCATGCGATCCTCTGCCAGCCAGATGGCGCCGTCTTCAGCAGAAAATCTGACTAGTTTTCGCAGGTCTGTGTCCTGCGGATAAGGGTAGCCGCGATCCGTCATTTCTTCTCCGTTTGGGCCATCTGGATGACCTCCTTGGTCAGTATAGCCAAAAAAATATCTAAATTATCTAAGGAAACGCTGAATAAGCCGCCGCAAAACTCAGCGGTAATCTGGAATTGAGACGAAAACGTGACGCCAATGACATTTTTATCGAAAAACCGGCCTGTTTTGAATGGAAACGCAGGGCATTCCACCTCATGCTGGACGCACCTCTCCCGTCAGAGGTCGTCCCCATTTGCCGACGTTGAGCATTGCCAGCATGGCGAAGGCCCGGTTGGCGTTCTTCGCCAGGCCGCGATAGCGCACCCTGGCAAAGCCCCGGAGACGCTTGAGGGTCGGGAACGGATGCTCGACCCTGGAACGCACACTGGACTTGCGACAGTTGGTCTCCTTGTCGGCGTCCGTCAGCGGGCAGTTCCTGTGGGCACGTCTGTTGGTGAAGTCCTTTGCCTTTGGCGCAATGTCCTTGAGTCGTTCACGCTGCGCCTTGCCCCGGCAGGCGCTGTCACCGTGGAAGCGGGTTTCCTCGCCATGCAGCAGGTTCGGCACTTCATGGCTGTCATGGACATTGGCGGCGGTGACGCTGGCGCCATGGACCCGACCGCTCTGGCTGTCCGTTCCAATGTGAAGCTTCATGCCGAAGTACCACTGGTTGCCCTTCCTGGTCTGGTGCATCTCCGGATCACGGCTCTTGTCCTGGTTCTTGACGGAAGGCGGTGCGGCGATCAGCGTGGCATCGACGATCGTGCCCCCCGACAGTTTCATGCCGCTGGCCAGCAGCAATTCGCCGACCTTGGCAAACAGGGCCGCGCCCCGGCCGTGCTGTTCCAGCAGATGCCGGAAGTTGCGCAGCGTCGTGGCATCCGGTATCCGTTCGCGTCCCGGATCAAACCGGCAGAACTCCCGGAACACGGCCACGTCGTAGAGCGCGCCTTCGCAGGCTTCGTCCGCCAGGTTGAACCAGTTGGCCACGCAGTACATCCGCAGCATCCGTTCCAGCCCGACTGGCGGCCGACCATTCCCGACCTTCGGGTAATACGGTTCAATCAGCGCACAAAACCCGGCCCACGGCATCAATCCGTCCATGCGCGACAGAAACTCCGCCTTGCGCGTCGCCCGGTTGTGCTTCTCGAATCCTCGTGTCGCCGCCAGCGTCATCTGCTTCATCGTTTCGTCCCTTGTGCTCGATACTCCGTGTCAGACAGCATGATAAAAAAAGCGTTCACGGCATTTGTTATTTATTCAGTGTTTCCCTAAACGAATTTGTGTGCTGGAGTAGTTCAGCCATTTATGTAGCGCAAAGCTTTGCTGCTTTGCAGCATGATTATTTAATCAGATTGCTGCCTCGAGATGATTCAATCGATCCATCGGTTTCCCTCGATATCAATCTGACTGGGCTTCGCCAAGAACATAATCTCGATAAAAGACAACATCATCGATCGCCTGGCACGACTCTTGTTAGGGGATTGCTATCTAAAGGAGATTAGGCCATGGCATTTGATCCAAAAAAAAAATTCGTGCGCATCACCGAGCTTCGCGATGATGGGTTTGTCGAATTTGATTTTGCCGTTGGAGAACCAGAACTCTTTGCCGAGATGATCCTTCCGTCCGGTGGGTTCGATGAATTCTGTGCCATCAACGGTGTTGTATTTCTTAACGAGAAATCTCAGTTAAAAGTTGGAACTGAGGATGGAACTGAGGACATGGAGTGGCGCTTGCGCGATGCCGTTCATCATCGTTTCAAGTAAGGCAATCGGCTGCATCGAACTGGAAATTAAAGGAGGTAGCAAGTAATGCAAATTGATCTTCGTACTGTCAGTATAAAGCCGCTGCGTCAGACCTTCGATCATGTCGCGGCACGAATTGGCGGCGATAAGCCGGCGTCACGCTACCAGGAGGGAACCATTTGTCTGCAGGCCGAGGCTAACTTTCACTATCGTCCATTATGGGCGCCTGAATACGAGATTTTCGACGCCCGCCGCACCAAACTGAAGATGCGCGACTGGTACGCTTTCAAGGATCCACGCCAGTTCTACTACGGCACCTACACCATAACCCGGGCGCGCATGCAGGAGACCGCAGAGTCGGACTTCGATTTCGTCGAGGAGCGGGGCTTGGCCGCAAACTACCCTGAGGCAGCGAGAAAGATCGCTCTTGAAGTGCTGCTGCCGCTACGCCACGTTGCCTGGGGCAGCAATATGAACAACAGTTTCTGCGCCGCCTACGGTTTCGGCACGGCAATTACCCAGCCCTGTCTCTATTGCGCCATGGATCAACTCGGCATTGCCCAATATCTGACTCGCGTTGGTTTGCTGCTCGACGAGCCGGCGGCCCTCGATGTCGCCAAGAAGGCCTGGATGGAAAACTGGGAGTGGCAAGGTCTGCGTCGCAGCGTCGAAGACATGCTGGTGACCCAGGATTGGTTCGAGCTTTTCGTCGCCCAGAACCTGGCGCTGGATGGGCTGCTTTATCCGCTGGTATACAGTCATATCGATAACGCACTGTCAGCCCAGGCTGGACCAGCAGTGTCAATGCTGATCCGCTTCCAGGCCGAATGGTATGCCGAGACCGCGAAATGGGTCGATGCCTCGATCAAGACCGCGGTCGCCGAGTCGGACGAGAACAAGGTGCTGGTTTCGGAGTGGGTCCGCATTTGGCGAGAGCGCGCCGTTGAGGCGCTGACGCCAATTGCCATGCATGCGCTGGGCAGCAATGCCGAATCGGTAATGAGCGAGATTGTCGAACAATTCAACGCCCGTGTCTTAAAACTCGGCCTGACCCTTTAAGGAGCAACGACATGTCTAATGTATTTATCGCTTTCCAAAGGAACGAGGAGACGCGCGGCATCATCGAGGCAATTCTCGAAGACAACCCGACCGCCATCGTTAACGAGCAACCAGCAATGGTGAAGATTGACGTACCCGGCAGCATGACCATCAAGCGAACCACCATCGAAGAGAAGATGGGACGTTCTTTTGAATTGCAGGAAATGCAGGCCAACCTGATCACGTTGTCCGGATACGTCGATGAAACCGACGATGAGTTCAATCTGAGCTGGAAAAACTGAGGAGAAAGCATATGGACATCAAGGTCAATAAGAAGCTGGGTCTGAAGGAGCGCTATTCGCTGATGACCCGCGGGCTCGGTTGGGATACCACCTACCAACCGATGGACAAAGTGTTCCCATACGACAAGTTCGAAGGCATCAAGATTCATGACTGGGATAAATGGGAAGATCCATTTCGCATGACCATGGACGCCTACTGGAAATATCAGGCCGAGAAGGATCGCAAGCTCTATGCGATCATCGATGCCTTTGCGCAAAACAATGGCCACTTGGGTGTCACCGATGCGCGCTATATCAATACGCTGAAACTATTCCTGACCGGCATTTCTCCGCTCGAGTACATGGCACATCGCGGTTTCGCCCATGTCGGACGGCAGATGCGCGGCGTGGGCCCGCGAGTGGCCTGTCTGATGCAATCGCTCGACGAACTGCGCCATGCGCAGACGCAGATTCATGCATTGTCGAATTACAACAAACACTACAACGGTTTCCATGATTTCCTGCACATGATTGAAAGGGTCTGGTATCTGTCGGTACCGCGTTCCTTCTTTGACGATGCCTATACCGCTGGCCCATTCGAATTCATGATCGCCATCGGCTTCAGCTTCGAATACGTGCTTACCAATCTATTATTCGTACCGTTCGTCTCCGGGGCTGCTTACAACGGCGATATGGGCGTGATGACTTTCGGATTTTCCGCGCAGTCTGATGAAGCGCGCCATATGACACTGGGGCTCGAGTGCATCAAATTCATGCTTGAACAGGATCCGGACAACCTGCCCATCGTTCAGCGCTGGATTGATAAATGGACGTGGCGCGGCACCCGCGTACTGACATTGGTTGGCATGATGATGGACTATATGCTGCCCAAGCGCGTGATGAGCTGGAAGGAAGCCTGGGAAATCTACTTCGAGCAGAATGGTGGCGCATTATTCAATGACTTGGCTCGCTATGGCATCAAGATGCCGAAGTGCATCGCTCAGGCCACCATTGACAAGGAGCACATCTCCCACCAGGCTTGGGCGACCTTCTATCAGTACGGCGCTGCGGCTGACTTTCACACATGGATGCCGAAGCCCGAGGAAATGGACTGGCTGTCGGAGAAATACCCGAACACCTTCGACAAATACTACCGGCCACGCTTCGAGTATTGGGCCGAGCAGCACAAGGAGGGCAAGCGCTTCTACAACATGACTCTGCCCCAGTTATGCCAAGTCTGCCAGATCCCGATGCTGTTCACCGAGCCCTCCGACCCGACCAAGATCTGCTATCGCGAATCGGACTACAAAGGCGAGAAGTACCACACCTGTTCCGACGGCTGCAAAGAAATATTCGACAACGAGCCTGAGAAATATATCCAAGCCTGGCTTCCGGTGCACCAGATCTATCAAGGCAATTGCTTTCCGGAAGGAACCGACCCGACCAAGCCTGGCTTCGAGCCGTTACCGGAAGTGCTGAAGTACTACCACCTTGAGCACGGACGCGACAATCTTGACTTCGAGGGATCCGAAGATCAGAAGAATTTCGCTGCCTGGCGCGAAATGGCGACCAAGAACTAAGGAGACAAGCATGCCTGTTGTTGCACTCAAACCCTACGAGTTCGCTGCGGCGGATACTCAGGACAAGTTTCACGGAAGCCAGTTGCTCTACATCGGCTGGGAAGACCACTTGATGTTCTGCGCGCCGTTTGCCCTCCCATTCCCGCCGACGATGCCGTTTGGTGCGATCCAGGAGCAAGTGATCCCTGGAGCCTTCGGCTATCACCCCGACTGTGCCAAGATCGACTGGAGCAAAGCGGAGTGGTTTAAGTCGGGCAAGCCCTGGAAACCCGATCCGGGCAAGTCCTTGGCGGAAAACGGCCTCAAGCACAAGGACGTGATCCGCTTTCGTACGCCTGGGCTGACCGGTATCAAGGGGAGTTGCGCCTGATTTTTGGCTGAAGACAATGAGCTATAACCTTACCATAGAGCCGCTTGGGCAGACGATCGAGGTCGAAGACGGGCAGACGTTGCTGGATGCGAGTCTGCGTGCCGGGATCTACTTGCCCCATGCTTGCTGTCATGGACTCTGTGCCACTTGCAAGGTACAGGTAGTCGATGGGGAAGTCGAGCACGGAGAAGCCTCCAACTTCGCACTGATGGATTATGAGCGGGAAGAGGGACTCTGCCTTGCCTGCTGCGCGATACCCCAGTCCGACGTTACTATAGAGGCGGACATTGAGGTCGAACCGGATGCGCTGAATTTGCCGGTACGGGATTTCAGCGGCATTATCAGCCGGATCCAAAACCTCACGCCGACCATCAAAGGGGTCTGGATCCAGCTTGATGAGCCGGATGGGATTCGCTTTCAGGCCGGGCAGTACATCAACCTGCACATCCCGGGCGACAAGACCATCAGGGCATTTTCCTTGGCCAATGCACCCTCGTTGGGTAGAGAGATCGAACTCAACATTCGTTTGGTTCCCGGCGGCAAGGCCACCACGTGGATACACAACGAGTTGAAGGTTGGCGATCCGGTGCAACTGGCGGGGCCATATGGCCGTTTCTTCGTGCGCAAGTTGGCTGATGTGCCACCGATCTTTCTTGCCGGCGGTTCAGGTTTGTCCAGCCCCAAGTCGATGATCCTCGACCTGTTCGAGGAAGGCTGTAGCCTGCCGATCACCTTGGTATATGGTGCGCGGACGCAGGACGAGTTGTACTACCACGATCTGTTCAAGGAACTGGCCGCGCGGCACACCAACTTTTCTTACGTGCCGGTGCTCTCCAACGAACCGGCTGAGTCTGATTGGGATGGCCGGCGTGGATTTGTCCATGAAGCGGCGAAGGAGTATTTCAACAACGACTTCCGCGGCCATAAGGCCTACTTGTGCGGGCCGCCGGTGATGATCGATGCCTGCATAGCAACGCTGATGCAGGGGCGGCTTTTCGAGCGTGACATTTACTCCGAAAAATTCTTCTCCGCTGCCGATGCGCAGCAAGTGAGAAGTCCTCTTTTCAAAAAAATCTAGCGGCCATGGCTTACCACCTCGTAACCATCGAGGAAACCGGGGAGACCTTCCGCTGTTCTGACCAGGAATCGTTGCTGGTCGGAATGGAAAAGCTCGGCAAGCGGGGAATCCCGGTGGGCTGCCGCGGAGGTGGCTGTGGTGTCTGCAAGATTCAGATCGTCAGCGGCGCGATCAAAAAGCGAGTGATGAGTCGAGAGCACATTAGCGTCGCGGATGAGGCGGCTGGTCGTGTACTTGCCTGCCGATCCAAGCCGACCAGTGATGTCGTGCTGCGCGTTGTCGGACTCATGAAAAAGAACATACTGCGCAATGACTAGGCCCATTCATCAGTCAGCCACCTGGGAGCGGGTTATTGGCGATTCTGCGGACGTGGTTGAGAAATGCCTGCAGGGACGGCGACGTATCGTCGCTGCGGTACATGCACTTGAGTTCGACTCTGGCATCAGGAGCTATAAGCGGACGGTAGGTGGTGCGTGGAAGCATCAAGCCAGCCGCCGACTGCGGCACAACACAGAGCCCAAGTCCGCTCGATACAAGGGCGATGCTTGTCAATACATCTTCCGCTTCAAAGGCAATAACGGGGTTAAAACCGGCATGACGGCAGAGAGCGATCACGTTGTCAGCAAAGCTTGGCCGTCCGATGTTCGGATAGATCACCAGGGGTTGCCCCTCGAGATCACCAACCAAAATCGTTTTCCTCGCGGCGAGCGGATGTATTTCATTGAGGGCAACACAAAAACCTTCCTCAAACACGGTTTCGATCGTCATATCCGATACCTCTGGAAAGATGCGACTGAATCCGATCGACAAGCGCCGTTGGAGCAACGCTTCAATTTGCTCGGACTTGTGCATTGTGTGCAAACCAAAGGTGACTTTGGGGTGAATTTTGCCGAACTCAAGCATGAGTTGCGGAATGACCGAAAGAATCGCCGAGCCGAACACGCCGATCTCGATACGCCCGAGTTCACCGCGGCTGGTCATCTGGGTTCGGATGACCGCTTGGTCGGCGAGAAATTGCAGCTTGCGGGCTTCCTCAAGGAAGGTCACTCCAGCTTCGGTAAGCGTAACGCCGCGCGGGGTGCGCTTAAACAGATGAACCTTGAGCGTTTGCTCCAGTTGCTGAATCTGGCGGGTCAGCGGAGGTTGGGAGATGTGAAGGCGGGCTGCAGCGCGGCTGAAGTTGAGTTCGTCCGCCAATGCGAGGAAATAGCGCAGATGTTTTAGTTCCATGTGCTGGCACTTTTAAGAGATGGGACCTTGAACGAGGTGCGCTAAAAGTCTATACCTTTTAAGTATGAATGGTGAGAGAAAAAGGTATTGGACGGTATGGCGATGAATTGGTTAAATCAACAAAAGATTATAGGTATATCGAGATTTATTTATTCTTAAAACACTGATGCTGGTGTCAGCCTCAAAGAAAAAAGCAGCAAGTATTGAGTTGGCGAAAATCATTTTGAAGAGGAAAGCTAATCATGGCACTAACTGGTGTTCTGCGCCCGGGTCACGCCGCACTGCGCGTGCTTGATCTTGAAGAGAGTGTAAATTTCTACGGCAATGTGCTGGGTCTCATAGAGACTGGGCGCGACAAGCAGGGCCGTGTCTACTTCAAGGCCTGGGACGAGCGTGACCACAACAGCATTGTGTTGCATCAGGCCGACAGAGCCGGGATCGATTATTTCGGTTTCAAGGTCGCCAACAAGTCGACGCTGGAGAAACTGGATTCGGACCTGCGTGCCTATGGCGTCAAGACGGAAAGGATTCCTGCCGGTGAAATGCTCGAAACTGGTGAGCGCGTGCGCTTCGAGATTCCCAGCGGCCATCTGATTGAGCTCTACGCCGAGAAGAAGGATTTTGGCAACGGAATGCCCTATGTCAATCCGGAGGCTTGGGCGGTGGCGTTGGCAGATAAAGGAATTGCCCCAACCCGTTTCGATCATTGTCTGCTCTATGGCCCTGACATAGAGAAGGTACAAAAGCTATTTGAAGAAGTGCTGGGCTTCTACCTTACCGAGCACGTCGTGCTTGAGGATGGCCAGACCGACTTGGCGATTTTCATGGCCACGTCAAACAAGGCGCATGACATCGCCTTTGTCCGTCATCCGGAGCCGGGCAAGCTGCACCACGTCTCCTTCCTGCTCGAGAGCTGGGAGAGGGTTCTGCGTGCTGCCGACCTGATGTCGATGAACCGTGTCTCGATCGACATTGGGCCGACGCGGCATGGAATCACGCGCGGCACCACGATCTACGCTTTCGATCCCTCTGGCAACCGTTTCGAAACCTTCAACGGCGGGTACCAGACCTACCCTGACTGCAAGCCCCTGAAGTGGACGATTGATGAAGTTGGCCCCGCCATTTTCTACCACGACCGCAAGCTCAACGAACGTTTTCTGAGCGTGGTGACTTGAGTGATGGAAGTTGCAAATCCCACTTCTGAAAGCGCCATACAACAAAGGTATAGGTGATCAGAAAAAATAGTATTGGACGGAACAGCAGTTATTCCACCAAATTAACGATTAATGGGAAATTACAAAAGCATTTAAATTTTAAGCTCATCGAAACGTGCCGCGGCGGCGAAATGTCTGCACTGGCATGAGAGTCCTGAAAGAGAGATTTCGTCAAGGCTGCGTTAACTTTTGAAGAGGAGAATTAATCATGGCACTAACCGGTGTTCTGCGCCCGGGTCACGCCGCACTGCGCGTGCTTGATCTTGAAGAGAGTGTAAATTTCTACGGCAATGTGCTGGGTCTCATAGAGACTGGGCGCGACAAGCAGGGCCGTGTCTACTTCAAGGCCTGGGACGAGCGTGACCACAACAGCATTGTGTTGCATCAGGCCGACAGAGCCGGGATCGATTATTTCGGTTTCAAGGTCGCCAACAAGTCGACGCTGGAGAAACTGGATTCGGACCTGCGTGCCTATGGCGTCAAGACGGAAAGGATTCCTGCCGGTGAAATGCTCGAAACTGGTGAGCGCGTGCGCTTCGAGATTCCCAGCGGCCATCTGATTGAGCTCTACGCCGAGAAGAAGGATTTTGGCAACGGAATGCCCTATGTCAATCCGGAGGCTTGGGCGGTGGCGTTGGCAGATAAAGGAATTGCCCCAATCCGTTTCGATCATTGTCTGCTCTATGGCCCTGACATAGAGAAGGTACAAAAGCTATTTGAAGAAGTGCTGGGCTTCTACCTTACCGAGCACGTCGTGCTTGAGGATGGCCAGACTGACTTGGCGATTTTCATGGCCACGTCAAACAAGGCGCATGACATCGCCTTTGTCCGTCATCCGGAGCCGGGCAAGCTGCACCATGTCTCCTTCCTGCTCGAGAGCTGGGAGAGAGTTCTGCGTGCTGCCGACCTGATGTCGATGAACCGTGTCTCGATCGACATTGGGCCGACGCGGCATGGCGTCACGCGCGGTACCACGATTTACGCCTTCGACCCTTCCGGCAACCGTTTCGAAACCTTCTGCGGTGGGTACCAAACCTATCCTGACTGTCAGCCCATAAAGTGGACGATTGATGAAGTTGGCCCCGCCATTTTCTACCACGACCGCAAGCTCAACGAGCGTTTCCTGACAGTAGTGACTTGAGTGATGGAAGTTGCAAATTCCACTTTCGGGATCACCTTGGAGGCCGCCTCTGCAGCGGCTCAGGGGGCTGTGACGCACGCCAGGGCGAGCGGCTGGCAGATTAACGTTGGGGTTGTCGACCGCGGTGGCAACCTGATGGCGTTCTTGCGCATGCCGGGGGCCTACCTGCATTCGATCGATCTTGCCATTGACAAGGCATACACTGCGGCGAGCTTTGGCTTTCCGACCAAACAGTGGATGAATGTCGTTGGCGCCGACGAAGGGATGAAGCTGGGTTTCTCTGCGCGCCCGCGCCTGGTTGTATTTGGCGGCGGTCTGCCAATTCGTATTGATGATGACTGGGTCGGTGGAATCGGAGTTTCAGGCGCTTCGTCCGATCAGGATGAGGAATGTGCCCGTGCAGGACTCGCTGCAATCGGGTTGAAAGAGTGATGAATCACAAATGCAATGATTGAGAAAAAATGAACCTGATCAAAAATTTTATCGATGGCAAGTTTGTCGAAAGTACCAAGAAATTCGAGAAGCGGTCTCCGCTCGACAATAAGGTGCTCGCGTTGGTGTCTGAGGCGGACAGAGCCCAGGTCGACGCAGCAGTGGCGGCAGCACGCAGCGCTTTGACCGGACCTTGGGGCAGTCTGACCGTTGCCAATCGGGTCGACCTGCTCTATGGCGTAGCCAACGAGATCAATCGCCGCTTCGAGCAATTTCTTGAAGCCGAGTGCGCAGACACGGGCAAGCCCATGAGCCTTGCGCGTCATATTGACATTCCCCGGGGCGCGGCCAACTTCAAGATTTTTGCTGACGTGGTGAAGAACGTGCCGTCCGAGTTCTTTGAGATGGAAACACCGGATGGCCGAGGCGCCTTGAACTATGCAGTACGCAGCCCGATCGGCGTGATCGCCGTAATCTGCCCATGGAATCTACCACTGTTGCTGATGACATGGAAGGTTGGGCCGGCACTCGCCTGCGGCAACACGGTCGTTGTGAAGCCCTCGGAAGAGACCCCGCAAACCGCTACGCTACTTGGCGAAGTTATGAATCAGGTCGGGATCCCGCAGGGTGTCTACAACGTGGTGCATGGCTTCGGCCCCAACTCGA